>JBKHXU010000083.1:0-12830 GCA_046565865.1 Gammaproteobacteria bacterium | reverse complement strand
TCAGCGTCAGTTAGGCCGCGCCATCAAGTACGCGCGCTACCTCGCGTTGCTGCCGTACAGCGATAGCCACTGATTCGGGGAGACGAGCGATGGAAGTCATTTTGTTGGAAAAAATCCGTAACCTCGGCGCGTTAGGCGACCAAGTGAAAGTCCGCGCCGGTTTCGCGCGCAACTATTTGATCCCGTACGGCAAGGCCGTGGTCGCGACCGCCGAAAACAAAACCAAGTTCGAGGCACGTCGCGCCGAGCTGGAAAAGGTGCAAGCCGATGCGCTCGATCGGGCGCGCGCCCGCGGCGATCGCCTGAGCGGCGCCAAGGTGCAAATCGCACGCAAGGTCAGCGAAGACGGCACCATGTTCGGCTCGGTCGGCACGCGCGATATCGCCGAGGCGATGGAGCAGGCGGGTTTTGAGCTCGCGAAGTCCGAGATTCATCTGTCGAGCGGACCCATTAAGACCCTCGGCGAGCATGAAGTCCCGGTGTCGCTGCATCCGGAAGTCAATATCAAGATCACGGTCGCGGTCGTCGCGGAAGCCTAAGCACGAGGACGTGCAGCTCTGAAAAGTCCGTGGCGGACTTTTCAGAGCATCTCTAAAAATACGCAGACGCGCGGTCAAGACAGGCCGTGCTTTCTGTTGAATAATGGCGTCACGGTCGCACTTCGGCCGCAACGCCAACTACTAGAGGGCGGCAATGGCGGTTGACGCGCTCAAACTCCCACCCCAGTCCATCGATGCGGAACAATCCGTGCTCGGCGGGCTACTCCTCGACAACCAGCGCTGGGACACCATCGCCGATAAAATCACCGGCGAGGATTTTTACCGGCGCGAACACCGGCTGATCTTCAAGGCCATCAGCGCGCTCTCGGCCGAGAGCAAACCTGCCGACGTCGTTACGGTCTCCGAATGGCTGGAGAGTACCGGCGAGCTCGAGCTTGCCGGTGGCCTGAGTTATATCGGTTCGCTGGCGAACAATACGCCGAGCGCCGCCAACATCGCCGCCTATGCCGACATCGTGCGCGAGCGTTCGATTATGCGGCAACTGTTGCAGGCGGCATCGGATATCAGCAATTCCACGTACAACACCGAAGGTCGCTCCGCCGGCGAATTACTCGACCTGGCCGAGAAGCGCATTTTTGATATCAGCGAGCGCGGCGCGCGCCGCCGCGGCGGCTTCGAGCCCATTAAGTCGTTGCTTGCCAAGACGGTCGACCGCATCGATCTGCTGTACCAGTCGCAGAACGCGATCACCGGCGTTGCAACGGGTTTCAACGATCTCGACGAAAAGACCTCGGGATTGCAGCCATCCGACCTCATCATCGTTGCCGGCCGCCCGTCGATGGGAAAAACGACGCTGGCGATGAATATGGCGGAGAACGCCGCCGTCGGTCACAAGATCCCGGTCGCGATTTTTAGCATGGAAATGCCGGGCACCCAGCTCGCCATGCGCATGATCGCCTCGCTCGGCCGCATCAACTCGCATCGCATGCGCACCGGTAAGCTGGACGACGACGATTGGCCGCGACTGACGTCGGCGGTTAATCTTCTGTCCGAGGCGCCGATCTTCATCGACGACACCCCGGCGCTGACGCCGATGGAGCTGCGCGCGCGGGCGCGGCGCATCAAGCGCGAGCACGGGCTCGGGCTCATCATCGTCGACTACTTGCAGCTCATGCAGTCGAGCGAGGTGAATGAGAACCGCGCGACCGAGATTTCCGGCATCACGCGCGCACTGAAGGGCTTGGCGAAAGAACTTGATGTCCCGCTGATCGCCATGTCGCAGCTCAACCGCTCGCTCGAAAGTCGCACCGACAAGCGCCCGGTGATGTCGGACCTGCGCGAATCGGGCGCCATCGAGCAGGATGCCGACGTGATCCTCTTCATCTACCGCGATGAGGTGTACAACGAGGATAGCCCGAGCAAGGGCACGGCCGAGGTCATCATCGGCAAGCAGCGTAATGGCCCGATCGGCAAGGTCACGCTCACGTTCCTCGGCGAATACACCAAGTTTGAGAACTACACGAGCGTCGGCGGTTTCGACCGCGACTATTAGCGCGCCGTTGCCTCGTTCGGTACGGACCTAACGCATGGCCAGGCCCACACGCGCGGTACTCGACCCCGACGCGCTGCGTCACAATCTGGCGCGCGTGCGCGAGTACGCGCCGCGCTCGCGGGTCATGGCGATCGTCAAGGCCGACGGCTACGGCCATGGGCTCGAATGGGTCGCGCACCACTTGGCCGATGCCGATGCGTTCGGGGTCGCCAGCGTGGAAGAGGGCGAGCGCATCCGTGCCGCAAACATGCGCCAGCCGATCGCGCTGCTGGAAGGTTTCTACAGCGCAAGCGAGCTGGCCCGCATTGCGCAGCAACGTTTAGAGCCGGTGCTGCATTCGCCCGAACAGGTCGAGGCACTGGAGGCCTATCGCGGGCAGCCCATCAACGTCTGGATCAAGCTCGACACCGGCATGCATCGTTTGGGTTTCCCCGCCGCGGATGCCGCTGACGTGCTCGCGCGCGTGAAACGATGTACATCCGTCGGCGAGGTGCGGGTGATGTCGCATCTCGCGAGCGCGGACGATCCCGCCGATCCCGCCACGCCCGCGCAACTCGAGACCTTCGTCGCTTCCACACCCAGGGAGCTTGCACGCAGTCTGGCTAACTCCGCCGGTATCGTCGGGTGGCCCGCGTGTCACTTCGAATGGGTCCGGCCCGGCATCATGCTATATGGGGTGTCGCCGATGCTCGGCCATAGCGCGCAGCAGCTCGGATTGCGGCCGGTCATGACGTTGGAGACCGCGCTCATCGCGATCCAACCGCGACGCAAAGGCGATGCCGTCGGCTACGGCGGCGGCTGGCGCTGCCCGGAGGACATGCCGATCGGCGTCGCCGCCATCGGTTATGGTGATGGTTATCCGCGCCATGCGGTGCCGGGCACGCCGGTCATGGTGGGCGAGGGGGTTGCGCCGCTGGTGGGACGGGTGTCGATGGATATGATCAGCGTCGATCTGCGCGCGTGCCCAGACGCGCGCGTCGGCGAGCGTGTCGTGGTTTGGGGCGAAGGTTTGCCGATCGAGCAAGTGGCGGCGAGCGCCGGCACCATCGGTTACGAACTGTTGTGTCACGTCACCGCGCGCGTGCCGCGCGTGGAGCGCTGAGATGGCCAAACCGACCTCGCTCTACGTCTGCAACGAATGCGGCGCGCAGACGCCCAAGTGGGCCGGTCAGTGTCCGGCATGCGGCGCCTGGAATGCATTGCTCGAGACGGCCGCGCGCACGGTCCCTTCCGGCCGCGGTATGCGCGTCGTCGCCGGCGGCGCCGTGGCGCCGCGCGGTCTCGATGAAGTCGCACCGGAAAACATCGCGCGTCTCTCCACCGGTCTCGGCGAGCTCGACCGCGTGCTCGGCGGCGGATTGGTCGCGGGCTCGGTGGTGTTGCTCGGCGGCGATCCGGGTGTCGGTAAATCGACGCTGCTGATCCAGGCCTTGGCAGCGCTAAGCCGCGCGGCGCGTACGTTGTATGTGAGCGGCGAGGAGTCAGCGGACCAAGTCGCACTGCGTGCACAGCGCCTCGGCGTCGGCGCCGACACGCTCAAGGGCGTGCGTCTTTATACCGAGACCCAGGTGGAAGCCATCCTCGGCGCCGCGCGCGCCGAACAACCGCAAGTCATGGTCCTCGATTCCATTCAGACGCTCTACAGCGAGGTGCTGCAATCCGCGCCCGGCAGCGTCGCGCAGGTGCGCGAGTCGGCGGCGCAGCTGGTGCGCTACGCCAAACAATCGGGGACGGCGCTGTTCCTGGTCGGGCACGTTACGAAAGAGGGCACACTCGCCGGGCCGCGGGTGCTGGAGCACATGGTCGATGCCGTGCTCTATTTCGAGGGCGATACCGGCGGGTCGTTTCGCATCATCCGCGCCGTGAAGAATCGCTTCGGCGCGGTCAATGAGATCGGCGTGTTCGTCATGACCGACGCCGGTCTGCGCGAAGTGGGCAACCCATCGGCCATGTTCTTGAGCCGCCAGGGCGACGACGTCGCCGGCAGCGCCGTGCTCGCCACGCAAGAGGGCACGCGCCCGCTATTGGTGGAGGTGCAGGCGCTGGTCGACCAAAGTCATCTGGCGAATCCGCGCCGCGTCTGCGTCGGGCTCGACAGCACGCGCCTCGCGATGCTGCTCGCGGTGTTGCATCGACACGCCGGTGTGGCGACCTACGATCAGGACGTGTTCGTCAATGTGGTCGGCGGCGTGCGCGTGCTCGAACCGGCAGCCGATTTGGCGGTGATTGCGGCGATCTGGTCGAGTCTGCGCAACAAGCCGCTCGGGCGCGACCTCGTGATATTCGGTGAGATCGGACTCGCCGGCGAAGTGCGCCCGGTCGCGCGTGGGCTGGAACGGATTCGCGAAGCGGCCAAGCTCGGCTTTCGCCGCGCGCTGGTGCCGGCCGCGAATATGCCGAAGAAGGGGGCGAAGGGAGAATTGGACCTGTTGCCGGTTAAGCGTCTGGGCGAGGCGTTGGAGTTGTTGCGCGCGGCGGAGTGATCGACTTTCCGTGCGCAACCGTTGTCCCTCGCTAACGCGCCGTCGGCGCGCTAGTCATTTCAAATGAAATTGTAACCGCGTCCCGGCGACTTCGATGATATCGCCGTTGCGCAGCCGCGCCGCTTCGGTGCCGACGACGCGGCCATTGAGCTTCGGTTGCTCACCGGCGTCGGTACCGCCGGCCAGCAGGTATCCGTCCGCCGTATTGGTGATCGTGCCCGCGCGCTTGCCGGTTCTTCCGAGATTCGTCACGGTTTTGGTCAGCTCGATACGCTTGCCGTTGTTGGCGCCGCTCAGGATCAAGAGTGTCGCCTGCTGCGGTCCGGTCGGGATCGTGCGCACCGGCGTTGCGTCGGTTGCCGGTTTGGGCGCGGCGGCGACGGGGCTGATCACCACCGTCTTCGCAAAATCCTCGCGCTCGGGTGCGCGCTCGGTCATGTATACGATCGAATATTTGCCAATGGCGATGCTGTCGCCGTTGCGCAGATGGTGCTTGGTGATGCGCTTGTTGTTGATGAACGTGCCGTTAGTGCTGTTCAAATCCTGGATGAACGAATCTTCACCGATGGTGAAGATGTTGGCGTGCTCGCCGCTGACCGCGAGATTATCGAGGAACACGTCGCAACCGGGCCGGCGACCGATCTTCATGTCGCCCTGTCGCAGCTCGATGTGGTCGATAACTTCGGTTTCCAGTTTAACGATCAGTTTCGCCATTGTGTTTCTGTTGCCCCCAACTGTTAACGTGTGGCGCCGCCGGCACGCGCCAGGATGACCGATATGTTGTCCGGGCCGCCGCGCTCGTTCGCGAGATCGATCAAGCGCTGTGCGGTGGCAGTGAGTTCGCTTGCCGGCTCGCTCAACGCCGCGGCGATCTCGGTATCCGTCAGCACTTCGTTCAGTCCGTCCGAGCATAGCAGGTATACGTCGCCGGGCTCTGTCGGTTGCGCGCTGATGTCGGGCACTATGCCGGCTTCGACACCCAACGCGCGCGTTACGAGATTTTTGGCAATGGTCTTGCGCGCCTCATCGAGCGTCAACAGGCCGCGATTGACCAGCTCCTGAATCACCGAATGATCTTGCGTCAGCTGCGTGAGCGCTCCGTCGCGCAGCCGATACAGCCGTGAATCGCCGACATGGCCGACCCACATGCGGTCCGAGGAAAAGAGCGCGACGACAATGGTGGAGCCCATGCCGGCGCACTCGGGTTTGGCGCGCGCGGCGTCGAAAATCGCGAGGTTGGCGGCGCGGATCGCGTCGGCGATAGCGTCGGCAGCGATGTCCCCGGCCCAGACGGTGTCGGGCGCGGCCGCAAAGTGCTGGGCGACGATGTCGACCGCCATGCGGCTGGCGACTTCACCGGCCAGGTGTCCGCCCATTCCGTCGGCCAGTATCGCCAAGCCGATGTCGGGTCGGGTGGCGATGCAATCCTCGTTGCCGTCGCGCATCCGTCCGGGGTCGGTGAGTCCGGTCATCATGACGGTCATCGGATGCCGTCGCGCGCGCCGACGGGGGCCGTTGGACGCATACGGTTGGGATAGGAGCGGGTTGGCATCACGGCATGCGGCATAGCGTTATTACCGGGAAGTATAGTGGCGGAAGCGCTCGGGTCGATCGCCCGCTGTGGGCCTCAGCTCGCGTCGAAATACATCCAAGTATAGGCAATAAAACGATGATTTCAGGTCAAAACATTTTCCAGCACACGGGCATAGACCTGCGCCAGCCGCGCGGGATCCGCCGCATTCACGCGTTCGTCGATCTTGTGGATCGTCGCATTGAGGGGGCCGAATTCGACCACCTCCGCGCCGAGCGGCGCAATAAAACGACCGTCGGACGTGCCGCCGTCGGTGGATAACCGGGCCTCGACACCGAGCACGGTGCGGACAGCCTCGCGCATCGCATCGACCAGTTTTCCGGGCGCGGTGAGGTACGGCTGGCCGGACAGGCGCCAGGTAATGTCGTAGTCAACGCCGTGGCGGGCCAGGGCCTGTTCCACGCGCTGGCGCAGGGCGGTGTCGGTGACGGCGGTCGAAAAGCGGAAATTGAAGTCGAGCTCGAGACTGCCGGGGATGACGTTCTCGGCGCCGGTGCCGGCATGAATGTTCGATATCTGGAAGCTGGTCGGGGGGAAGTCCCGATTGCCGCGGTCCCACTCGATGGCCACCAGTTCCTGCAATGCCGGCGCCAGGACGTGGATCGGATTGCGCGCGAGGTGCGGATAGGCCACGTGGCCCTGGGTGCCGCGCACGCGCAGCTTGCCGTTGAGCGAGCCGCGCCGGCCGTTCTTTACGACGTCGCCGAGCCGCTCGACACAAGTGGGCTCGCCGACGATGCAGTGGGTGATGTGGCGACCACGAGCGCGCAGCCACTCGACCACCTTTACCGTGCCGTCGACCGATGGACCCTCTTCATCGGCAGTGATAAGGAGGGCGATCGCGCCGCGGTGCTTGGGATGGCGGGCGACGAAATCTTCAATCGCAGTGACGAAGGCAGCAAGCGAGGATTTCATATCGGCCGCGCCGCGGCCGTATAGATACCCGTCGCGCACGGTCGGCGTGAACGGATCACTCGCCCACTGCTCGCGCGGCCCGGTCGGGACGACATCGGTATGGCCGGCGAACACGACCAGCGGTTCGCCGGTGCCGCGCTCGGCCCACAGGTTTAGCACCTCGCCGAAACGCAGCGACTCGATCTTGAAGCCGATCGCCGCAAGTCGTGCGCTAAGCAACTGCTGGCAGCCGGCGTCGTTCGGTGTCACCGACGGCCGCGCAATGAGCTGCATCGCGAGGTCGAGCGTCTTATCCATGGGCATGGGGATGTGCGTTAGATGTCGCGCAGCAACTCGTTGATGCCAACCTTGCTGCGCGTCTTCTCGTCGACCTGCTTCACGATCACCGCGCAATACAGACTGTACTTGCCGTCGCCGGACGGCAGGTTGCCAGACACAACGACCGAGCCCGCGGGCACACGGCCGTACAAGATTTCGCCGGTCGCACGATTGTAGATGCGCGTGCTTTGGCCGATGTACACGCCCATGGAAATGACCGAGCCCTTCTCGACGATGACACCCTCGACGATCTCGGAGCGTGCACCGATGAAGCAATCGTCCTCGATGATCGTCGGCGCCGCCTGCAGCGGTTCGAGCACGCCGCCGATGCCAACGCCGCCGGAAAGGTGCACGTTCTTGCCGATCTGCGCGCACGATCCGACCGTGGCCCAGGTATCGACCATGGTGCCGCTGTCGACGTAGGCGCCGATGTTCACGTAGCTCAGCATCAGCACCACGCTCGAGGCGATGTACGCACCCCTGCGGGCCGCCGCCGGCGGTACCACGCGAAAGCCGCCCTCGCGGAACTGGCGCGAATTGTAATCGGCGAACTTGGACGGGATTTTGTCGTAATAGTTGGTGTAGCCGCCCTTGATGAAGCTGTTGTCCTCGATGCGAAAGTAAAGCAGCACCGCCTTCTTCAACCACTCGTTGACGACCCACTTGCCGTTGGTCTTTTCCGCGACGCGCATGGCGCCGGTGTCGAGCAGGTCGATCGCCTCCAACACCGCGTCCTTCACGTGGGTCTCGACGCTGCGCGGCGTAATTTGCGCGCGGCGTTCGTAGGCCTGCTCGATGGTGCTCTGAATGTTGTTCGACATGACGTCTCCGAAAATTAGTAAAGATCTGTTGCGCGCGACGACGGCCAATTAAACCGTTTCGATAAACCGGCGGATGCGCTGCGCCGCGTCGCGGCACTCATCCACGCTTGCGACCAGCGCCATGCGCACGCGCCCGGCGCCCGGATCGACGCCGTGCGCCGCGCGCGACAGGTAGCGCCCCGGCAACACCAATACATTTTCGCGTCGATACAACTCGCGGGTGAACGATTCGTCATCCATGGGCGTTTGCGGCCACAGGTAAAAACCGGCTTGCGGGCGCTCGACCGGCATTACCGGCGCCAGTATATCCAACACGGTGTTGAACTTGATGCGATAAAGATCGCGGTTCGCGCGCACGTGCGCTTCGTCCTGCCATGCGACGACGCTGGCCGCCTGGGTCACGCTTGGGACGGTGCAGCCGTCGTAGGTGCGGTACTGGAGCAGGCGCGCCATCAACTCGCCGTCGCCGGCGATAAAGCCCGAGCGCAGTCCCGGCAGGTTGGAGCGTTTCGACAAGCTGTGGAACACGACACAGCGGCGATAATCGGCGATGGCGAGCTCGTTCGCCGCTTGCAGCAAGCCCAAGGGCGGGCGTTGTTCGTCGAAATAAATCTCGGAGTAACATTCGTCCGCCGCCAGTACGAAGTCGTAGCGCTCGGCCAATTGCAGCAATCGCGCATAATCCTCGCGATCGAGCACCGCGCCGGTCGGGTTTCCCGGCGAGCAGACGTAAACCAGACGCGTGCGCCGCAACACGGACTCCGGCACGCGCGCGAGGTCCATGCGGAAGCCGTCATCGGCCAGGGTGTTGACGTAGTACGGCTCGGCGCCGGCCAGGAGCGCCGCGCCCTCGTAGATTTGATAGAACGGGTTCGGCATGATCACGACCGGCCGCTCGCCGGACGTGGCATCGACCACGACCTGCGCCAGCCCGAACAGCGCTTCGCGCGTGCCGCAGGCGGGCAACACGTGGCGCTCGGGATCGAGCGGCGCGCGTTGGAGCGCGAAGCGGCGGTTGCACCATTGCGCGATCGCGCTGCGCAGGGCGGGCAGGCCCTTGGTCGATGGATAGTTCGACACACTCGCGAGATTCGCGCGCAGCGCGTCGAGCACGAGCGGCGGCGCCGCGTGCTTCGGTTCGCCGACGGACAAGACGATCGGTGCGCGCGCGGCCGGAGTGATATCCTGCGTGAGGCGGGCGAGCTTCTGGAACGGGTAGGCGTGCAGGCCCGCGAGTCTGGCGTTCATCCGGTAGGATCGGTCAATAAACGCAGCAAGTATAAGGAAAACCCGAGTTGTCCTCCAATCGCACGTCGGCGTACTTGCCCGTTGCCGCTTTGCTGGTTGGCGCCACCATGTGGGGCGTCATCTGGTATCCCATGCGCCTGCTTGAGACCCACGGGCTTGCGGGTATCTGGCTGACGTTCATTTTATACACGGCAGCGCTGATCGTGAGCCTGCCGTGGGCGGCCGGTACGCTGCGTGAGTTCGCCAGTGAATGGCGCACACTAGTCCCGCTGGCACTCGCCGGCGGCTGGGCCAACACCGCGTTCGTGCTTGCCATCCTCGACGGCAACGTCATGCGAGTGCTGTTGCTCTTTTATCTGGCGCCGATGTGGGCGGTGCCGCTCGGGTGGATTCTAATCGGCGAACGCGTGTCGCGCTTCGCGCTGGTGACGCTGGTGGTCGCGTTGAGCGGGGCCGGGTTGCTGCTGTGGGAGCCGAAGCAAGGCATACCGTGGCCGAGCGGGCACGCCGATTGGCTGGCGCTGAGTTCGGGTTTTACCTTCGCGCTATCGAACGCGCTGGTACGCAAGAGCGTACGCGCGAGCATTACCGCCAAGGCGGTTAGCGTGTGGGTCGGGGTGGCGCTGGTGAGCTTCGTGCTCATCGCGCTATACGCGGTGCCGGTACCGAATGTGGGTGCAAGCGTTGTGGCCGGCGCGGTCGCCCTCGGCGTGGGCGGTATCTTGCTCATGACGGTGCTGGTGCAGTATGGCGTCACGCACATGCCGGTGTACCGCTCGGCGATCATTTTATTGTTTGAGTTGGTGGCCGGCGCGATATCGCAGCAACTACTGACGGAAGAGGTGATGACACCGACCGATTGGTTCGGCGGCATTCTAATTGTCGCCGCGGCAGTCGTTTCGGCGCGCACGGAGAGGGCATAACGCCGTCGAGGACAGCTCGGCCGCGCGCGCTGGCGTTTTAAGGATTCCAGCCGATATCGGGGGCGACTTCACTGCCCGGCGCGAACTGTGCGGTGATCAGCAGGCGGCCTTCGAACACCGCGTCCAAACGTAAGTGCCCCGGAAGCGTGGTTGCTTTCAGCCGAAGCGGTGCGGGCTCGATGGTTTTGAGTTGCAGATGCTTGGCCGGGTAGTCGATGGCGACTTTGACGTGCATCGGAAAGTAGCCGTCGAGAAAACGGCGCATGTAAGGTCCACCGCGCCATTCGTAGGTGCCGGCGGTGCCGTTGCGGCGAAACGAACGGTTCTCGCTCTGTATACACAACACCGCTTCTTTCTCGACGCCCTCGAGTTGGACGCTGGCGTTTTCCACCCAGGCGCGCTTGATTTTGTCGGACTGCACGATCTTGATGTTGCGCGCACGTTCCTTGTTAAACACCACCTGCATCGCGTTGACCGGCGCTAGGCGATAGTGGCATTGGCGCATGGTGATCCAGCCGGACTTGAGCGAGTCCTCATTCACCAGGATGTGCGTACTTTGTTCGTGCGGCGGTTCCTTCGGCGTCTCGGTGAGAAACCGCAGCTCGCCCTCGTTAATGTCGAGCGTATCGAACTCGTCGGCTGCGCCGGTCGTGGCGGCGAGGCCCAAAGCGAGGACGACGGCGACATAGCGGCTCACGCGTGCCCGAACAAACCTTCGAGACGGTCGAGCGCCTGTTTCAATGTGTCCAGCGACGTGGCAAACGACAACCGTAGATAACCGGACATGCCGAACGCCGTGCCCGGTACCAACGCGACGCCGACCTTGTTCAATATATGCTCGGCCAGGGTGACGTCGTCGGCGACAGCGGTCGCCGCGATCGCGGCGCGGAAATCCGCAAACGCATAAAACGCACCCTGCGCCGCGAGGCAACGCACGCCGCGCAGGCGGTTCAGTCGTTCGACCACGAAATCGTGCCGCTCCTTGAACGAACGCACCATCGGCGGCAGGAAGTCCTGATTCCCCGTGAGCGCCGCCTCGGCCGCTACCTGCGCGATCGAGGTCGGGTTTGAGGTGCTCTGCGACTGGATGTTAGTCATGGCCACGATCAATTCCTTGGGTCCCGCGCAGTAGCCGATGCGCCAGCCGGTCATGGCGTAGGCCTTGGACACGCCGTTGAGCACGACCGTGCGATCCACAAGATCCGGGCAGGCATTTAAGATGTTGGCGTACGGCTCGTTCATCCACAGGATGTGCTCGTACATGTCGTCGGTCGCGACCCATACGTGCGGGTGCCGCCGCAGCACCGCGCCGAGCGCGCTCAACTCCGCGCGCGTGTACACGGCACCGGTCGGGTTGGACGGGCTATTGATGACGAAGAGTTTCGTCTTGCGCGTGATCGCGGCCTCGAGCTGGGTCGGCGTGAGCTTGAAACCCGCCTCGATGCCCGCGGCCACGGGAACGGGTGTGGCGTCCGACAGCAGCACGATATCGGGATACGACACCCAGTAAGGCGCGGGGATGATGACTTCATCACCTTCCTCGAGCAGCGCCTGCGCCAGATTGAAAAAACTGTGCTTGCCGCCGACCGAAACCAGGATTTGATCCGGCGCGAACTTGAGACCGTTTTCGCGCTCAAACTTGGCGGCAATCGCCTTGCGCAGCGACGGAATGCCTTCCACCGCCGTGTATTTGGTAAACCCTTCGCGCAGCGCGCGTACCGCGGCATCCTTAATCGGTTGTGGCGTGTCGAAGTCCGGCTCGCCGGCGCCCAAACTGATGACGTCCTTGCCTTGGGCCTTGAGCGCGGCGGCGCGGGCGGAGACGGCGAGGGTAGGCGACGGCTTGATGCGGCCGACGCGCGCGGCCAGGCGAATGGTGGACAAATGCAGCTCCGAATCGATGCGGTTTCGCGGCGAAAGTTGTTTCATAATCTTACCCGCCTCGTTGTGAGAAGACGATAGCGATGACCGAACGTTTTCAGCTCGTACAGCCATTTGCGCCCGCCGGCGATCAGCCGGGCGCAATCGCGGCGCTCCTGCGCGGCATCGACAGCGGCGAGGCGTGTCAGACGCTGCTCGGCGTGACGGGTTCGGGCAAGACCTACACCATCGCCAATGTGATCGCCGCGCTACAGCGCCCGGCGCTGGTACTGGCGCCGAACAAGACGCTCGCGGCACAGCTCTATTCCGAATTCCGCGATTTCTTTCCGCACAACGCGGTCGAGTACTTCGTGTCGTACTACGACTATTACCAGCCGGAGGCGTACGTCCCGTCGTCCGACACCTATATCGAGAAGGACGCCTCGATCAACGAGCACATCGAGCAGATGCGGTTGTCGGCCACCAAGGCGCTGCTTGAACGACCCGATGTCATTATCGTTGCGACCGTGTCCGCGATTTATGGTTTGGGCGACCCGGTCGCGTATCATGGCATGATCCTGCACTTGAAGCGCGGCGCGGTGATGGAGCAGCGCGCAAT
>JBKHXU010000082.1:0-3025 GCA_046565865.1 Gammaproteobacteria bacterium | reverse complement strand
GTGCTGCAACACATGTTCGCGCCGGATTTTAAGCTGCGCCTTCAGGGGATGCTGGCGGTGGTGCTGAAGGATCGCCAGCGCGAAGCGGAGGCGGTGGCAATGGCGGTAGCGCCCTGCGGCCCAGCGTCTTCGATAGACCTACGGAAATCGCTGGACAGCTTGGGCCTCTGTAAGTAATCCGCCGTATCGCCAACGAGCAGACGCGCGTGCGCGAGATGCTGTGGCACATCCTGCCCGTGGGCTGCCGCGCGGACGGGTTGCAGCACGAAGCCGGAATTTGGGTGTCGTCGTCCGCCGACGCGGCAGCACATGATCTGAGGACATGAACTAGCTTTGCGGCCCGTGGTTGGCCACCAAGTAATCGACGATCAGCTTTTGCTGGGGCGGGGTGATCCAGGTGGCGCCGTACTTGTTGACCATGTCGTCCATCACCCACTCCCAATTGTTGCGGTCGAGATGTTGCGAGCGCGGAAGGTCGAGGCTGTGGCAGACGGGGCAATGCGTCTCGAACAGTTTCTTGCCTTGCGCCATCTCCTTCTTCGTCGGTTCGGCCGCCGTTGCGGTTGCGGGCAGGAGCAGCAGCAGTAACAGCGACGACGGCCGCACCATCGTGCTAGACCCCGACGTGGACCGGGACGCGATGGATCACGTTGCCGAGGTAGCCCTTCGGATTCCACGGCTGGCGGAACGGCTGGGCGTTGCCGTGCTCGTCGAACGCGCGCGCCCAGATTTCGTAGTAACCCTTCTTGGGGAAACCGGTCTCGGCTTCGAACGCATACCACGCATACTTGTTGGGCGGCTGCTTGAGCGTCGTCTTCTCCCAGCTGCGGCCGTAGTCGGTGGAGATGACGACATGGTCGATTCTGCTTTCGCCGGCCCATGCGTGGCCGCGCACCTTCACCGTTCCGCCCGGTTGGAGCTTGGTCTTCGGCGCGGGGTTGGTGATCATCGACTTCACGATCCAGGCGGTAGCGATGACCATGTCTTTCTCCGGCGGGCGTGAACCGGGGACGACGGGATACGCCGGAACGCGATACGAGTAGCCGGTCATCTTGGCCGAATCGTGCACTTGATCGCGAATCCAGATGCGCGTCAGCCACTTTTGGGAAGCGCTGCCGATCCAGCCGGGGACCACGATGCGCAGCGGGAAGCCGTTGAGCGGCGCAAGATCCTTGCCGTTCATTTGATAGGCGATGATGGTGTGCTCCTCCATCGCCTTGTCGATCGGTATGCCGCGCGAAAACGGCTCGGCGTTGCCGATGGCGGGATCGGCGCCGTAGTGGGCGGTGTACACGGCGCTCGGTTTCAACCCCGCGCGTTGGAGCACGTCCCGCATGCGCACGCCGGTCCATTCGCTGCAACCGATGGCGCCGCGATCCCACGGATTGCCGCGCACGTTCGGGTCGAAGTTGGCGCGACCGTTGCCGCCGCACTCAATGAGCAACGGCATCGTCACTGAAGGCATCTTGCGCAGTTCATCCAGGGTCAGCGTCACCGGTTGGTTTACTTCGCCCTCGATCTTAAGTTTCCAGCCTTGCGGGTTGTTGTCGGTGGCGGCTTTGGGTACGAGACCGTTGTTGCGCACGAAGTGGCGTTCGGTCGGTGTGACGTCGTCGTTGAGCAGATGCGGCGCGAATTCGCCGTTGACCGGGCGCGTGTTGTGCACCGTCATGCCCGGCTTGCCCGGAATCTTCTGCTTCTCCTCGGCGGCCCACGCCGACGGAATCAGCCCGCGGCCAAAGAGGCCCTGCAATGCCGCCTCCGTGCCGGCGCCGAGGCCCATCAAAGCGGCGAGGGCGCCGGTCTGTCCGAGGAAGCGACGACGCGAGACAAGTTCGTCGAAGTGATCCAGTGTTTGGGGGGTGGCGCCGCGATCGGCGAGGAGGCTGCGCAGCTCGGGCCACGGGATGTCGATCCTGCCTTTCTTTTCCATCGGAACTCCTCCGTCAAACAATGAAGTGCGGGGCAATGGAACAATGAGAACGCCCACGATGGGCACGTGTCAACCCACTGCGGGCGATTTATACCGGCAACAAATGAAGGGGCGAGGCTGCAGCTAACCGACGGTCTCGGTTGCATTACGAGCCGCCTCGATCGCCAACGCACCGGGAGCCGCGGAAGTCAAAGCGATCAAAATGCCGATACTATTATTAAATAAGCGCCGAGAACGACCTCTTCGGCCACGCCCCCCGCGCAAACCATAGCCAAACAAACCCCAGCGCCCGCCTCATCGGCTACCCGACCGGAGACCGTCTGCCCGTGGGCCACAAGGCGGAGGTTTGGTTAAGGTGGATGCGTTTATCTAAAAGAGCGTTGGACCCATTCCGGGCCGTCTCCGTGAGTAAGTCATGACGGTCGCTTCGGGCTCGGCCGCGATCCGCACCTGGAGGCTGAACCGCGCCCCGATGGGGTAGGAGTGAACGAGCGATTATTTGTTGATGAGCGCCATCACGACCGCCTCGCCGCCGCGCTCAAGACTCGCGAGCAACGCCGCCGACTTCGATTGAAAGTCCGCCTGGTACTGTGCCGGCAGCGGTGCGCCGGCGGTTGCCGCGGCGGTGCTGGCGTCGGTGGCGGTGCCGTTGACGCGGTATTCGTAGTGCAGGTGCGGCGCGGTCGCCGCGCCGGTGTTGCCGACGTAACCGATCGTCTCGCCTTGCTTTACGTGCTGGCTCAGCCCGGCGTTTTTCGCAAATCCGGAAAGGTGCGCATATAGCGTCGACCGTCCGCCGCCGTGTTCGATGACGACGCTGTTGCCGTATTCGCCGTTGTCGGCGATGAATTTAATGCGACCGTGGCCCGCCGCCTTCACCGCCGTGCCGACCGTCGCTGGGTAGTCCACCCCGCGGTGCTCGCGCATGAGCGTGATAATCGGCTGGCGCTCGGCGCCGACATTCGCAGTGACGCGTGTGAGGTCGATCGGGGCGCGCAGCAGCGGGCGGCGGACGCTGTGGCCGTCGGGCGTGTAGGAGTCGTCGATCTTGCCGTCGGGTGATTTGTAGCGAACGGCGCGATAGGTCTGGCC
>JBKHXU010000081.1:0-3005 GCA_046565865.1 Gammaproteobacteria bacterium | reverse complement strand
CACTTTCAGTTAATTGCCGTCAGCCACCGCCGAATGTCAACGCCTAGCCAGTCGCGCAAACCCATCGTCATCGCCCACCGCGGCGCGAGCGGCTATCTGCCGGAGCACACACTGGCCGGCTACGGCGTCGCCATGCTACAAGGCGCCGACTTTATCGAACCGGATCTGGTGATGACGCGCGACGGCGAGCTGATCGCGCGCCACGACAATCGCCTCGATCTCACCACCGATGTCGCCGCCCACCCCGAGTTCGCGAGTTACAAACGCACGAAAGATGTCGACGGCACGCGCATGAGCGGCTGGTTCAGCGAAGATTTCACGCTTGCGGAGATCAAACAACTACGCTGCATCGAGCGCATTCCCGATATCCGCCCCGCCAATCGGCGTTTCGACGGCCAGTTCGAGGTGCCGACGCTGCGCGAGATTTTGGCGGTCGTGCGCGACCACGAGCAGCGACTCGGCCGGCGCATCGGCATCTATCCCGAGACCAAGCATCCGACCCACTTCGCGCGCCTGGATCTCGCGCTGGAACCGGCGCTGGTCGCGCTGCTCAACGACTATGGTTACACGCGCAAGAATGACGCGGTGTACCTACAGTCGTTCGAACCAACGAGCCTCAAGAAGCTCCGCACACTTACGCCGTTGCCGCTGATCCAACTACTGGGCGACGGCGGTGCGCCGTTCGATCTGCATGCGACCGGCGAAACATACGACGCGATGGCAACCGCCGCGGGGCTTGCCCACATCGCGACCTATGCCGACGGCATCGGCCCGAACAAGGAACGGATTATCGGGCGCGACGCGAAGAACCAACTAACGCCACAACCGACGAGCTTAATGCGCGACGCGCACGCGGTGGGGTTAGAGGTGCACGCCTATACGTTTCGTGCGGAAAATTATTTCTTGCCGACGGAACTGCGAAACGGCGACGACCCGGCCGCCTGCGGCGATCTCGAACGCGAAATCCACGCCTACCTCGCCGCCGCCATCGACGGCCTGTTTGTGGACCACACGCCTTACGCCCGGCGCGCCGTCGACGCTTTCCGCCGCTAGTCCTTCGGTCCGTGCAGCGGTTTGGTAATCTGGTGCGTCAGCTCCAGCCAGCGCTTGCGGTAGGTGTCGTAGAAACTGCCCGGCTTCGGCGCCGAGTATTGGCCGTAGTCGAAGCCGTTCTTCGCGACGTACTCGCGAAATTCGTTCTGCAGCTTGATATGTTCCAACACCAGCTGTTTCTGATCGGTTGCAGTCGCCATGGTGGCCTCCTTATCCGATGGGAATAAACGAAAATATTTTACTCACGCCGTTGGCGTCGCCAAGCGGGGCAGGGTTCGGCTCACTACCGGCTGAGGACGGTGCCCTGCAGGCCATGCGCTCGAAGTCGCGGCGCCACGCGCGCGCCTGGGCCAGCAGCCGGTTGCGCTGCTTCGGCGTCAGCGTCGCCGCGACGTCGCCGAGCAACCCCACCATTTCGCCGCGATAGGCATCGCGTATGGCCTGATAGCGCTCGGGCCGGAACCGATCGGGGTGTACCAGCAGCGTCCGCAGTTCGATTTCGAACGTCAGCGGATCGCCCGGTTCGCTCAACAGCCGGCGCAGCTCCGCCTGCCATGCGCGGCGCGCGAGCAATCGGTCGGGCGCGCCGGGTGCGACATTCTGACTCCATATACGCACACGCTCCTCTTGCGCCTCGGTCAACGGGCCGATCCAACTGTTGAGCTGCTTCGTCATACGCGCGGCGTACGCCCGCTCCGCTTTCGGCAGCGGTGCGTCGACGTAGGTCGCATTGAAATGGTCGTTCTCGCGATCGAGGCGGCGGAAAACCTCCTCGTGCTGCGCCGGCGACAGCGTCAAGAACAGCTCCGCGGTGCCGGGACTGGCGGCGGACACGACGTGGCGCAACGCGGTGCGCACCTCGTCATAGCGCGCGGCGACCTGCGCCGGCGTCAACCGTTGCTCGCGGATGTCGCCTTCGAGCGCCGCTGCCCAGCGCGCGTAGTGATTGAGCTGCGTACCGCAATGCCAGTCGCGCAGCTCGACCAGCTCGCGCTTGAGCAGCGCACGCTGCGCACGATTGAGCGATACGTAGTCGTCGACGTAAAACGGGGCGAACCAATCGATGCGGTTGTAGACAAGGGTGATACTGCTGCAACCCGCGAGCAGCAGCACACAGCAACCGATCCAAAACGAGCGCGTCATAATAATATCGCGTGAACTGAGCGGCGAAGCGGGCCGCAGCGCCAATTATGCCGAACGTCGGCGCGCGCGGCGATGCCGCCGATCCCGCGGAAGTACCAGCAGCCTCCCCCGGTCCGTCCGTGGTAACCTGCGGTCTGCTACACCGTTGCCTTGTGGATTTCGCGCTTTAACCGGTGGATCTGTCGCAGCACACCCCGCAACTCGGCGCGATCTTGGGAGGCCAGAATTTCATCCCGCTTTTTCTTGAGCTCGCGGATGCGTGCCTTGACCGCACGCTTGTCGATGCCGACCACCTCGTGGTGCACGTGCGTTTCAATCCCAAGCGCCTTGCACAGCGCCGGCAGCAACTGATCCTTGTGTAGCTGTGTATACCCCTGCACCGCTTCGTGTTGCTCCACGGTCGCCGCGATCTCGCGCAACTCGGCGACGGTTTTGTGCTTCAACTCATCGTAGGTGTAGGCCATGACGTCTCCTGTCGTGGGAAGAAACTTACGTCGTCGTGCGCCGTTCGAGCCGCGTGAGACGGACGAGCGCGATGAATCGCGACGACCCGCATGTCGCCGCGCCCGGCGCGAATTGGCGGCACACCACCGGTCGCGTTGGCAATCCAAAAAGGCGGCAGCGATAATCCGAGGTGAGTTGTATGCAGCGCACGCCCGCCGGTTTGCCATTCGGCATCCCGGGAATGGCGGACGATATCGACGGCGCGATACAACAGGCACCGCAGCCGCTGCGACAGTCCATGATCAGCCCTTGTCCTTGTTTCCGAACAGCTCATCTAACTTCGCGCGCGCCGGATCGGCCGGCGC
>JBKHXU010000080.1:0-19970 GCA_046565865.1 Gammaproteobacteria bacterium | reverse complement strand
TGATCGCCGTCTCTTGGCTCGCGAAGCGCGAGCCTTTCGGCGGGTAGATCACAATCTTACCGTCGGCCATACCCTTGCCGACGTAGTCGTTGGCGTCGCCCTCTAGATACAGATGCAGGCCGCCGGCGTTCCACACGCCGAAGCTCTGGCCGGCGGTGCCGGTGAGGCGCACGCTGATGGGCGCGGCGTTCATGCCGTGGTCGCCATGGCGGCGCGCGATCTCGCCCGACAGGCGCGCGCCGATCGAGCGGTTGTAGTTCTTGACCTCGTAACGGAACTCGCCGCCGGCCATCTTCTCGATCGCCGGCAATGCATCTTTGACCATGCGCTCGGCCAGTTCGCCTTTGTCGAACGAGACGTTGAACGGGACTTGGCAGTACTGCGGCTTGTCGCGCGGCACGCCGGCGTTGTCCAAGATCGGCTTGAGATCAAGCCCGCGCTGTTTGTCAGTCTCGCCCGGCAGCGCACTCAGTAAATCCGTGCGGCCGATCAGCTCGGCCATGCTCTTGACGCCGAGCTTCGCCAGCCACTCGCGCGTTTCTTGCGCCACGAATCGGAAATAGTTCATCACCATCTCCGGCAGGCCGATGAAATGCTTCACGCGCAGCACATTGTCCTGCGTCGCGACACCAGTGGCGCAGTTGTTCAAATGACAGATGCGCAGATATTTGCAGCCGAGCGCAATCATCGGCGCGGTACCGAAGCCGAAACTCTCCGCGCCTAACATTGCGGCCTTGATCACATCGAGTCCGGTCTTGAGGCCGCCATCCGTTTGCAGCCGCACGCGCCCGCGCAGATCGTTCATGCGCAACGTTTGATGCGTCTCGGGCAATCCCAGCTCCCACGGCGTGCCGGCATACTTCACCGACGTCAGCGGGCTTGCGCCCGTGCCGCCGTCGTAGCCGGCAATGGTAATAAGGTCCGCATACGCCTTGGCGACACCAGCCGCGACGGTACCCACACCCGGACCCGATACCAGCTTCACCGAGACCAATGCCTTCGGATTGATCTGCTTCAAATCGAAAATGAGCTGCGCCAAATCCTCGATCGAATAGATGTCGTGATGCGGCGGCGGCGAGATGAGCGCGACACCCGGCCGCGCATAGCGCAGCTTCGCGATCATCTCGTTCACTTTGTGTCCGGGCAGTTGGCCGCCCTCGCCGGGCTTGGCGCCCTGCGCGATTTTTATTTGCAGCACCTCGGCGCTCATGAGATACGCCGGCGTCACGCCGAAACGACCGGAGGCGACTTGCTTGATCTTCGAGGTCTTGTCCGTACCGTAGCGGCGCGGGTCTTCGCCGCCCTCGCCCGAGTTCGAGCGCCCGCCAAGGCGGTTCATCGCCGTCGCTAGCGCCTCGTGCGCCTCGGGCGACAGCGCGCCCAAAGACATGCCGGCCGAATCGAAGCGTTTGGTGATGGCCTCAATCGGCTCGACCTGCTCGATCGGTATTGGATTTACGTCCTCGCGCACTTTCAGCAGGTCACGCAGCACCATCGCCGGCCGCTCATTCACGGTAGCCGCGAACTCGCGGTACTTGTTGTAGTCACCGGTGCGCACCGCGTCGTGCAGCGTACGAATCACGTCCGGGTTGTAGGCGTGGTACTCGCCGCCGTGGATGTACTTGAGCAACCCGCCCTGGTGGATCGGCTTGCGCGGGTTCCAGGCGTTGCGCGCCAGCTCCTTCTGATCGCGCTCCAGATCCACGAAGCGCGCGCCCTGAATGCGCGAGGTCGTGCCCTCGAAGCACATGCCGACCACTTCCTCGTGCAGACCCACCGCCTCGAACAACTGCGCGCCGCGGTAACTCGCGATGGTGGAGATACCCATCTTCGAGATGATCTTGTACAGGCCCTTGTTGATACCCTTGCGGTAGTTCTGCGCCAGCTTGGCGACGTCGCCCTTGGGGATTTCGCCGGTGCGCACGAGGTCGCGGATGCATTCGTCCACGAGATAGGCGCGCACGGCGGTGGCGCCGTAGCCGATGAGGCACGCGAAGTGATGCGGGTCGCGCGCGGTCGCGGTGTCGATCACGATGTTGGCGTCGCAGCGCAGCCCTTCCTTGATCAGTCGGTGATGCACCGCGCCGACGGCGAGCAGTGCGTGGATCGGCAGCTTGCCCGGCGCGATGCCGCGGTCGGACAGCACCATGATCACCTTGCCGCCACGCACCGCTGCGACGACGCGGTCGCAGACCGCCTGCAGCGCCTGCTTCAGACCAATCGATTCCGAATAATTGAGATCGATGCGCTCGTGCGCGTAGCCGGGGTCGTCGAGCGCGAGCAGGCGCTGGAACTTGCTCTCCGACAACACCGGCGAATCGACTACGACGCGGCGTGCGTGCGACTCGGTCTCTTCGAACAGGTTCTTCTCGCGCCCAAAACAGGTCTCGAGCGACATCACGATCTGCTCGCGCAGCGGATCGATCGGCGGGTTCGTGACCTGCGCGAACTGCTGGCGGAAATAGTCGTACAGCGAGCGGATGTGGTGCGACAACACCGCCATCGGCGTGTCGTCACCCATCGAACCAACGGCCTCTTGTCCCGACTCGGCGAGCACGCGCAGTACCTGGTCGCGTTCCTCGAAGCTCAAATGGAACATCTTCTGATACGCGTGGAACTCATCAGTGCCGAGCGCCGCGCCCTCGCTCGCGCCGTCGTCCAGGCGCGATTCGAGATAGCGCGTGTGCTCCTTCAGCCAGCGCTTGTATGGCTTGCGCGACTTCAACAAGTTGTCGATGTCGCCCGGTAGCAGCAGCTTGCCGGTCACGGTGTCGGCGGCGATCATCTGGCCCGGCTTCAACCGGCCCTTGGCGATGACCTCGTCCGGCTGGTAGCCGGAGACGCCGATCTCGGACGCGAGGGTAATCACGCAGCCGCTGTAATCGCCGGGCTTAAAATCGCCCAGACGCGGGTCGCGCGTGATCACGTAGCGCGCCGGGCGCAGCCCGTTGCGGTCCATGACGCAGGCGGCATAGCGGCCGTCGGTGAGCACAATGCCGGCCGGCCCGTCCCACGCCTCCATGTGCTTCGAGTGGTACTCGTAGAACGCTTGCAGATCCGGATCGAGCGTCTCGACGTTCTGCCACGCTGGCGGGATCAAGAGGCGCATGGCGCGGAAGATATCGATACCGCCGGCGAGCAGCACCTCGAGCATGTTGTCGAGGCTGAGCGAATCCGAGCCGGTCATGGACACGAGCGGGCGCACGTCGTCCATGTTCGGAATCAGCGGCGTTTTGAATTTATGCCCGCGCGCGAGCGACCAGTAACGGTTGCCCTGGATGGTGTTGATCTCGCCGTTGTGCGCGAGATAGCGGAACGGCTGCGCCAGCCGCCACTGCGGCCAGGTGTTGGTCGAGAAGCGCTGATGGAACACGCACAGCGTGGATTCGAGGCGCGGATCCTTTAGATCGAGATAAAACACCGGCAGGTTCGCCGGCATGATGAGACCTTTATAAGACAACACCCGTGCCGACAGGCTCGGGACGTAAAACACGGGGTCGGCCGCGAGTGCCTTCTCGGCGCGCCGGCGCGCTATATAAAGGTGCCGCTCGAACGTGGCTTCGTCTTGGCCGGCGGCGGCGTTGACGAACACCTGTTCCACCACGGGCATGGTCTTGAGCGCCTCGCTGCCGCACGCCTCGGGGTTGGTCGGCACGCGCCGCCAACCGGCGACGCTAAGACCCTCGGCCTTAAGCTCCGCCGCCAAGCGCTCGCGCGCGGCGTTAGCGAGCTTGGCGTCGGGATTGAGAAATACGGCGCCAACGGCGTAGGTCGGACCAAGCGTGAACTTCAGCTCGGCCGCGAGCGCACGCAGAAAACTATCCGGCTTCTTCAGCAGCAGGCCACAGCCGTCGCCGGTCTTGCCGTCGGCCGCCACCGCGCCGCGGTGCGTAAGACAGGCAAGCGAGTTGATGGCGGTCTCGACCAGCCAATGGCTGGCGCAGCCGTCCATGTGCGCGATGAGGCCGAACCCGCAGCTATCTTTTTCAAACTCGGGGCGGTACAGACCGCAGGCCTCGGGGGCTGAAACCAGTTTCACAGATTCATGCATCGGATTGATCGGTCGCCGCGACCGGCGCAGGCGGGCAAAGGGCGAAAAGTATACAGCCCGGGTCCGGTGGGGTTCAAATAAGAACTAGCGCGGCGGGTGCCTGCCGCCGGGAACCGGGACGCGTTAGGCCCAGTCGCGCGCGTTGAGTAACCGGGTGTATTCGCGGATGGCATAGCGGTCGGTCATGCCGGCGATGTAGTCGGCGATGACCCGGGCGCGCCCCGCGGGGTCGTTGGCGGCGGTATCGCGCAGACGGTCCTGGTACTGCGGCGGCAGCAGCCGCGGATCGTCCATGAAGGCGCTAAAAAGGTCGCGCACGGTCTTGGCCGCCTTGGCGCTGACCTGCTGCACGCGCTCGTGGGCATACAGGTGCTGGCGCAGGAAGCGCTTGAGTTCCTGGGTTTGCCTGCGCGCGGCGTCGCTATAGTCGATGAGCGGCGTGGGATGGCGACGCACGGCATCGATGCTCTGTACCGCGCTCGCCTGCAGCAGGCGCCGGCTGTGCTCGATGAGATCGGTCACCACCCAACCGATCATGCGCCGGATGGTTTCGTGGATTGCGCGCCGCGGCGCGAGCCCGGGGTAGCGTTGCAATACCTCGTCGTGCTGGCGTGCGAACAGCGCGACGCTGCGCAGGGCGTCGATGTCAATCAGCCCGGAACGCAACCCGTCGTCGACGTCGTGATTGTTATAGGCAATCTCGTCCGCCAGATTCGCCACCTGCGCCTCCAGGCCCGGTTGGCGCTTGAGCAAAAACCGTTCGCCGAGTTCGCCCAATTCGCGTGCGTTCTTGACCGAGCAGTGCTTGAGGATGCCCTCGCGCGCCTCGAACGTCAGATTGAGCCCGGGAAATTCGGCATAGCGCTCCTCGAGCACGTCGACCACGCGCAGCGATTGCAGATTGTGTTCGAACCCGCCGTAATCGCGCATGCACTCGTTCAATGCATCCTGGCCGGTGTGGCCGAACGGCGTGTGGCCAAGGTCGTGCGCAAGCGATATGGCCTCGGTTAGATCTTCGTTTAGGCCCAACGCGCGCGCGATCGAGCGGCCGATCTGCGCCACCTCGATCGAGTGCGTGAGGCGCGTGCGAAACAGATCGCCCTCGTGATTCATGAACACCTGGGTCTTGTATTCGAGACGCCGAAACGCGGCGCAGTGGATGATGCGGTCGCGGTCGCGTTGGTATTCGCTGCGGTGCGAAGGCTTCGGCTCGGGATGGCGCCGGCCGCGCGAGGTCGCGCTCGACGCGGCGTACGGCGCGAGCCGCGGCGCCTCGAACGGCGCCGGCTCAGCCGGCGGCGCGTCGGTGATTGAGGGTTTCATCGAGCAGCGGCGGCGGCACTTTGTCGGTGATCACGGCGCGTCCGATCGCCTCCAACAGCACCAAGCGCAATTTTCCGTCCAGTACTTTTTTGTCGACCGCCATCAGCTCGCGAAAGCGCGCGGCCTTGAGCGACGCAGGTGCCCGCACCGGCAGGTGCGCACGCTTGAGCAATGCCTCGATGCGGGCGACGTCGCCGCTGCTCAGGTATCCCAAGCGTTGCGACAAATCGGCGGCCATGATCATGCCGGCGGCGATCGCCTCGCCATGCAGCCACTCGCCGTAGCCGACGCCGGTCTCAATGGCGTGCCCAAAGGTATGGCCAAGATTGAGAATGGCGCGCAGGCCGCCTTCGGTCTCATCGGCGGCGACAACCTCGGCCTTGTTGCGGCACGAGCGCTCGATGGCGTACGCGAGCGCGTCGGCATCGCGCGCCAACAGGCGATCGAGATTGAGTTCGAGCCAATCGAAAAATCCGGCATCGCGGATGAGCCCGTATTTAATGACCTCGGCAAGACCGGCGTACAGTTCTTTGTCCGGCAGTGTATGCAGCGTATCGGTGTCGATGATCACGGCGCGCGGCTGGTAAAACGCGCCGATCATATTCTTGCCGCGCGGGTGGTTGACCCCGGTCTTGCCGCCGACGGAAGAATCGACCTGGGCCAACAACGTGGTCGGCATTTGGATGAAAGGCACGCCGCGCTGATAGCAGGCGGCGGCAAAGCCAGCCATGTCGCCCACCACACCGCCACCGAGCGCGACGATGGTGGTGCGGCGGTCGCAGCGCGCCTCGAGCAGCGCGTCGAAGATCGTGTTGAGCACGTCCAGTGTTTTGTGTTGCTCGCCATCCGGCAACACGATCGACAGCGGTTGGTAGCTCGCAAGGGCAGTGCTTACCGTATCGAGATATAACGGCGCGATCCGATCGTTGGTAACAACTGCCGCCCGCGCGCCGGTGATATGCGGCCGCAACAACTCGGGCCGCGCCAACAACCCCGGCCCGATATGAATCGGGTAGCGGCGGGCACCGAGCTCGACGTTAAGCGTTCTCATGGTGGATATCGGTAAGTTTAGCGGCGATCTCTTGAGCGACCGCTTGCGGCGAACGCTGATCGGTGGCGACGATGATATCGGCCGTGTCGCGGTACAGCGCTTCGCGCTCGCGCAGAATTTGTTCGAGCTTGGCGCGCCGATCGCCGTCTTGCAGCAGCGGGCGCGAGCGGTCGCGCTGGGTGCGGGCGAGCAGTGTATCGATCGAGGCCTGCAGATAGACGACCACGCCGCGGCGCAAGAAACTTCGATTCTGCTCCGCAAGCACCGCCCCACCCCCGGTCGCCAAAACGACGTTGTCTTGCGCCGTGAGTTCTTCCAAGACCGCCGTCTCGCGCCGGCGAAAACCGGATTCGCCCTCGATCTCGAAAATCAGCGGGATATCGGCCCCGGTGCGCTGCACGATCTCGCTGTCGGAATCCTGAAACGCAACACCGAGCAATTCAGCCAAATGCCGGCCGATAGTCGATTTCCCGGCCCCCATCGGGCCGATCAGGAAGATGCGTGCCGCCCGATTCATGGGGCCGATATGCCAGCATCGGCCGCATAAATCAAGGTCCGAGGGCTATCGTAGCGTCAGGTTCTCGGCGACGATTCGCGGCGTCAGGAAAATCAGGAGCTCGGTCTTGTTGTCCCGAATATCTTTGGTCTTGAACAGCCAGCCGAGCAGCGGTATGTCGCCAAAGAATGGCACTTTGGTGATCGTGTCGTTCTTATCTTGCTCATAGATGCCGCCGATAACTACGGTTTCGCCGTTATCGAGCAACACCTGGGTGTTGATCTCTTTGATATTGAGCAGTCCCTGTACTGAATCGGCAAAGTTGTCTTTGGTAATACTGACGTCAAGATTCACGCGATCATCGGGGGTAATCTGCGGCGTCACCTCAAGTTTTAGTGTGGCCTTCTTGGTCGTGAACGATCCCGCCCCACCGACGCCACCGGGCGCGACAAACACGCGCTCCTGGCCCTGTTCGATTTTCGCCTTCTTTTGGTTGGCCGTAATCACGCGGGGACTGGAGATGATCTTGCCCGCACCCTCTTGTTCAAGCGCACTCAGCTCCAGGTTCAGTAGATCGCCATTGGCACCCAGCTTCGCCAGCGTGATGCCGAGCGATGCCGCCGCCTTACCGCCCACGCCAGTGGTACCGAGGTTGACATTGAGCCCGGTACTGCCGGCGCCCAAGGTTCCAGCAGAGACAATCGAGTTGGTGTCCTCGATGGTGCCGGAGGTCGCGCGCCGGTTCCCGGACGGATTGTCCAAATTGGCGCTCTTGACGCCAAACCGCACGCCGAGAGACTGGGCAAAGTTATCCTGCGCCTCGACCAGTCGCGTCTCGATCAACACCTGCCGCACCGGCTGATCGAGCTGTGCGATCAGCTTACGGACCTCGCGAATCTTTCCCGGTATGTCTTGGATCAACAGCGAATTGGTACGCGCATCCACCGTAACTTGGCCGCGTGGACTGAGAAGAGTGTTCGCTCCGGTCGAGCTCGTCGTCGCAGGCGTCGCAGGAGCGCCCAAAACCGGTATCGGCGCTGCGTTGGTGGCCGGCACCGACGCCTGTTGGATCGACTTCAGCAGCGTCGCGATTTCCTCTGCCTTCGCGTAACTGATCTGCACGAGCTCCGACACCAGCGGTTCGAGCTCGATGAGCGACTTACTCGCTTCGAACGCCGCCTTTTCCTTCGCCGCCACTTCCGGTGCGGGTGCGACGGTAATAACGTTCCCTTTGCGCCGAACCGCCAAATTCTTCGCATCCACTACAAGATCCAGCGCTTGATCCCAAGGAACGTCTTTGAGCCGCAGCGTTAGACTTCCTTTAACGGTATCGCTGACGACAAAATTCAGGCCGGTGAAATCGGCCAACACTTGCAGCGCCGCGCGCACGTCGATGTTTTGAAAGTTGAGCGACAGCTTCTCGCCCGAGTAGCCGAACTCGTCGACCTTCTTTTCGTCCGGCTTCTCGATAACAGGCTTGATGCTGATGGTGAAGACATCGCCGGTTTGATAGGCGATATGCTCGTACCGCCCCTTCGGCGATATGACCATGCGTGTATTAGCGCCCTGCGTGAACGTATCGATTGTTTGCACCGGTGTCGCAAAGTCGACCACATCTAACCGGCGCTGCATATCCGCGGGTACCGACGTATTCTGAAAATCCACGACGATCTCGCCCGCCTGTTCGCGAATATCGACGCCGACGCTCGGATCGGAAAGATTGATGATGATTTTGCCGTCACCCTGCGGACCACGGCGGAAATCCACTGCCTTCAAGCTGTACTTGCCGCTCTTACGGCTGCTTGCGAAATGGGTGGTCTTCGGTTGGTCGGTGCCGGCGATCGTGCTCGGCGGGGCGTTAAAAGTGACGACGTAGTTGTTGCCGTCGATGTTGGTCGTGTAGCTCACCGCCTTCACTAAGCTGAATACGACGCGCGAACGACCCTCGGTTTCGATCGCAGTGGCGCTCACGACGGCGCCTTCCTTTACCGGCAAAGTCTTGTCGGTCAGGCCGACGCGGGTATTCACAAAATCAAACGCAACGCGGGCCGGATTGGCGGTGGCAAAGGTGCTGGGCTCGACCGGCTTTTGCTTCATGCGCAGCGTAAGTTGGATGCGGTCGCCGGGCAGCTTCGCATACACCATCTCCTGAATCGCGTTCTCGGTCGAAGCGTCGGCGGGCGGCGCCGTCGGCTCGTTGCTTTGCGAAGCGACGCCATCAGCCGAAATCGTAACCGCATAACCGAACGCCGTCTTTTGTACGTCAAGCTTCCCGGGTTCGGTCAGCAAAACGTCGACGTTCACCGTCGCGCCGTTGGCGCCAATATAGGGATAAACGCCTTTCACCTGCTTGAGGCCGGGCAACTCATTGACCGCGGTGCCGAGGGTACTTCCCGGAAAACTCAGGCGCGCGCGCTGGCCGCCTTCCAAGGTTTGCAGCTCGTAGGCGGCGTCGCCGGCGATGCGTACCTCCAGCGTCGGCACGTCGGTACCGCTCGCCCACGCCAGCGACTGGATCTCGCCCGCATACCCGAGCGGCATGAACAACCAAGCCACGCCAAGCGCGCAGGCGCGCATCAGCCGAACGCTCGGGATCGCCTTAGTTTTCGCACGGCTCATAAAATGCCTCTCTATCCTCGTTATTCTGCAAGTGTGACGCTGGCTTCGCGTTCGACCCAATCGCCGACCGGGCCTTGGACCAGTTCGATCAAACTGATCTTGTCGTCCGTGATGCGGGTGATCGTCCCAAAATTCTGTCCCAAGTGATTGCCGACGCTGGCGCGGTGCACCGTGCCATCGGGTGCTTGGATCACAACCCACGCCTGCTTGCCGCGCGAAAGGGTTCCGACCATTTTCAATGCGTCCAGCGGATACTCTTCCAGTGGTTCGCGCCGCCGATTCATGTCTGGTCGTGGGCCGCCGCCGGCGCTTTTGCTCGACGCGGGCTTGAGATTAGCCGGGGAGAACGGATCAGCGAGTTTCGCGGCCGAGTACACAAACGGCTCGGTCGTTTTGATTTCCGGCAGCGGCTCAACTTTAGCCGTCTTGCCCTTGTGCGCGTTGGCAGTGAATTCACGCAAATCGTCCATGCCGTCACTGCCGCAGCCGGCAACGGAAAGCGCACAGATCAGCGACGCGACTGTGTGAGTTACGGCACGCATTACCGGCCGCCTTTACGCGGCGTGGCCGGCGCCGGCGTACCGCCTTCCAGGTAGCGGTAAGTTTTTGCGGTTGCGGACATGGTCAATCGCGGTCCCTGACCGCCGATGTTGATGTCGCCGAAGGTCACGATGCGGGGTAAGGCGGCGACATCACTTACAAAAGACGCGAGCTCGTGGTACGAGCCGGTCACCTGCAGACTGATCGGAAGCTCGGCGTAGAAATCGCGCGGCTGCTCCTTCTCCGGGCGAAACAGCACGAACTCCAGACCGCGCCCCAACCCTGCCTGAGTGATATCCACCAGCAAGTCGGGCACTTCGGTGGTATTCGGTAGTTGACGCAACAGGCTGCCGAACGTGCGCTGCATGTCTTCCATCTGTTGTTTGTAAGCATCCAGGTTGAGCGCGAGCAGTTTTTTTGCCGTGTAGGTTTCTTTAAGCTGCTCCTCTTTCGCTGTTTCCGCGGCGTATTGGTCGAGCTGGTCTTGAATGATGAACCAATACCCGGCGCCTAATATAAGGAGACCCACCAGCAAGATGCCGACAATTTTTATCGGCACCGGCCACGACGCCAAATCGTTTATGTTGAGGTTTCGCAGTTCGTCTAGGTTCATGGCGCACCCGCGGTCTGAATCTTTTCTTTTGCGACGTTTTTGACCTTAATCGAAAACTCGCTGACCCGGTCACTGCCCTTTTGCTTCACATTGATCACTTCGAGCTCGGGCGCCGTGAACCACTGCGACGTATCGAGATTGCGCATCAGCGCCGAAACGCGTGCGTTGGACTGGGCGACACCGCTCAAGCTGATACTGCCGCCGCTCTCCTTGAGCGTGCTGAAGTGCACACCCTCCGGTAGCCGCTGCACAAGCTCGTCAAACACCCGTACGACACGAGTGCGGTCGGCTTGCAGCTGTTGAATGACGTTCATGCGCGCCAGCAAATCTTGGCGTTTCTTTTTGAGCTCGGCGATCTCCTTGATCTGCTCCTCAACCTTGGCGATCTCCTGCTGCAAAAACTCGTTGCGCTTGGTCTGCGTATCGATCAGCGCCGACACATGCACGTGCGCATAAAACACGACGACGGCCATCAATAGCCACGTACCGATACCAATAGTGAGCAACTGCCGGTCTTGTTCCCGCCGGCGCATCTCGCGCCAGGGTAGGAGGTTCAAGCGTGTCATGGGTCAAAACTCCGCAACGCCAAACCGCAGCAGATCATCAGCGACGGCGCGTCGTTACCGAGCAACTGCGGCTTGATGCGCGATGACAACGACATGCTGGCGAACGGGTTGGCCACCATCGCCGGGACGCCGATGCGCGCCGCCACCAGCTCATCGATCCCGGCGATCTGCGCGCAACCGCCCGCGAGCAGGATCTGGTCGACGCTGTTGTATGGCGTGGACGAATAGAAAAATTGCAGCGCGCGCATGATCTCCTGGCACATCGCCTCCATGAACGGCCGCAGCACGTCGGTCTGATAGTTGTCCGGCAAACCGCCTTGTTTTTTGGCGAGGCCGGCTTCTTCGTAGGAAAGTCCGTAGCGGCGCTGTATTTCTTCGGTCAATTGGCGGCCGCCGAAGCTATGGTCGCGTGTATAAACCGAGCGATTGTTGCTAACGACATTGATATTCGTGCTCGTGGCGCCGACGTCGAGGATCGCGATGGTTTTCTCCATGCCGCCGCCCGGCATGTGGCTCGCGATAAGCCCATACGCGTTTTCCATGGCATAGGTTTCGACATCCACGATGTGCGGCGTAAGACCCGGCCCTTGGACCACCGCCAGGTAATCGTCCACGATCTCTTTGCGGCAGGCCGCCAACAGCACATCCACCTCGGTCGCGTTGGGCTCCGCGCTTTCGAGGACTTGGTAGTCCATGTTCACTTCATCGAGCGGGTAGGGGATGTAGTGATCCGCCTCCATTTCGATCTGCGCCTGGCGCTCCTGGTCGGTCAGGTTGGCCGGCATCTTGATCAGCTTGGTGATCACGTGCGCCGCGGGCACCGCCACCGCCGCATGCTTGCAGCGTGTGCCGGAGCGCTTCAGGGCACGCTCGACGGCCCCCGCGACCTGCTCGACTTCGGTAATGGCGTGCTCGACCACGGCATTCTGCGGCAGCGGTTCGACCGCATAGCGCTCGACCCGGAAATGCTCGCCCTGCTTGCTCAGCTCCAGCACTTTTACCGCTGACGGGCTGATATCCACGCCGATGAGCGCCGGGCGCTTTTTCGCGAACAACATGTCAGCCAGGTTTGACACCTAGTTCCCCTTACAAATCAGAGGCTTGAATTGGTTACAAATAATATGGGTTAATTGCTATAGGGAACTATAGTCCATGCGTTTTCGAAATGACAAATTAAAAGCAACCGCGCGCCGCAAGCCGCAGGAGCCAAGCGGCGTAACCGGGCGGGCGAACGGCGCGTCGGTAAAACGCCTTGCCGGCCGGTCGAAGGGGTAGGTCGAGCGGTCCGCGGCGCGCTCGGGTTTCATTTATACTGGACGCGCACATTCTCCGATTTCATCGGTACGGTTCCCCACTCAGTGATGGAAGCCCCCGGCAGTTTTTTCGACCGGCTCAAAAGTCGCCTTCCGCGCAAGCCCTGGCAACTCGCGCTCGTCGCGACCTTCAGCATGGTGTCGGTCGCGGTGGTCGTGTTCGCCATCGTAGCGGCGGCGCTGTTGCCGACGCTGCCGCCCATCCATGAGCTGAGCGATCCGCAACTTAAGGTCCCACTGCGGGTATACACCGCCGACGGCCAGCTGATCGCCGAATTCGGCGAAGAGAAGCGCATTCCGGTCAAGATCGAGGCGGTGCCCGAACAACTGATCCAGGCGATCCTCGCCGCCGAGGACCACTCGTTTTTCCAGCACCACGGCGTCGACTTCATCGGCATCGCGCGCGCCGCATATCACAACTTCCGCACCAATACCGCGGCTCAGGGCGCGAGCACCATTACCATGCAGGTCGCACGCAACTTTTTTCTGACGCCGGAGAAAACGCTTGGCCGCAAGTTCATGGAGATGCTGCTTGCCTTCAAGATCGAGCGCGAGCTGACCAAGCAGGAAATCCTCGAGCTATACATCAACAAGATCTTCCTCGGCCATCGCGCGTACGGCTTCGCCGCCGCGGCGCAGATCTACTTCGGCAACAGCCTCGACAAGCTGAACTTGCCGGAAATGGCAATGCTGGCCGGCTTGCCCAAGGCGCCGTCGCGCGACAACCCACTGACTAACCCCGAAAGCGCCCGCGAGCGCCGCAACTACGTGTTACGCCACATGCACGAGCTCGGCTACATCGACGCGCCGACGCTCGACAAGGCGCTCGCGGCGCCGTTAACAGCGAGCAAGCATGCCGTTAAATTCGACATGGAAGCTCCTTACGTCGGCGAGATGGTGCGCCAGTACATGTACCAGACGTACGACGAAAAAACCTACGCCGAGGGCTTCCACGTCTACACCACCATCGACAGCAAACATCAGCGCGCCGCTAACGCGGCGCTGCGCAATGGCATTCTCGAGTACGACCGCCGCCACGGATATCGGGGCGCGGCCGGCCATATCACGCTGCGCGACAGCACCGACGAGACCAAGCTCGATGACGCACTGAAAGATTATCGCGCGAGCGGCGAACTCGTACCGGGCGTGGTGACGCAGGTCGAGGACCGCACCGCCGTGGTTTACACCCAGGACGGCGCCAGCGTGACGCTCGATTGGAGCGGTATCGCCTGGGCCCGGCCGTATATCGATGAAAATACCGTAGGCCCGGCCCCGGCCGCGGCGATCGACGTGTTGCGCCCGGGCGATATCGTTTACGTCGCACCCGCCGCAGCCGACGAGGCGGCGCCGGAACAAAGCGGCGGTTGGCGGCTGGCGCAGTTGCCGAACGTCGCCGGCGCGATCGTGTCGCTGCGGGCACGCGACGGCGCGGTGCTGGCGCTCGCCGGCGGCTTCGATTTTTACCAAAGCAGCTTCAACCGCGTGACCCAGGCTGAGCGCCAGCCCGGCTCCAGCCTGAAGCCGTTCATCTTCACGGCGGCGCTGGAGAAAGGATTCACGCCGGCGACCACCATCAGCGGCGCGCCGATCGTGATCGAAGACGCGGTGTTGGAAGACGAATGGCGGCCCGAGAACTACAGTAAAAAATTCTTCGGCCCCACGCGGCTGCGACGCGCGCTGGCGCTGTCGCTGAATCTGGTATCGGTGCGACTGCTGCGCGCGATTGGACCCGCCTACACCGCCGACTATATGGCCCGCTTCGGCTTCGACCCGCGTGCATTGCCGCGCAACCTGTCGTTGGCGCTCGGCACCGCATCGGCGACACCCATGCAAATGGTGCGCGCGTTTGCGGTCTACGCCAATGGCGGCTACGCGGTCGAGCCTTACTTCATCATTCGCGTCGAAGACGCGCGCGGCAAGGTATTGGAACAGACAAACCCGCCGATCGCGTGCCTCGAGTGCGGCGGCGTGGAGCCGCGCGCCGTACCGGCCGCGCAGGGCGCAGCGCCGGCGCCGGTCGCGGCACCGCGCGTGCTGAGCCCGGAAATCAACTTCTTGATGACGAGCATGATGCAGGACGTGATCCGCGAAGGCACCGGCGCCGGCGCCAAGGTGCTCGGACGCCGCGATCTTGCCGGCAAGACCGGCACCACCAACGAGTATCGCGACGCCTGGTTCAGCGGTTTCAACAGCGACATCGTGGCGACGGCGTGGATCGGTTTCGACCAGCCGGCGTCGCTCGGCCGCGGCGAGACCGGCGGCCGCGCGGCGCTGCCGATCTGGATCGACTACATGCGCGTCGCGCTGGCCGGTACGCCGGAGCGGCCGCTGGCGGCGCCCGAGGGTATTACCAAGGTGTACATCAACGCCGACACCGGCCAGTTGACGACCCAGGCCGACCCCCAGGCGATCGAGGAATACTTCGTCAAAGGCGCCGATGCGCCGCCGGTGGTCGCCGGCGACGCGCCGACATCGGACGCGCCGACATCGGACGCACCGGCGACCACCCCGCCGCCCGCGACCGACAACATCCGCGACCAACTCTTCTGATGGCGCGGCGACCGCCCGCACGCCGCGGACGTCTCCAAAGTCGCGACGACTACCACCCCGCGAAATCGCCGCGCACCGCGCGTCAACGCATCTGCATCGAGGCGGCGCGCATCATGGCGGAGGAGGGCGTGCGCGACTTCCAGTCGGCGAAGCGCAAGGCCGCGACCCGGCTCGCGCTCGACGACGCCCGCGACTTGCCGACCAACGAGGAGATCGAGCGGGCGCTGCAGCAGCACCTGCAGCTGTTCCACGGCGACGCGTTGGCGAACGATGTGCGCCGCTTGCGGCGATTGGCGCTGGAGGCGATGCAGTTTCTGTCGGACTTCGACCCGCGCCTGGTCGGGCCGGTGCTGAGCGGCACCGTGGCGCCCGAGGCGGAGATACAACTGCACGTGCGCGCCGATACGCCGGAAACGGTGGATGGATTCTTGCGCGACCGCGGCATCCCGTTTCGGATGACCGAGCGGCGCCTGCGTTTCGGCGACCGCTATCAAAGCGTGCCGAGCTATCGCTTTACCGCCGATGGCGTAAATGTCGAACTGTACGTATTTGATCCGCAGGACGCGCGCGAGACCCCGCTCAGCCCGGTCGACGGCCGACCGATGCAGCGCGCCAACGCGCGCGAGGTCGAAGCGCTGCTACGGGAGCCGGAGCGTTAATCGCCGGCGACGGTGTCGTGGCCCTCGGCGTGGGCGGCTTCGAGCGCGGCGCGCGCCTGCGCCAGCAGCTCGTCGGCGGTCGCGAACTGCGTCAGCGCCGCCATCCCGATCGATACGGTCAACGGCGGCAAGATGCTGTCGTCGGCCATCATAACCACGGCCTCGCTCACCGCGTGGCGGATGCGTTCGGCGACGATACGGGCGCCGCTCGCGTCGGCCTCGGGCAACACCACGGCGAACTGCTGCCCGGCATAGCGCGCCACCAGATCGGTCGGCCGCACGTTGTTGACCAAGGTCTGGCCGATGGCGTGCAGCGCTTGATCGCCGGCGGCGTAGCCAAACTCTTCGTTGAAGCGGCGGAAGTGATCGATGTCGATGAGCAGCACCGCGAGCGACTGTTGATTCATGGAGCTGCGCATGATCTGGCGCCGCAGCATGTCCTCGAGCCCGCGTCGGTTATAGAGTCCGGTCAACACGTCGAGCGAGGCGTTGCGCCGATACCCCGGCTGATTCCGCGGCCCGGTTACCGGCGTCCCCCGCAGACGCGCCCCGACGGCACTGAGCAGATTGCCGGCGAAGGCGTGCGACGCGCGCACCAGCGCCCACACCCGCGTATCGTCGAGCGCGACCACTTGTGACAGCGTATCCGCCGTCACTGTCGCCGACACCGGTTTCTGCTCGAGCAACGCCAGCTCGCCGAAACAGCCGCCGGCCTCGATCAAGCCGTCGTCCGTACCCGTCGCCTTCACGCGCAAGCGGCCGGTCAACACTAGATACATGGCATGCGCGCGATCGCCGGCGGACACCAAAACCTGTCCCGCGACCAGCTCACGCACCGCGCAATCGGCCATCAGCCCCTCGATGGACTCGATGTCCGCCTGCTCGAACAACTTAAGTCGCCCCAACATGCTGCGATTCACGCGCCGCGCCGAAACCGCCGGCCGCGAGCGGGGCGTCGCCAATACCAGGCGCTCGTCGGTAGCCATAACATCCCCCTTAAATACCTGCGGAGAATTTGCAAAGTTGGTGCCAACGGCCGGAAATCCTAGCCTCCGTCGGCGACGAAACCGCCTTCTCCCCCTGGGTTCAGGCCGGTAGAATCGCGCCCCATTGCGGCGCTCACCCGCCATTCCCCCGGCTGAAATACCTTGAAGCAGATTCTTATTGCCCTTCTCGCGCGCGCTCTCGCGACCCTCGAGAAAAGCGGATCGGTCGTGGCGCTACCGGGGCCGATCGAGCTCGAACGCACCCGCAGCGCTGAGCATGGGGATTTCGCCAGCAACATCGCGCTGGTACTGGCAAAAGCGACGAAGCGCAAACCCCGCGAGTTGGCGCAGGCCATTGTCGACGCGCTGCCGCCGTCGGATCGGGTGGAGCGCGTCGAAATCGCGGGGCCCGGCTTCATCAACTTTTATCTGCGCGCTTCCGCGTTGCGCGAGGTTATCGCCCACGTGCAAACCGCCGGAACGGCATACGGGCGCAGCAACATCGGTGCCGGGCAACGCATCCAGGTGGAGTTCGTCTCCGCCAATCCGACCGGGCCGCTGCATGTGGGCCACGGGCGCGGCGCGGCGTATGGGGCGACGGTGGCGAATCTGCTCGCGGCCGCCGGCTTCGATGTACATCGGGAATACTACGTCAACGATGCCGGGCGCCAGATGGATATTTTGGGGACCAGCGTCTGGCTGCGGTACCTGGAGTTGTGCGGCGAGAAACTCACATTCCCCAGCAACGGCTACAAGGGCGACTACGTCTACGACATCGCCGCCACGTTGCATCGCGAGAATGGCGACGCGTACCGCAAGCCCGCGGCCGCCGTCTTCGCCGACATCCCCGCCGATGAGCCGGCGGGTGGCGACAAGGAAGCGCACATCGACGCGCTGATCGCGCGCGCGCAGTCGCTGCTCGGTGCCGCCAACTATCGCAAGGTCTTCGACCTTGGCCTCAACGTGATCCTCGACGACATCCGCCAGGACTTGGAAGAATTCGGCGTCAGTTACGATCAGTGGTACTCGGAGCGCTCGTTGACGGAGAGCGGAAAGGTCGAGCGCGCAATCGAGCGGTTAAAACAAAGCGGTCACGTGTACGAGAAGGCAGGCGCCCTTTGGTTTCGCTCGACCGACTACGGCGATGAGAAGGATCGCGTGGTGGTGCGCGAGAACGGCCAAAAGACATACTTCGCGTCCGACATCGCCTATCACCTCGATAAGTTCGACCGCGGTTTCGCGCGCGTCATCAACATCTGGGGCGCGGACCACCACGGCTACGTGCCGCGGGTGAAGGCGGCGCTCACCGCGGCCGGCGTCGACGCCACCAAGCTTGATGTACTGCTGGTGCAGTTCGCGATCCTCTATCGTGGCGGCGCGCGCGCGCAGATGTCGACCCGCAGCGGCGAGTTTGTGACGCTGCGCGAGTTGCGGCGCGAGGTCGGCAACGACGCGGCGCGTTTCTTCTACGTGCTGCGCAAGTCCGAGCAGCACATGGACTTCGATCTCGATCTCGCCAAGTCGCAGTCGGCCGACAACCCGGTGTACTACGTGCAGTACGCGCACGCGCGGGTGTGCAGCGTATTCCGCGAGCTGCGCGAGAAGGGTCTTGCGCACGATGTCGATGCCGGCCAGCGCGCGCTCGAACGCCTCACTGAGTCGCACGAGTTGGCGCTGCTCGGCACACTCGGGCGCTATCCCGAGGTCGTCGAGACCGCGGCGCTGGCGCACGAGCCGCATCAACTGGCGCAATACCTGCGCGAGCTGGCCCACGATTTCCACACGTACTACAACAGCCATAAGTTCCTGGTCGACGACGCCGCGTTGCGCAACGCGCGCCTCAATCTCATCAGCGCCACGCGCCAGGTAATCGCCAACGGCTTAACGCTCCTCGGCGTGTCGGCCCCGGAGACGATGTAATGGCGGTGCGCCGCCGTTCGACCGGAGGCAGCACGCGCAAGCGCATGCCGGGGTGGTTGGTATTGCTGTTCGGTTTGGCGCTTGGTGTCGGCGCGGTGCTGGTGACGCAGCTCATACTAAAACGGTCCGGCGCCGGCGACGGCATTGCCGGTCTCTTCAGCACCAAGCCCGCGGAAAAACCCGCGCCTAAGAAACCGGTCGAGACGCCGCCGCCGAAACCCAAGTTCGACTTTTATACCGTGCTGCCGGAGACGGAGACGGTGATTCCGCGCCAGAAGGGCGCCAAGGCGGCGAAGCCGGAAGAGGGCGTGAGCTACGTGTTGCAGGCGGGATCGTTCGCGAATTTCCAGGACGCCGACCAGCTCAAAGCGCGTCTGGCACTCACCGGGCTGGTGGCCCACATCCAGAAGGTCACGATCGAGGGCCGCGGCGAGTACCATCGCGTGCGCCTCGGGCCCTACGAGCGGATTCAGGATCTCGACGCCGCCGACCAGCAACTGCGCAAACTCGGGATGCAGCCGATTCGGCTGAAGGTGAAGAAGGGCAGCGCGTGACCCCGCGTCATTGCGAGTCGCCAGCGGCGACGAAGCAATCTCGCAATGTGGGCACGCCCGTTCCGCCGATGGAGATTGCTTCGCTACGCTCGCAATGACAGCGGCGAATTAATCCTCGAGGTAGGTGTAGCCCTTAAGTCCGCTCGCCAGCTCGTCGAGATAACGTCCCCGTTCGCTGGCCGAGAGGTCACGCGCATTTTCGATTTTGGTTTTGTAGGCGGCGAGCAGATCGGCGGCGTCGAAATGCACGTAGCGCAATACTGAGTCGACCGTGTCGCCGCGGCGCGCCTGCGTCAGCTGATAGCGGCCGTCGGCGTCGACCTCGACGTGCACCGAATCGGTGTCGCCGAAAAGATTGTGCATATCGCCGAGGATCTCCTGATACGCACCGACCAGAAAAATGCCGACGAGATACGGCTCGCCCGGCTTGGTCGGATGCAGCAGCAGACTCGACTCGATGCCCTCGCCATCGACGTACCAGTCGATGCGCCCGTCGGAGTCGCAGGTGATGTCTTGCAGCACCGTGCGCCGCGTCGGCGCCTCGTCGAGCCGGTGCAACGGCATCACCGGAAATATCTGCTCGATCGCCCAATGGTCGGGGATCGACTGGAACAGCGAGAAGTTAAGAAAATATTTGTCGGCGAGTTTTTCGTTCAGCTCATCGAGCGCCTCGCGATGCGCGCGCGTGCCCGGCTGCAAACGCTCGCGCACGCCGCGCAGGATCGCGAA
>JBKHXU010000079.1:0-4234 GCA_046565865.1 Gammaproteobacteria bacterium | reverse complement strand
CGCGCGAGCAATCGGTATTTTTCGTGTTGCTCTCGGTGACCCGGCTGCTGGTGCAGGTCGTGCTCAGTTTTTATTTGGTGGTGATGCGCGACGAGGGCATGCTCGGCGTGCTGCAAGCCAACTTGATCAGCATCTTTGTGATATGGACGATCGTGGTCGGCTATACCGTGCGCCATTGCGGCGTCGGCGTCGACACTACATTGCTGCCGGCGATGCTGCGCTACAGTGCGCCGCTCGCACTGGGAAGCGTCGTGGCCTCGCTGATCGCGAGCATCGATCGCTTTCTATTGAAAGAGCTGCTGTCGCTGGATGCGGTGGGGTTGTACGGTCTGGCGATGAAGTTCGCGGTGTTGCTCGTGTTCCTGGTGGTCGAGCCGTTTACCCGCGGGTACGGTCCGTTCCGGTTTTCCATCATGGATCAGCCGAACGCGCCGCAAATCCAGGCACAGGCGGCGCACTATATGTTCGTGCTCGCCGTGGTCGCGGGGGTCGGTGTAGCGATGGTGACGCCGGAAACCTTACTGCTGATGTCGGCCCCCGCTTACTTCTCGGCCCACTACCTGGTGCCGCTGCTTGCGGTCGGCATGGCCGTGGGCGGCCTCGGTTATTGCTATGAGACCGGGATTCTTTACCGCAAGCGGACCTCGATGCTGCTGTACGTGAACCTGGCGGTGTTGGCATTGAAGACGCTGGCGAACGTGGCGTTGATCCCGCTTTGGGGCACGGCCGGCGCCGCGCTCGCGTTCATCGTTGGGCAGGTAACCTACGCCGGTCTGGTATTGCGCGTATCGCAGCGGCTGTACCCGATCCCGTATCAGCTGGCGCCGCTGTTGCGCGTGCTGCTTTTGGGGGCCGCGGCGTACTCGGCCTCGTTGTTCATCGACTACCGGGTGGTTTGGTGGTCGTTGCCAATCAAGCTCACCTGGTTTCTCGTTTTCTGCCTCGCCGTCTGCCGGTTCGATCCGCAGTGCCGAGCGCTGGTCGGCGGTTGGCTCGCCGGCCGCGGTGGCCCCGCATTTAGGCGGTTCGCGCGGGCGTGCCTGCCGGCCGAGAAGTGAGCCGCCATGGCGATGATCTTGATTTTTCTGTACCTCATCGGGTTGTACGTGCGCCCGCAGGACTGGGTGCCGGCGTTCCTCGGTCTGCCGACGGCGACGATCATTATTCCGCTGGCGATGATCGGCGCCGTTTCGAACTACATGCGGTCGCGCGAATCGTTTCAGTTACCGCAGAACCGGCTGTTGGTGTTTTATCTAATCGTAATTTTCATCTCGACTTTCCTCGAGACCGGCGTCACCAACGCGTACGATCAGTTCATCCTTTTTCTCAAGCGCATCATCGTGTTTTTCATGGTCGCGTGGACGCTGACGACGCCCACGCGCATCCATATGGCCATCTGGGGAGTGCTATTGCTCTCCGTTTTTCTGGCGTATCAGGCGTATCTCCAGGGTACGGAAGGGGCGAGCTGGGGTGGGCTCACGCCTTATCCGGGGTACACCGAGATCCGCGTGCGCTGGTTTGGCGACTGGGACGGTCCCAACGTGTTCGGCCTATTGTTCGTGATGTCGGCGGCGATGGCGCTCGAATTTGTGTTCGGACCGTATTCGCTGACGCGGCGGCTGCTCGGCATCGGTTTGGTTTCGGCCTTTCTCACCGCCATTTACTTTACCAATTCGCGCGGCGCGGTTTTGGCGCTGGCCTGCGCCGTATTGTTTTATTTTCGCGATCGTTTCCGTCGGCACCCGATGGGGCTCGCGTTAGCGGCGCTGGCCCTTGCCGGTCTATTCACCTTCGGTCCATCGCGCATGAGCGAGCTGCATTCCGGCGAGTCGTCGGCGCACGAGCGCACCTGGCTGTGGGAGCAGGGGCTGACGATGTTGCGCGAGAATCCGGTATTCGGCGTAGGCCGCGGGGAATTCATACACCGGGTCGACTTGAAACTGATCGCGCACAACAATTACGTACAGAACTTCGCGGAAACCGGACTTGTCGGATTCACGCTGTTCATCGCCATTCTCTGGTTTTGCTTTCGCGGTTGTTATCTCGTGTCCAAGCCGGACTCGGGCAGCAGCCCGGCCATGGCCTCGGCCGCGCGCATGGTCTTGAGCGCCATTGTCGGTTTCGCCGCCGCCACGTTTTTCGTGGTAATGGAACTGGATCTCTTGTATTTCGTGCTTGGGCTGTCGGCCGCGGTTTATCTCGTTGCGCGACGGGAGAATCCTAGTTTGCCGGCGCTGAGTTTTACCCGATTCGACCTCATGGTCATTGGCGGCGGCGTCGTCGGCTTGATCGTGTTGATCTGGCTGGCGGCCGTGACGCAAATACTGTGAGGCGAGACGTGTCGACGGAATCAGTGCTGTTCGTTAACCACAGCATGGCGACTGGGGGAATCGAGACGCTCATCGTCGATATGGCCCGGGCGCTGCGCGCACGCGATTTCGTGCCGGCGGTGGCCGTGTTCGAGGGGGGCGGGAGCCTGGAGCGGCGCTTGAACGAGCTCGGCGTCGCGGTGCATCCGCTGGGCAAGCGCGAAGGATTGGACCCGCGCCTGGTATTCCGTCTGCGCCGGCTGATTCTGCATACCGCGGTCGATGTGGTGCACAGTCATAACTTTTCCACCTGGCTCTATACCGCGCTGGCATTGCGAGGCCTGACGCGATCGGTACGGCACGTACACACCGAACATTCGAACGTGGAGTTCCGCGCGCGGCGCTATTGGCTCGAGCGCCTGCTCGGTCGGATGACGACGTATACCGTTGCGGTGTCGGCGGCGGTACGCGACACGATGATCGGCGACATCGGTATTCCGCCGGATCGGGTACGCCTCATCTACAACGGAATCGATACTAAGCGTTTCGCGCCGGACGCGGCGCGCCGTCAATCCATGCGCCAGGCGCTTGGTGTGGGGGCGGACGCTGTGGTGATCGGCATTGTGGCGCGCCTGGCGGCAGTCAAGGATCACGCAACGTTGGTGCGCGCGTTCGCGCGCTTGCGCTGCTCGTGCGCGCGCCCGGTGCAATTGGTATTGGTCGGTGAGGGGCCGGAGCGCATCGCCCTCGAACGAGAGGTCGCCGCGCACGGTCTCGGTGCGGATGTTCATCTCGCCGGCGAGCAACACAACACCGATGATTGGCTACGCGCATTCGATATCTACGCGCTGTCGTCGATCAGCGAAGGCATGAACCTGACGTTGCTCGAAGCGATGAGTACCGGCTTGCCGGTGGTGGCGACCGATGTCGGCGGCAATCCCGAAATCGTGCGTGATGGCGAGACCGGATTGTTGGCGCCGGCGCGCGACGCGGATGCGATGGCGGCGGCGCTGGCGCGCCTGGTCGAGTCCGACACGCTGCGGGCGCGCATGGGCGCCGCCGGCCGCGGTCGCGTCGAGGAATGCTTCAGCCAGGAATCGATGTTGCAGGCGTACAGCGAGCTGTATCGTCCGGCGGCGGGGATCTGATGCGCGTGTTGCTGTATTCATCCCAATTCCCGACGCCACGCGATCCCAATGGCGGCATCTTCACCGCGCAGCTGGCGCAGGCCATGGCGCGCCACGCCGAGTTGGACGCGGTGTGTCCGCTCCCCTGGTGCCCGGATTGGCCTTGGTTCCGGCGCCACCCACATTGGGGTGTGGTCGCCGGCGTGCCGGCCTCCGGCCGCCACGGCGACATCGACGTTTGGTATCCCAAGTATCCACTCATTCCGCGGCTGTCCGGTCCGTTGCAAGCCTTGTTGCAAGCGGCGGCGGTATGGTTCGCGCTTCGCCACCGCCTGCGGGCAAGGGCGTATGACGTGATTAACGCCCACTGGTTGTACCCGGACGGCGTCGCCGCCACGCTGCTTGGCCGCTGGCTCGGCGTACCGGTGGTACTGACTGCGCTCGGTTCCGATGTGAACGTGTATGCGCGCATGCGGGCGCGACGGCCGCAGATCCGTTGGGCGCTCGGCCGCGCGCGGGCGGTCACCGCGGTCAGCCGCGCGCTGCGCGAGCGGCTGGTGGAACTTATGGGCGACGTCTCGCGCCTGCACTACATCCCGAACGGCGTCGATACCGCGCGGTTCTTTCCGTTGGATGCCACCGCCCGCGCCGCGTGTCGCCGCCGGCTCGGTCTCGATCCGGACCGGCGATACGTGGTGTTCGTCGGCCGTTTGCACCCGGTGAAAGGTGTGCCGCTGTTGTTAGATGCCCTGGCGAAGCTCGCCGGCGAATCGCGCCTGACGTTCGACACCGTGCTGG
>JBKHXU010000078.1:0-17165 GCA_046565865.1 Gammaproteobacteria bacterium | reverse complement strand
CCCCCCCCCGCGGGGGTGTAAAACATGGCGCAGTACTTTCAAATCCATCCGGAGAATCCGCAGCCGCGCTTGATCAAGCGCGCGATCGAAATCGTGCGCGACGGTGGACTCATCGTGTACCCGACCGATTCGAGCTATGCGATCGGTTGTCACATCGGTGACAAGCAGGCGATGGAGCGCATCCGGCGCATACGCCGCGTCGACCACCGCCACAATTTCACGCTCGTGTGCCGCGACTTGTCCGATGTCGCGCTGTACGCGCGGCTCAGCAACGCCGACTACCGGCTGATCCGCGCCAACACGCCCGGCCCCTACACCTTCATCCTGCCGGCGACACGCGAGGTGCCGCGGCGGTTGCAGAATCCGCGGCGCAAGACCATCGGCCTGCGCGTGCCGGACCACCCGATCGCGCAGGCGCTGACGGCGGAGCTGCGCGAGCCGCTGTTGAGTTCGACGCTGATCCTGCCCGGCGAGACGCTGCCAATGAACGACCCGGAACTAATTCGGGAAAAGCTGGAACACGACGTCGACCTCGTGATCGACGGTGGCCCGGCGGGGCTGGAACCGACGACGGTCGTGGTACTCGACGACGGGGTCGTCGACATCGCGCGCCGCGGGCGCGGCGACGTCAACACGCTGCTGCACCAGCCGCGGCCGGCCGTGTAACGTAATCCCTGGCCGCGGCGGGGGCAATGCCTCGGTCGGGTCGGGCTGGTATACTGCCGCCAATGCTGGACTTAAGCCTTCCCCAGTTAATCGCGGTCGCCGCCCTGCCACTGTTGTTCGCCATCACCGTCCACGAGGTCGCCCACGGGTGGGCCGCCAAGCGGCTTGGCGATCCTACGGCGCAGCGCCTCGGGCGTCTCACCTTGAACCCGATCAAGCACATCGACCCTATCGGCACGGTGGTCGTTCCGGTGTTGTTGCTCATGGTTGGCGGGTTCATTTTCGGTTGGGCCAAGCCAGTACCGGTGACCTGGGAAAATCTACGCCACCCCAAGCGCGATATGGCGCTGGTCGCCGCCGCCGGCCCCGGCGCCAATCTATTGATGGCCGTGATGTGGGCGCTGATCGCGAAGATCGGCACGCTCGTGCCCGATTCGCTCGCCTGGGCCGGGACGCCGATGGTGTATATGGGTCAGTTCGGTATCGTCATCAACGCCGTGCTCATGGTGCTGAACCTGTTGCCGCTGCCGCCGCTCGACGGCGGGCGCGTGGCCGTGGGCCTCCTGCCCAACCGCCTCGGCTGGCAGCTCGCGCGCATCGAACCTTTCGGTTTTTTCGTGCTACTGGCGTTACTCGCCACCGGCGTGCTGAGCATGATCATCGGGCCGCCGGTCAATCTGGTCCAGCAAATCGTTTCGGTTATCGCCGGATTGTGAACGCATGAGCGCGGTTCTTCCCGGTCAAGTAGCGCGCGTACTGTCCGGCATGCGCCCCACCGGGCGCCTGCACCTCGGTCACTACCACGGCGTACTCAAGAATTGGGTGCGGCTGCAGAACGAGTACGAGTGCTTCTTCTTCGTCGCCGACTGGCACGCGCTCACCACCCACTACGAGCAGCCGCAGGTGATCGCGGAGTCGGTGTGGGACATGGTCATCGACTGGCTCGCTGCCGGCGTCGATCCGAGCAACGCCACGCTCTTCATCCAGTCGCGGGTGCCGGAGCACGCCGAGCTGCATACGCTGCTGTCCATGATCACGCCGCTGCCGTGGCTGGAGCGGGTGCCGAGCTACAAGGACCAGCAGGAAAATCTCAAGGACAAGGACCTCGCGACCTACGGCTTCCTGGGCTACCCGTTGCTGCAAAGCGCTGATATTCTGATCTACCGAGCGGGTCTGGTGCCGGTCGGCGAGGACCAGGTCCCGCACGTCGAGCTGACGCGCGAAGTGGCGCGGCGGTTCAATCACCTGTACGGGCGCGAGCCCGGCTACGAACAGCAGGCGGAGGACGCGATCAAGCGCCTGGGCAAGAAGAACGGCAAGCTCTATCGCGAGCTGCGCGAGGCCTATCTCGAACGCGGCGACCACGGCGCGTTGGAACGGGCGCGTGCGTTGCTCGATCAAAGCCGCAACATGACGCTCGGCGACAAGGAGCGGCTATACGGTTACCTCGAAGGCGGCGGAAAGATTATCCTGCCCGAGCCCGAGCCGCTGCTCACCCCATCCTCCAAAATGCCCGGACTCGACGGTCGCAAGATGTCCAAGTCCTACGACAATATCATCGCGCTGCGCGACGAACCGAAAGCGATCGAGGCCAAGTTGCGCACCATGCCGACCGATCCCGCGCGCGTGCGCCGCACCGACCCGGGCGATCCGGACAAGTGTCCGGTGTGGCAGTTCCACCGGGTGTATTCGAACGCCGAGGTTCAAGATTGGGTGCGCGCCGGTTGCACCAGCGCCGGCATCGGTTGCCTCGAATGCAAGCAGCCGGTGATCGACGCCGTGCTGGCGGAACTGAAACCGATTCAGGAACGCGCCGCCGCCTACATGCGCGATGTTGCCACCGTGCGCACTATCGTTGCCGAAGGTTGTCGACGCGCGCGCGACGTGGCGGAGACGACATTGACTGAGGTGCGCAGCGCAATGGGGTTGGGATACAGCGCATGAGTGAACCGAACGAACAACCTGAAACCGTCGCCGCGCCGGTATCCCCGATCGCCAAGGTGCTTGGCGATGCGATGATGCAGCTGCCGGAAGACCTTTATATACCGCCGAATGCGCTCGAAGTATTTTTAGCGGAGACCTTCGAGGGTCCGCTCGACCTACTGCTGTACCTCATTCGCAAGCAGAATCTCAACATCCTCGACATCCCGATCGCCGAGGTCACCAAGCAATACATGGCGTACATCGAGATCATGCAGGAGTTGAAGCTCGAACTTGCCGCCGAGTATCTGGTAATGGCGGCAATGCTGGCCGAGATCAAATCGCGCATGCTGCTGCCGCGGCCGCCGGTTGAGGTCGAAGAGTCCGATCCGCGCGCCGAACTCATCCGCCGGCTGCAGGAATACGAGCGCTACCGTGCCGCCGCCGAGGGCATCGACCGCCTACCGCGGCTGGGCCGCGAGCTGTATCTCGTCGTGACCGAGAATCCGCAGCCGCCGGCCAAGCGTATCGAGCCGAACGTGTCGCTGTTCGAGCTGCTCGATGCGTTCAAGCAGGTGATGGAGCGGGCGGCGCTGTACAAACATCATCGCGTGCTGCGCGAGCCGCTGTCGGTGCGCGAGCGCATGACCGAGATCCTCTCGCGCGTGAACGGCGAGAGCTTCCACACGTTCGAATCCCTGTTCGAGCCGCGCGAGGGACGCATGGGCCTGGTGGTGACGTTTATGGCCGTGCTCGAACTGCTGAAGGAGTCGCTGATTATCATGATCCAGCAAGAACCCTACGCCCCCATTCACGTGAAGGCGGCCGCCTGATGAGCGAAGCCAATCCGGAACTGAAGAATATCGTCGAGGCCGCGCTGCTGTCCGCCGGCCAACCGCTGACGATCGAGAAACTCCAGGCGATGTTTCCCGCCGACTCGGCGCCGACGCGCGAAGACATCCGCGCGGCGCTGGCGCAGTTGGAGCAGGACTATGCCGAGCGCGGCATCGAGATCAAGCAGATCGATCGCGCGTATCGGGTACAGACGCGCGAGAAGTACGCCGGCTTCGTCGGCTGGCTGGTGGAGGAGCGCCCGGTGCGCTACTCGCGCGCGCTGCTTGAAACGCTTGCTATCATCGCCTACCGCCAGCCGGTGACGCGCGGTGACATCGAAGACATTCGCGGTGTCGCGGTTAGCACCGAGATCATCAAGACCCTGCTCGGGCGCGACTGGATTCGCGAGGTCGGACGCAAGGAAGTTCCCGGGCGTCCGGCGCTGTACGGCACCACGCGCGCGTTCCTCGAGCACTTCAATTTGAATCGGCTGGAAGACCTGCCGCCGCTCGCCGAGCTGCGCGATATCAACGAAATCAGCGCCGAGCTCGATCGACGCACGCCGTCCGATGCCGCCGCAACGGCGGACGGACTGGAGTCGAGCGATGCCGACCCCGACAATCGTTCGGCCGCGCGCAGCGACGACGGCAGCGGCATGTCTGCGCAAGAGGTCGATAACGTGGATGAGGGCGAAGCCGTCGTCGCCAGCGAGGCGCGCGCCGCCGAGCGCGGCTAGACGTTATCGACCGTAGAGAAACCAGCGCTGTCATTGCGAGGCCGCGTTGTTCGCGGCCGTGGCAATCCCCGTCGCCCCGGCACAAACGCACGCGTGCGTGTCCCCATGGAGATTGCTTCGTCGCTATCGCTGCTCGCAATGACGGTCTTCGCTGCGCCAAGAAGAACCCATGACGGAAATAACCGGCGAAAAACTCCAAAAGGTGTTGGCACGTGCGGGCATCGGTTCGCGCCGCGGCATGGAGCGTTGGATCGCCGAGGGCCGCATCACCGTCGACGGCAAACCGGCGAAGCTCGGCGATCGGGTATCGCCCACGCAAATCATCCGCATCGACGGTCGCGCGCTGCCGCGTCACAACCTCACGCCCAAACCGCGCGTCATCGTCTATCACAAGCCGGAAGGCGAGGTATGCACGCGCAGCGATCCCGAAGGCCGGCCGACGGTGTTCGAGAATCTGCCGACGCTGCGTAACGGTCGCTGGATCGCGATCGGTCGGCTCGACATCAATTCCTCCGGTCTCTTGCTGTTCACCAACGACGGTGAGCTTGCCAATCGCTTGATGCATCCCTCGCGCGAGATCGAGCGCGAGTACGCGGTGCGCGTGCTGGGCCAGGTCACGTCCGAGATGTTGACGCAGTTGCGCCAAGGCGTGATGCTCGAAGACGGCGAGGCGAAGTTCGAGCACATCGAAGACGCCGGCGGCAGCGGCGCGAATCATTGGTACCACGTGGTGCTGCGCGAGGGTCGCAATCGCGAGGTGCGACGCGTGTGGGAGGCGGTCGGCGCCAAGGTGAGCCGCCTCATCCGCGTACGCTATGGCACCGTGACGTTGCCGCGTCTGCTGCGCCCCGGACGCACGGAAGATCTCGATAAAGAACCGTTGGCGACGCTATATCAGGCGGTGGGTTTGAAACTGCCGGCGCCGCAGCCGCGCTCGGTGCAGCGCGCCGGGCGGCGCGCGGCGCGCGGAGGTTCAGCCAAGAGGCGACATACCAAGAGAGGCGCTCGATGAGCACCATCCGCGTTGCGTTTGCTGAGGCACGGATTTTCTGGAGCCGACTGTTCGCGGTCGCGCTGTTGCTGTTCATCGCCGTGTCCGCACCGCCGTGGGGTGAAGCGACGTTCGCCGCGCTCGGTGTGGAGATCGTCGGGTTCGTAATGCTGGCGGCGGCGACGCTCGGGCGCTTGTGGTGCGCCGCCTATATCGCCGGGGTAAAGGACAGCGTGTTGGTGCGGGACGGGCCCTACTCGGTGGTGCGCAATCCGTTGTACGTCGCCAATTTTGTCGGTGGCGTCGGATTTGGTCTGGCGGCCGAGAACCTCGTTGCCACTGGCGTCATCTTTATATTGTTCGCGGTTTTCTATCCGGCGGTGGTCGCGTCGGAGGAGAAGCGTCTGTTGGCCAAGTTCGGCGACGCGTACGCAGACTATTGCCGCGCCGTTCCCCGCTGGTTTCCCAACCTGTCGCTGTTTCACGAACCGGCGGAACGCGTCGTCCGGCCGCGACTGTTGCGGCGCGCCTACGTGAACGCGATGTGGTTCATGTGGGCGTTTCTGCTATGGGAAATCATCGAACGGCTGCAAGTCATTGGCTGGCTGCCGGTGTTTTGGCATGGCTAAGCCGAGGCGCACATGACGACCGTCGCGTGGGATCGGTTGTGGAAGCTGTTCGACTACTGGACGCCGCATGTGATGGTGGCGATCCTGATCTTCCTCGGCTTTTGGCTGGCGGCGCGTATCAGCGACCGCTTCATCAGCCGCGTCTTCAGCCACACGCGTCTGAACGTGCTGGTGACGACGCTGCTGTCGCGCGCGGCGCATATCGCGCTCATCGTGTTAGGTGTGGTAACGGCGCTTGGGACGCTCGGCATCAACATTTCGGCGCTGGTCGCAGGGCTCGGCCTTACCGGTTTCGCCGTCGGCTTCGCGCTACGCGACACTATTTCCAATTTACTGGCCGGGGTGCTGCTGCTCATCTACCGGCCGTTCGACATCAATCAATACATCGAAGTGAGCGGTTTCCAGGGCACCGTGGTCGCGATCGACCTGCGCTATACCACACTTGATCATGAGAACGCGCGCATCCTGATACCGAACTCCAAGCTTTTCACCGACCTATTACCGTCCGCAAGTCGTGAAGAAAGTAAGTGCCGAGGTTTTGGGTCCTACAGGGTAACGTCCCTGGCGCGCACCCAGCTCGGCGTCCTGTCTCGCTCAGGCTCGCCCCTGGCGGCTCACATAGCCGCACGCTACACTCCCCGCGCCGATTCACCACGGAGTTCCTGCATGGCCAGCGTTCCCGCCACCGACGCGGCGGCACCTCCCGCGCACGTGCCGCTGTCCGAGGCGTTTTGGTATTGGCTGAAGCTCGGCTTCATCAGTTTCGGCGGGCCGGCGGGGCAAATCAGCATGATGCATCAAGAGTTGGTCGAACGCCGGCGTTGGATTTCCGAGCACCGCTTTCTGCACGCGCTCAATTACTGCATGGTGCTCCCCGGACCCGAGGCGCAACAACTCGCCACCTACATCGGCTGGCTGATGCACGGCGCCAAGGGCGGGATCGTCGCCGGCGCGCTGTTCGTGCTGCCGTCGCTGTTCATCTTGATCGCGCTCACCTGGGTCTATCTCGCGTTCGGCGACGTGCCGGCGGTGGCTGGCATTTTGTACGGCATCAAGCCCGCGGTGACTGCCATCGTCGTGTTCGCCGCGTATCGCATCGGCTCGCGCGCGCTCACCAATGCGGCGCTGTGGGCGATCGCGGCGGCGGCGTTCGTTGCCATCTTCGCGTTCGATGTGCCGTTCCCGTATATCGTGCTCGGCGCCGCCATCGTTGGCTTTTTCGGCGGCCGCGTGGCGCCCGATAAGTTCAAGACCGGCGGGCACCACGGCGGTGGGCAGAAAAGCTACGGCCCGGCGTTGATCGACGACCACACACCGCCGCCGGATCATGCGCGTTTCAAATGGGCGCGGGTGGCGATGTATTGCATCGTTGGTCTTACGCTCTGGATCGCCGTGCTCGGCCTGCTGCGCTGGCAATACGGCTGGGAGGGCACGCTCACACAGATGGGCTGGTTCTTCACCAAGGCCGCGCTCGTTACCTTCGGCGGCGCGTATGCGGTGCTGCCGTACGTGGTGCAGGGCGGTGTCGAGCAGTACCAATGGCTCACGGCGACACAGATGATCGACGGCCTCGCGCTCGGCGAGACCACGCCCGGCCCGCTCATCATGGTGGTCGCATTCGTCGGCTTCGTCGGCGCCTGGACGCACGAGATCTTCGGCGCGTCATCGCCGGTCAGCGCCGGCATCGCCGGCGCCGCGGTGGCGACGTTCTTCACGTTTCTGCCGTCGTTCGTGTTCATTCTCGTCGGTGCTCCGGCGGTCGAGCGCACGCGCGGCGATCTGAAATTTACCGCGCCGCTGACCGGCATCACCGCCGCTGTCGTCGGCGTGATCTTGAACCTCGCCCTGTTCTTCGCCTACCACGTGCTGTGGCCGGCCGGTTTCGCCGCCGGCGTGCTCGCGAATTTTCAGTGGTACTCGGCGCTGATCGGCGTCGGCGCGTTCATTGCGCTGTGGCGCTTCAAGGCCGGCATCATTCCGGTGGTCCTGGCGTGCGGCGTGGCCGGATTGCTGTATACCTTTTTGCTGCAACCAATACTTGCGTAGGAGTTAACATGAGTCGCACCATCAAACCCAGCGAGGCCAAATCCCTCCTCGAGCAGGCGCTCGTCGTCGATGTGCGCCGCAAGTCCGACTACGACAGCGATGCGCAAAAGATTCCGGGTGCGATGTGGAAGGACCCGGAACAGGTCGCGCAATGGAGCAACGAGCTGCCGCAAGATAAAGACATCGTGATCTATTGCGTGCGCGGTGGCTCGGTCAGCAACAGCGTGGTCGACCACTTGCAAGCAAAGAATCTCAAGGCGCGCTTCATCGAAGGCGGTATCGAGGCGTGGAAAAAAGAGGGCGGGCCGACGGTCGCGAAATAGCGCGTTGCGTTAGGTCAGTCCCAACAACGCCTGTTTCAGGCGCTCGTCGGCGGGGCGGTCGCCGAGCCACAGTTTCAGCACCGCGGTTTGAAAGTCGGCGCCGCCGAAACTCGCGACCAGCGCATCGTTGATCCAGAAGTCGGTGCGGCCGGCATCGGCGAGGTCGAGGCGAACGATGTCGCCCGCGCGAAGATCCGGCAGCGCACCGTTCAGCTCGTCGATACGCTCTTGCAATTGCCTGTAGACCTCGTCGGTCGAGTTGGCGCGAAAGCGCGTGAGCAGCTCTTCCACCATCGACGATGCCTCCACGTCGCGTAACAGCACCAGGCGAATACATTTCGGTCCCGGCGCCGCGATAGCCTGTTGCGGGATGTGCGTTGGCGCGGACAAGTACAGTGCGCCGACGTAAGCCTTGACGAACAATTTCCAGCGTACCCCCGCGCCGTTCAATACCAGGGTCGTGTCCTGCACGGTCACCTCGGCCGGTACCTGCACGCCTTCGAGTTCCTGCGCTGCCGCGGCCGCCGCCCACGTGGCACCCACCGCTGCGATGGTCAGCCAACGCCATGTCATCGCTTCCTCCTTGAGGCAATTGGTCGCCACGCGTGTGTGGAACCGGCTTGTCTTCGCTATTGTGCGGCTGTCTTGCGCTGTTCCCGATACTGGACATTGCTGACGCCGCCGATGCGGTGTTACCCGCGCTCTCGCGGCAGACCGAGGCGCGCGTGCCGTCTGTTATGCTCGCGCATATGAGTTCAACCACGCCCGGTGTAGTGCCTCCCAGTTGTCATCCGTGCCCGCCGCGGGCGCGCTTGCGCGCGAGCGCGTTCGGTCTGCTCTTCGTCGTCGTGGGTAACGCGAATGCCGATACCCGCGAGATTGTGATCTATCCGGGGTTTGCCGGCAGCGGCGTCGTCATCGAGGGCCGGGTGATTGAGGCGCGCGGCGGCGCGCCGGAGGCGCAAAGTGATTCGTGGTTCACCAACCTCAAGCGCACCTTGCGCCGGCTCATCAGCGACGAGCAGGCGCAAGTGCCGGTGCGAGTGGAGTTCGATGGCCGCGTCTGGCGCGCGGTGACTGACGCGGAAGGGTACTTTCGCATCGAGGGCGATGCCCCGGCCGGCGCGCCCGCGGGATGGCGCGACGTTATCGCGACCACTGAGGGCGGCGATGCTAGCGCCAATGGCGCGATACTGCGGGTTCCGTCCGAGAACCGCCTGGGCATCATCTCAGACGTGGACGACACGATTCTGATTTCGGAAGTCACCGACAAATCGCGGCTGCTGCGCAACGTGTTGTTGGTGAACTATGCGCAGCGCCAAGCTGTGCCTGGGACCGCTGATTTTTATGCGCGGCTCACGCGGCGCAATCCCAAGCCCGAAGCGGCGCCGGTGTTTTATCTCTCCGCCTCGCCGCGGCAGCTCCACGCGGGTATTCAAACGTTTCTCGATCGCAACGGCTTTCCGCGCGGCGTGCTGATGACCAAAAAGGTAACCAATGACGAGACGAGCGACCCACTGATTGACCAGGTGAGGTATAAGACCGCCCGCATCGAGCAGGTGCTGGCGGCGCTGCCGCAGGTGCGGTTCGTGCTCGTGGGCGACGATGGCGAACGCGATCCCGAGATCTACCATGACATCCGCCAACGCTATCCGGATCGCATCGATTCCATCTGGATCCGCAGGGCCGCGCGCGTTGCGCCACACCCGACCTATCCCGGGCAGCGTGACTTGGCCGAGGCGCTCGGCGCAGGCCGCCTGCCGGCGCCATGATGCGCGTGGTGTACTTTGATTACGACGAGTCTCAGCAACTGAAAATACGCGCGCAAGTCTGGCGTGCAAGACCCTCAGCCTCGGCGCGCCCTGTGCGCTGTGCAACCGCGTCGTCATCCGATTGCGTGCCGGGTGGTACGCGACCGCCATGGTGCGGGTTGAGCCCGCTCGCGCGGCGCACCTCGCCGGTCTCGGTCAGCCGGCCGCGGCGTGTATCGAGATCGATGGCGCCGTGCTCATCGAGGAAGGCGGCGGTGGATTCGGCCCATTCGTTCGATACTACCACCATTAAAATACCGTCCTCCGCCTGAATCGGCCGCCGGCTCGTGGTGGTCTCGTACTCGCGGAACAGCTCGCGCGTGGCCCGCCAAAGTTCCTCCGCTTGATCGCCCGGCGTCGCCGCCCGCAGCCGCTCGATCAGATCCGCACCCTTTAATACCAGCACGCGCTCGAAGCGGCTGTCGGTGTGCTCCAACGCGTCCAACGCGGCGCGCGCCTCCGCGGGCGATGCAAATAAACCGATTACGGTCTTCGACATAAAAAATCTCCTTCGGTCCGTGGGGAGAAGGGCGATGGTTTGCGCCTCACTGTTCGACGCGACCGTATCCGTGGGGTTCCAATGCGCGCGCATGCCCCTGGTTGCATCGCGCGTTACCTGCGCGCCTTGCTGCAGTCCTCCCGTGATCGGTTGCGGGCAATTTACGCCGCGGCGGCAAGGCGGGTAGCTGGGTGTTTGCCTGAGCCGCGGCAGCTTTGCATTGCCGCGTTAAATGTGATGGCACACTAAGGCCATGCACTACTGAAGCACCGAGAAGCGGCCGCGTACAGTAACGCGTGCAATAAACGACGGAGACCGCGCTATGGGACTGGATAACATCGATCCGGCAACGATCGGGAAGTTGGCGGGGCAGTTGAGCGGCGGCAGTAGTTACAACGACAAGCTGATCGGCGCCACGGCCAAGCTCATCAGCGGCGCCGGTGTCGGCGGGTTGAGCGGCATCACGCAGATGTTCGCGCAGCGTGGGCATGCGGACACGGTGAACTCGTGGGTATCGACACAACGCAACCGCGCGATTTCGCCGAACGACGTGCGGGACGTGCTTGGGCAGGAGCGCGTGCGCGAGGTGGCAACTGAGGCAGGCGTCTCGGAACAGGAAGCGTCGCAGGGGCTGTCGAATATCCTGCCGCAACTGGTGGATCAGATGACGCCGGATGCCAAGCTTCCAGAAGGCGATGGCGCCAACGCGACGCTGGCGCAGCTTGCGAGCTACTTTCTCGGCGGCCGCGAGCGCCACTGATCGCTAGGCGGCGAACCGGCGGGTGGCGCCGCCGGTTCGGTCCCGGCACAATGGCCCACAATAACAATCCAGAGCCGAAATCCATGAACGCGTTACTGCGCCACCGTACCCGCACTGCGATCGTAGTGCTCGCGCTTACCGCCAGCGCCTGCCAGACCGCCTATTACAGCGCGATGGAAAAGTTCGGCTACGAGAAGCGCGATATCCTTGTCGATCGCGTTGGCGACGCGCGCGAAGCGCAGCAAGAGGCGAAGAAGCAATTCGAATCCGCGCTCGCGCAGTTCATCGCCACCACGAATTTCTCCGGTGGCGAGCTCGAACGTCAATACAACAAACTCAAGGACGCCTACGACGATAGCGACTCCCGCGCGCAGGCGGTACGCAAACGCATCGATGAGGTCGAGCGCGTCGCCAAAGACTTGTTCAAGGAATGGGACCAGGAATTAAAACAGTACACCGACCCCGCACTGCGCCGCTCCAGCCAAAACCAGCTTAACGCCACCAAAGCCCGCTACCAGAAGCTCATCACCGTCATGCGTCGCGCCGAAAAGAAGCTCGACCCCGTGCTCAACGCCTTTCGCGACCGTGTGCTCTACTTGAAGCACAACTTGAACGCCCGTGCCATTGCGTCGCTGCGCGCCGAGCGCGCCAAGGTCGAAGCCGACATCGGCGCGCTGGTCGAAGACATGAACCGCTCCATCCGCGAGGCCGACGCCTTTATTAAAGAGATGGCGCCGGCAAAGTAATAGGGCATAGCGCGCGCCGGCTACCCGGCGCGCGCGAGCCGTTACGCCTGTTTGTCGCCCAACGTGGTCTTATTACCGCCGCGCTTGCCCTGATTGTCTTCCCACTCGACCGTAACGAGGTCGCCCTTGCGGTACTCGCTCACCCCGAAACCGAATATCGGCGTTGAGGAGATCGACGGTCCCCAGTAAGCATCGAGTACAGAGTTGTCGTTTACGCGGGCACGCACGCGCTGGATATAGTGCGGCGCGACCGGCTTGCCGCTCTTGGCGTCGAGCGCCTGGACCATCTTCCCTTCCTTGTTCTGCCGCAATCCGGTCTCCATCGGGTGCTGAATCATGAGTTGCACCAATACGCCGTCGTCATTCGCGCGGCTGCGAACGCCGGTATTTCCAACGCGCTGCGAGCTCTGATCCACCGCCACGGACACCGAGCCACCGCCGCAGCCGCCCTCGACCACTTTCACGAATTGATCGGTGGTGTAGTAACGGCCGCCGGCCTTGGCCACGACGCGTACCTGGGACGGTTCGAGCAGCTTGATGCGCGTCTGCAATGTGGGCTGCTTGTCATTGATACGCACCACCGCCGCGAGCGGCGTCGGATTTTTGTCGGCGATGATCGCGATCCACTCGGTGTTCGGGATGCGGCTCGACACTTCGATCGCCACCGACGCGCCGACCTCGGCAATCCGCGGCGCCTTCAGACGCAGCGCCGAGTGCGATGCGGCGTCGGCCGCGCCGAGCGTGCGCAGCACCTCCGGCGTGGAACTGGCTTGAAACGCGGGCGTGAAGTCGGATGCCTGCGCGCCGCCCGCGAACGCGGCGGCGACGAGGACGGCGATTGCATTGCGAGGGATGTTCATGAGTGCCTCCGTGATTGAGCGGTTGCTCAACTCAAGTCTGGCGGCGGCGACTTAAGCTCACCACTAAAGATTGGATGAAGATTCGTTCAGGTGCGGCGCGGTAACGTGACGATCAAGCAGTGTCCGTGTGCGGTGTCCTCGATTGCGACGTGCCCCTGATGCAGCGCACACGCCCACTTCACCATGGCAAGCCCAAGACCCGCGCCGGTGCCGGTGCGCGCGGTGTCGAGACGCACGAAGCAATCGAACACGCGCTCGCGCTCCGCGTGCGGAATGCCGGGCCCTTGGTCGCAGATCGCAATCGCCACCGTCTGCGGCGTCGCCCATGTCTCGATCACGATGCGGCCGCCGGCGGGCGAATGGCGAATGGCGTTGTCGAGCAGGTTGGCGATGGCGTGGTCGAGTATCGCCGGATCGGCGGCTATCGTTTCCGCGGGGCCCTGTAGCTCGAAGCTCACGCGCTTTTCCTCCGCGAGTGCGCTGTAGCGCTCGATCCATTCCGCCAGGTAACGCTTAAGATGCAGTTCGCGCGGTGCGAGCGATACCAATCCCGCATCGCCGCGCGCCAGTTTCAGCAGCCGGTCGATCATTTGTTCCAAGCGCCCGATCTCCTCCAGCATGCTGCCCACGACCTGCTGGTACTCCGCGGGCGTGCGCACGCGGCCGAGCGCGATCTCGCCCTGCGTGCGCAGGGCGGTGAGCGGGCTGCGCAGCTCATGCGAGGCATCGGCGGTGAAGCGCGTCAGCGATTGAAAGCTGCGTTCAAGCCGCTCCAGCAGCAGATTGAACGTCGCCGCCAGCCGCCCGACCTCGTCGTTCAGGCCGGTCGGCAGGCGCCGATCCAGCGCGTGCGCGCTCATGTCGCGCACCGTTGTCACCATTTGATTCACCGGGCGTAAGCTCGCGGTAGCAACGAGCCAACTGCCGAGTGCGACCAACACGATCGGTACCGGCAGCAATCCCCACAGCAGCCAGCGCAGCCGTTCCTCCTGCGCAATAAAAGGTTGGATCGAGCGCACGGTCTGGACCACGACGGTGCGGCTAAGCGCGCCTTCAGTCAGCGTCAGCGTCGCTTGTTTCAGGCGCACGCGCTCGTTGTGCAATTGCGCGTCGTAAGGTGACTGGTTCACAGCTTTTCTGAGCGGCAACGTGACGCCAGTCAGGGCCGGGGAGACCAACAGCACCGCGCCGGTGGGGTCACGTACGACGAAGCGGATATTTTTGGTCAGCTCGTCGTTTGCCAGTTCCTCCGGCGCCAATGAGAACAACTCCACCCGACCTACGTCATTCAGCATCAACAGCGACCGCAGCGTTTCCATATCCTGCGCCAGCAACTCATCGGTCCCGTGGCGCAACCCCGCGGAAAACACCGTTGTCACCACCGTCGCCAGTATCAATACCGCCGCCGTCATCATCAGCGTCGAGAACAGCGCCATGCGCGCACGCAGACCAAGCCCACGCACGCGCACGGCGTCAGGACCCATACGGCACCTCGCTTAGCAGCACGCCGACGCCGCGAACCGTGTGGATCAGGGGCGCGTCGCCCGGCGCGTCGATCTTGCGCCGCAGCCGTACCAGGTGCACGTCGATGACGTTGTCGAGCGGTGTCGCGCGCTGCACGCGCCACACCTCGCGCCCAATGGTCTCGCGCGAGACGATGCTGCCGTGGTTGCGCAGCAGGAGTTCGAGGATCTGAAACTCACGCGGAGTCAGGTCGATGCGCCGCCCCGCGCGCGTCACCTTGCGCGCCAAGACATCGGCTTCAAGATCAGCAATGCGCATATGCAACATCGGCTCACCGCCACGGCGCCGCTTCAGCGCACGCACCCGCGCCAACAACTCAGGAAAGGCGAACGGTTTGACGAGATAGTCATCGGCCCCAGTTTCAAGACCAAGCACGCGATCGTCGATCGTGTCGCGCGCGGAAACGATCAGCACTGGCACGTCAGCTCGCGCCTTGCGCATCGCACGCAAGACATCGAGCCCATCGCGTTTGGGCAAGTTGAGATCGAGCACCACCAGGTCGGGCGCATCTTCGAGGAAGCGAAACAGCGCATCGGCACCATCGGCGGCGGTCGAAACACTGTAACCCGCCTCGGTCAGCCCCTGCGCCAAGGCCTGCGCCACCTTGAGGTCGTCTTCAACAATGAGCAGATCCGTTTTGGGCATACGCTGCCGGGCGTGGCTTTCTTTTCAGTATAGAAACCGTCCACCCGATTTGCCCTGAAGATTTCGTCAGTCGGGCCGACGCATGAGCGTCGCGTTCTATTCCGCAGCCTTTAGTGCGTCGGCGAGTGGCGCGTGTGCGGAGTCTGGGCGATTCGCACCAGCTCTAGAACTAAAGGGGTGCCAACAAGTTCGTCCAGTGGTTTTTGGGCAGGATCGTTATACGCCGTCTCGGTGCAAACTGCGTATAGCGTTATACGCAGTCTGTTTCTATACTGCGTATAACGAAACAGGGCGGCTTCCGTGGACCTTCTCCCCGAATCGACACGTTTGCTGTATACGCAGTTGCTCGCGCAGGGCGTGCAGGGCGCGGCGCCGAGTGGGCGTGGGCTGTCGTTCGTGGCCAAGCGCATCAAGGGCGCGAAACATTGGTATCTGCAGGTTACCGTCGGCAGCCGCAAGACCCAGCACTACCTCGGGCCCGATACCGACGAGGTGCGAACGCTCATCGAGCGGGAAAGGGCTCTGTGGGATAGCGCCGCACCGGACCTCAAGGCGCGCGAAGATATCGTCTCAATGCTGGTCTCGGGCGGCGCCCATACGGTGAGCGCCGTCGAGGCCCGTCTGTTTGAGCTGTTGGAGCGGGCCGGGGTGTTCTTGGCGGGCGGTGTGTTGGTCGGCTCGCATGCATTCGGCATGTACGGAAACATGCTCGGCGTGAAATGGCCGTCGGAAGCAACGCGCACCCAAGACGTCGATATCGCCGCTGCGTATCGCGTACTCATCGGCATGCCGGATCGCCAGGTGAATTTGAGGCAAGCGCTGATCGAGTCGGAGCTGGGATTCATCGAAGTGCCCGCGCTCGATCATAAGGCGCCGTCGACGCGATTTCGCATCAAGGGTAAGCAATTGAGTGTGGATGTACTCACGCCGTTACTCGGTCGTGCTACGAACAAGCCCATCCATATCGCCGCGCTCGATACCTACGCCGAGCCGGTCCGATTCCTCGACTACCTGCTTACCGATACCCAGCCCGCGATGCTGGTCGCCCGCGCCGGTATTTTGGTGAATGTCCCCGCGCCCGCGCGCTATGCGCTGCACAAGCTCGTCACCGCCGAGCGCCGCATTGCCGCGTTTCATACGAAGACAAAGAAAGATATCTTTCAGGCTGAGCAGTTGCTAACCGTGCTAACGCGCGATCGTCCGGGCGACCTGCGCCGCGCCTGGGCGGCCGCAATGAAACAGCCGGCGAAGTTCATGACGCAGTTGCGCGCCGGCATGGCGCGGCTGTCGAAAGAAACGCAAGCGGCGCTGAAGAAAAGTGTGGCGCAGAAACGCCGATGATTGTTTAGCTCTCTATACCGATGCCAACCTCCTCGCACTTACGTCACATGTCTCGCCGCACCAGCAAACCATTTCACGTTGTCTTGGTCGGCTTACTCATATCGCTCTCGCCGGCGCACGCCGCCGTTACTACCGGCACGGACGCCGAGGCGCAGCTGCCGTATTGGGAGATTGCGCAGAGCGACATCTCCGTGCGTTTCGTGCAGCGTCTGCCGGATCAGACGCGCGGGTTTTTCCAGGCGCGTGGGTTCTCCGCCGCCGATGCCGAGCGCGTTGCACAGAGCTGCGTGTTCCAAACCATCTTCAAGAACGCCGCGCCGGCGACGGCTAAGAGTGTGATCGAGTACGATCTTAAGGAATGGACCGTCCATGCCGGCGGCAAGAAGGGTCAAATGAAAACGCGCGAAGACTGGCAAAAGGATTGGACCGCGCGCGGCGTGTCGCCCGCCGCACAGCTCGCCTTCGAGTGGTCGCTCATCCCCACGCGCCAGCGTTACGCCGCGGGTGATTACAACTGGGGCTTTTCCATATTCAATCTTGCGCCGGGCACGCGCTTTGATCTTGATCTCGTCTGGCGCGAAAACGGCGCGCGCCGCAGCGGGCGCATCAACGGCATCGTCTGCGCGCCCGATGTTGAAGTGCCGCCGGCGGCGCAATAAGCCCACCGCCTGTGTCATTGCGAGCGAAGCGAAGCAATCTCCCTCCGGCTACCCGAGCCTCCATTGGGGCGAGGTCCCTCGCGTTCGCTCGGGATGATCGTGTCACGGCGCCTTCGACTCCTCGCAATGACAGCATCGGGAAGGTGAGGGCGGTAGCATGGGCGTTACCGCTTCT
>JBKHXU010000077.1:0-7963 GCA_046565865.1 Gammaproteobacteria bacterium | reverse complement strand
CAGCCGGTATCAGCGCGTTAACAATGCTGTTACGACCGCTGCGCCCGGCTGCCCCAAGCTTGCGAGCAATGCCGCCGATTTCGACTGAAAGTCCGCGAGGTACTGCGCCGGCAGCGGTGCGCCGGTGGGTGCGGTGGCGGTGCTGGGGTCGGTGGCGGTGCCGTTGACGCGGTATTCGTAGTGCAGGTGCGGCGAGGTCGCCGCGCCGGTGTTGCCGACGTAACCGATCGTTTCGCCTTGCTTTACGTGTTGACTCAGCCCGGCGGTCTTCGCAAACCCGGAAAGGTGCGCGTATAGCGTCGATCGCCCGCCGCCGTGTTCGATGACGACGCTGTTGCCGTATTCGCCGTTGTCGGCGATGAATTTAATGCGACCGTCGCCCGCCGCCTTCACCGCCGTGCCGACCGTCGCTGGGTAGTCCACCCCGCGGTGCTCGCGCATGAGCGTGATAATCGGCTGGCGCTCGGCGCCGACATTCGCAGTGACGCGCGTGAGGTCGATCGGTGCGCGCAGCAGCGGGCGGCGGACGCTGTGGCCGTCGGGCGTGTAGTAGTCGTCGATCTTGCCGTCGGGTGATTTGTAGCGAACGGCGCGATAGGTCTGGCCGTTGCTGACGAGCTCGGCGGCGACGATGCGCCCATCGTCGACATACGTCCCGTCCCGATATTTTTGTTCATAGACGACGTTGAATCGATCGCCCGGGCGAATGTCGAGCGCGAAGTCGACCTGCCATCCGAAAATTTCATCCGTGAGTTGCTGTGCGATCTCCGGCGTCAAACCGACCGCGCGGCCGGCGGCGAACAGCGAGGCGTTGATCGTGCCGCGTACCTGCGCGGTTTTGATCTCAACCGGTGTGGCGACGACGGCCGCGATGAAGCCATTCGCGCCGCGTGTTATCGACACCAGCTCGTTGTCGCTGATGCGGCGTTTCACGCCATGAAGTACGCCATCGCGCAGCGAGATGGTTAGTCTATCGCCGGGGTGCAGTGCTTTGAATTTTTCGCGCGCGACGGGACTGCTCAGCAAGCTGGGCAATTCATTGACGTCGATCTTGAGGACAGTGAAGATCTGTCCGAGCGTGTCGTTGGGTTTGACGACGTAGTCGATCTCAACTTTTTTAACCGGTCGCGGCGCCGCCACCAATGCGGCGCGCGGCGGCTTTTCGGTAGTCGTCGCGGCCGTGTCTTCCGCGACCGGCGGCATCTCCAGCAACGAGACGTACGTCGCGCCGCCGGCGATTGCGGCGAGCGTCGCCAAGATCCAACGTCCGTAGCGTTTGGGGCGGGCCAGGAAGGTGAGTTGATGGTTGAACGAGGCGGACGTTTTCCGATTCACGCTGAAAATCCCAGGAAGGAGGAGCTATTTCAACTATAAGGGAACAGCCCACTAACTCAACGGAAGCGGATGGCAGGTCCTCGGGTCAAAGGTACACGCCGTCGACTGAGTAGTCGGGTCGACGCCAGGGGTGCTGAAGGATCGCCGGGGATTACTCTTCGGGATCGTAGCCCAGGTTGGGCGCCAGCCACCGCTCGGCGGTTTTGAGGTCCATGCCTTTGCGGCGCGCGTAGTCCTCGACCTGATCCTTGCCGAGCTGGCCCACGGCGAAGTAGGTCGACTCGGGATGCGAGAAGTAGAATCCGCTGACTGCGGCGGCGGGCCACATGGCGTGGCTCTCGGTGAGCTGCACCTTCGCCTTGCGCGTGGCGTCGATGAGCGCGAACAACGCCGGCTTTTCCGTGTGGTCCGGGCACGCGGGGTAACCGGGCGCGGGGCGGATGCCTTTGTATTCCTCGTGGATCAGTTTCTCGTTGTCGAGGTTTTCATCTACGGCATAGCCCCAGAATTCGCGGCGCACGCGTTCGTGCAGGCGTTCGGCGAACGCCTCCGCCAGCCGATCGGCCAGCGCCTTCACCATGATCGCCTTGTAGTCGTCGTGTGCGGCTTCGTATTTTTTCGCCAGCTCGTCGGCGCCGATGCCGGCGGTGACGGCGAAGGCGCCGATGTAGTCCTTAAGCCCGGTTTCTTTCGGTGCGATGAAGTCGGCGAGCGCGCGGTTGGGTTTGCCGGGCGGCTTCTCATCTTGCTGGCGCAGTGTATAGAACACGGTCGCAACCCGGGCCCGCGTCTCGTCGGTGTACACCTCGATGTCGTCGCCGACGCTGTTCGCGGCGAAGAGACCGATAACACCGTTCGCCGTCAGCTTGCGGCCCGCGATCAGCTCCTTCAGCATTTTTTGCGCGTCGTTAAAAAGCTGCGTCGCCTGCTTGCCCACCTTCTCGTCGCTCAGGATCGCGGGATACTTTCCGTGCAGCTCCCAGGTTTGGAAAAACGGCGTCCAGTCGATATAGCGCGCCAGCTCATCGAGCGGATAGTTCGGCAGCACTTCAAGGCCGAGCTTGCGCGGAGCAGGGGGTGTGTAGTGGTTCCAGTCGATCTTGGTTTTGTTGGCGCGTGCGTCGGCGAGCGACAGCAGGCGAATGTTCGACTTTTTGTTCTTGTGGCGCTCGCGCACCTCGTCGTACTCGGCGCGAATCTTGGCGACGTAGCTTTCTTTTTGATCGTCGCTGAGCAGGTTCGACGCCACCGTGACACTGCGCGAGGCGTCCTTCACCCAGATGGTCGGATGGCCGTAGTTCGGCGTGATCTTAACCGCCGTGTGCACGCGCGACGTGGTCGCGCCGCCGATGAGGAGCGGCACGCTGAAGCCCTCGCGCGTTAATTCCTTCGCGAGGTGCGCCATCTCATCGAGTGAGGGCGTGATAAGGCCGGAGAGGCCGATGATGTCGACGTTCTCTTTTTTGGCGACCTCGAGAATCTTCGCCGCCGGCACCATGACCCCGAGGTCGATGACCTCGTAGTTGTTGCACGCCAGCACGACGCCGACGATGTTCTTGCCGATGTCGTGCACGTCGCCCTTGACCGTCGCCATCAGGATCTTGCCCTTGGGGCGCGTGTCGGCGTTCCTTTCCTTCTCTTTCTCGATGAACGGAATGAGATAGGCCACGGCCTTTTTCATCACGCGCGCGCTCTTCACCACCTGCGGCAGGAACATCTTGCCGGCGCCAAAGAGATCGCCGACGACACTCATGCCGTCCATGAGCGGGCCTTCGATGACCTGGATCGGGCGCTCGAATTGTTGGCGCGCTTCCTCGGTGTCGGTTTCGACGTACTCGTCGATGCCGTGCACCAGCGCGTGCTTCAGGCGCTCCCGCACCGGCTGCTCGCGCCAGGACAAATCGGGCCCCTTGCTCTGCTCGCCCTTGCCGGCGTACTTCGGGGCGATTTCGAGCAGGCGCTCGGTCGCGTCCTCGCGCCGATTCAAAATTACGTCCTCGACGCGTTCGCGCAGCTCCGCCGGGATGTCCTCGTACACTGGCAGCACGCCGGCGTTGACGATGCCCATCGTCATCCCGGCCTTGATCGCGTGGTACAGGAACACCGAGTGAATCGCCTCGCGCACCGGGTTGTTGCCGCGGAACGAGAACGACACGTTCGACACCCCGCCGGAGATGTGCGCATGCGGGCAACGACGGCGGATCTCGCGCGTGGCCTCGATGAAGTCGCGCGCGTAGTTGTTGTGCTCGGCGATGCCGGTCGCGACCGCGAAGATGTTCGGATCGAAAATGATGTCCTGCGCCGGAAAGCCGACCTTTTCTGTCAGCAACTTGTACGCGCGCTCGCAAATCTCGACCTTGCGTTGCTGCGTATCGGCCTGGCCCGTCTCGTCGAACGCCATCACGACCGTCGCCGCGCCGAAGCGCCGCACCAGGCGCGCCTGTTCCAGGAATTTTTCTTCGCCTTCTTTGAGCGAGATCGAATTGACGATGCCTTTGCCCTGGCTGCGCTTCAAGCCCGCCTCGATCACGTCCCATTTGGACGAATCGATCATGAGCGGCACCTTCGCGATGTCGGGTTCGGAGGCGATGAGATTCACGAACGTGCCCATGGCGGCGACGCCGTCGAGCATGGCCTCGTCCATGTTGATATCGATGATCTGCGCGCCGTTCTCGACTTGCTGGCGCGCGACGTCGAGGCCCTTGGCGTAGTCGTTGTTGAGGATGAGTTTTTTGAATGCCGCCGAGCCGGTGATGTTGGTACGCTCGCCGACGTTCACGAACAACGAGTCGGGGCCGATGTTCAGCGCCTCAAGCCCGGAAAGCCGCAGCTTCGGCTCGATGCGTGCCGGCTTGCGCGGGCGCACCGAGCCGACGCCGGCAGCGATCGCCTTGATGTGCGCCGGTGTCGTGCCGCAGCATCCGCCGACGATATTGAGGAATCCCTGTTGCGCCCAATCGCCGATCTCCTTCGCCATGAACTCCGGCGTGTCGTCGTAGCCGCCGAAGGCGTTCGGCAGGCCGGCGTTCGGGTGGCAGCTGGTGCGCACGTCGGCGAAGTTTGATACCTCTTCGACATATTGGCGCAGTTGGCTCACGCCGAGCGCGCAGTTCAGACCGATGGAGAGCGGTCGCGCGTGCGCGACCGAGTTCCAAAATGCCTCTGCGGTTTGGCCGGACAGCACGCGGCCGGCGGCGTCGGTGATGGTGCCGGAAATCATGATCGGCAACCGGTAGCCGGCCTTCTCGAAATACTGATCGACCGCGTAGATCGCGGCCTTGGCGTTCAACGTGTCGAACACGGTTTCGATCAAAATAATATCCGCACCGCCATCGACCAGACCGCGCACGGCGTCGGTGTAGGCGACGACCATCTCGTCAAAGGTGACGTTGCGAAAACCGGGATTGTTCACGTCCGGCGAGATCGACGCGGTGCGATTGAGCGGCCCGAGTACACCGGCGACATAGCGCGGCCGCGTCGGGTCCTTGCGCTCGAAGCGATCGGCGACGCCGCGCGCGAGGCGGGCGCCTTCGAGGTTCAACTCGTACGCCAGCGATTGCATGCCGTAGTCGGTCATCGAGATCGCCGTCGAGTTGAAAGTATTGGTCTCGATGATGTCGCTGCCGGCATCCATGTACGCACTGTGGATGTCCGAGATAATTTTCGGCTGCGTCAGCGTGAGCAGATCGTTGTTACCCTTGAGATCGGATTTCCAGTCCTTGAAACGCTCGCCGCGATAGTCCGCCTCCCCAAGCTGATAGCGCTGGATCATGGTGCCCATGGCGCCATCGAGCACCAGGATGCGCTGCTTCAGTAACTCATCGAGTTTGGCGCAGCGATTGGCGCGCGTGTGCGGCAGGTCGGGGGTAATGTGTAACAGCATGACGTTGTTATAGGAGATAGTGGTTCGAGTGTACCCAAAACGGTGCAGGTTGGCTTTAGGCGCGCTCCTGGTAACGTGCCCGGAAAACGCGGTACCCAAAAACGACGCGGCCGGCTAAAAAAGCCGGCCGCGCGTATCGGTACTTGCGGTCTCGATTAGGCGTTGGCCGCCTTCGAGTACTTGGCCTTGGCCTCGCGCGCGGCGCGTGCTTCCTCGGGCGAGTAGGCCTTGCCCGACCAGAGCATGTTGTAGGCAATCTCTTCATTGCCGTTCTCGCACAGCTCCAGCACTTTTTTGAACAGCGGCTGGAAGGTATCGCTGCGGTGCGAACGCTCGTGGTCCTCGAAGGTGCGCCAGAAGGTGACGATCAGGGCCTCCTTATCTTTGAGTGAGCTCTCCACGGCCTTGCCGATGGAACTGCCTTCGTTCGAGATGTTGCCGCTGTTTAGGGCCACGAAGCCGCCGACGAAGCCGGTGTCGGAGTGGTAGGTTTTGACGTTCTCGCACAGCATCGCGACCCGCTCTTGCAGGTCATCGACGGTGTATTCGGGCCGCAGAATGACCCGGTTGATCGTTACGACGCCGTCTGAGGGGAAGCCGTTAATCAAGTTGCTGCTCATAGGATGTCTCCTTTGCTTCAGTAACTATAGAATCTTTGACAAACATGATACCCCTATCCGGAGGTTTTATATTAGTGATTAATTATATGGTCATATGCCAGTGTTTCAAGGGGGCGAGCCGGGAGATTTCGGGAAGACACTTAACGTGTCTTCGCGCCGGCGAGCGCCCGGCCACGGAGGGCCGGGCTGGGGCTGATTAAAGCCGAGGCGTCTCGCCAAGGACGGCAGTCGCGCGCCTTCACGTACGCTAGCTGGAATCCTCGGCCCGCGCCGCCCCTCGACCCAGGGTCAGTATTCGCTGAATCAGCTCTTCGTAGCCCATACCGGCCTTAGACGCCGATTGGGCGAATTCGTCATCGGTGGCGATGGCCGGATTGGGGTTGGCCTCCAGGATATACAGCTCCCCATCGCGGTTAAGGCGTAGATCGAAACGCGCATACCCGGTGAGGTCGAGGATGCGATAGGCGCGTTTGCACAGCCGCGCGATGCGTTCGCCGGTCCCGTTCGGCAGGTTGCGCGCGAACTGGTATTCGATGCCCCAGCGCGCGCGGTAGTCGTCGTCCCACTTCACCTTATATGTCGCCATTCGTGGCAGCCCGTCGGCGACCTTGTCAAACACCAGTTCCCGGATGGGCAGCACTTCCAGGCGGGCGTTGCCCATGACCGAGACATACAGCTCGCGCCCGTCGATATATTGTTCGGCGATCACCGTGGCCTTGGTCTTTTCGTGCAGCAGGGCGACGCGCTCGCGCAGCTGCTGTTCGTTCTCGACATACGAGGCCTGAGCGATGCCGACCGAACCTTCTTCGATCGCCGATTTCACGATCATGGGAAACGGCAGGCGCCACAGGCGCCCGATTTTTTTGCCCGGCTCGAACTCAATGAAGTCCGGCACCTTGATATGGTGGTACGACAGCAGCTTTTTCGACAGCGCCTTGTCGCGCCCAAGCAGAAGCCCGCGCGGATTGCACCCGGTGTAGGGGGTGTTCAGGGTCTCGAGGTAACTCACCACGTAATGATCGAGCGCGCTGTTGCCGGCGAAGTCCTCGAGCAGGTTGAACGCGATATGCGGTTTCCACTCCTCGATGGTTTTGCGAATCGGGCCGAGATCGTCGTACATGCCGATTACACGTACCTCGTGGCCCAGGCGATTCAAGGTCTGTTTAACGTCGTACTCGGTGCGGTACTTGGCGAATCGGGAATCGTCGCGCTTTAAGTCCTCGGGCGGCACCAGCGAGTAGTGCACCAGCATCATGACGCGCAACTTTTTCATAGCGTGACCTTGAATCCGCCCGAGTGCAGCTTGTTCATCACCAGCGTCGTCAAGCACACCGAGATGTCGCGCAGCATTTCCTCGTCGCTGCGCGCGACGCGCAGCCGCAGCGCGTCGCTGCGGGCGATCATGGCCTTCAGCACCATGTTGATGCGATAGTTGTACTCGGAGGTCCAGCGCGACACGACGTTGATAATGTCGTTGCGATGGTGGCGAATGTACTGTGACGCTTTCGGCAGCGCCTTGTGCTCCGGCGCGTCGGAGAATAGACGCTTCAGATCGCGATCGAAGAACTCCGGGCTGTCGCGGCCGTAGCGTTTTTGTTTTTCGGTGTAGTAGCGCCGCAGCGTGAGCTTGAGCGACCGCGCCGGCAGGACTTCGTGTTTGTTGCGCACCCGCGGTCGCTGGGTGCGTATCTCTTCCATCAACTTGTCGACGTATTCGAGCTTGCGCAGCGCCGGCCAGTCGCGATAGCGCTTGCGCCAATCCGAGCCCGGCTTAAGCCACACCGCGAACGTCTCGGCCCAGTCTTCGTGCGGGTGACTCTGGGCGTACCAGTTGTCCAAGTGTGTCACGTAGCTCTTGCTGTACGGCTTCGGCAGATAGGTGTCGGGATACTTCACGCTCGATTGACCGAACACCTTTTGCCAATCGCGCCGACGATGCACTTGATATGCGTTGAGCAGCGCGTGGCCGGCCTCGTGGCGCAGCAGCTTCATGCAGTGTTGCTGCAATCCGCCCTCGACTTCGAGCATGAATTCGCGCTCCAGCCGCTGCAGCCGCGGGTGCGCGAGGAAGAACGGAATCGCGATGCCGGGCACCCCAGCTCCAGACGGGCGATGCCCGCATGGA
>JBKHXU010000076.1:0-5096 GCA_046565865.1 Gammaproteobacteria bacterium | reverse complement strand
GTCGCCTCGTCCACCGTGAGATTGCGAATGCCCTGACGCGTCTTGAAGTGCCACTTCACCCAGAAGCGCTCGCCGTTGGCGTTCCACAGGCTGTACGTATGGCTCGAATAGCCGTTCATGTTCCGGTAGCTTGCGGGGATGCCGCGATCGCCGAAGAGCCACGTCACCTGGTGCAACGACTCGGGCGAGAGCGACCAGAAGTCCCATTGCATGGTCGCGTCGCGCCGGCCGGTGACCGGGTGGCGCTTCTGCGAGTGAATGAAGTCGGAAAACTTCAGCGGATCGCGGATGAAGAACACCGGCGTGTTGTTGCCGACCATGTCCCAGTTGCCTTCCTCGGTGTAGAACTTGACCGCGAACCCGCGCGGGTCGCGCACGGTATCGGCGCTGCCGACCTCGCCGGCGACGGTCGAGAAGCGCATGAACGTCTCGCATGTCTTACCGACGCGCTCGAACAGTTTGGCGCGCGTGTAGCGCGCGATGTCGCCGGTTACGGTGAACGTGCCGTACGCGCCCGCGCCCTTGGCGTGCACCACGCGCTCGGGTACGCGCTCGCGGTTGAAGTGCGCCATCTTTTCCATGAGCTGATAGTCCTGCATCAGCACCGGCCCGCGCGGGCCGGCGGTCATGGAGTTTTGGTTGGCCGCCACCGGCACGCCGGCGGCGGTGGTCATGGTCTTCGGTTTGTCGCTCATGGTTTTGTTCCTCGATTTATCGTTAACGTTCGATCGTGCTGCGCAACATCCACGCGTTCTTCTCGTGCGCCTGCGTGCGTTGCACCGTAAGGTCCACCGTCGCCTCGTCACCGGCGGCCGCGGCCGCTTCGCGCGCGGCGCGCAACGTGCGCACCGCGGCGTCGTTGCCGTCCGCGAGCGTGCGTACCATCGTCGACCACTCCGGCACGCCGGTTACCTCGCGGATACTGGCCAAGCGGCCGAATTCGGCGTAGGTACCGGGCGCCGCGGCGCCGAGGGCGCGGATGCGCTCGGCGATTTCGTCCACCGCCGCCGCCATCTCCTGGTACTGCTCCTCGAACATCTTGTGCAGTGCGTAGAAATACGGGCCGGTGACGTTCCAGTGAAAGTTGTGGGTCTGGAGATAAAGCGTGTAGGTATCGGCGAGCACACGGCCAAGCGCGGCGGCGACCGCGGGCTGGCTGCTTGCCTTGGTTTCGGCTGCTGTTTTCATTGTTGCCTCTATGTGTTGGTGACAGGCGGAAATATAGGGAGGGCCTACCTATAGCTCCAATCGATTGTTAATATCGCTGCAATAGGCAACGGCTATCGATATGAACCTGCGGGATTTGCGCTATTTGGTGGCGTTGGCCGACAGCGGCAACTTCGCGCGCGCCGCCAACACCTGCCATGTGAGCCAACCGACCTTGAGCATGCAGATCAAAAAGCTCGAGGATCAGTTGGGCGTGCAGCTGTTCGAGCGCACCAGCAAGCGCGCGGTGCCGACGGCGGCGGCGAAGGAGATCATCGCCCAGGCACGCGTGGTGCTGGCGGAGGCGGATCAGTTGCGCGCGCTGGCGCGCGGCGCGGGCGACCCGTTCACCGGGCCGCTGCGCTTGGGCGTCATTCCCACGCTCGGTCCGTATCTGCTGCCGCACCTGCTGCCCAAGATCCGCGCGGCGTACCCGCAACTGCGGCTATACATGCGCGAGGCACTCACCGCGGAGCTGCTGGCGCAACTGCGCGCGAGCAAGCTCGATGCGTGTTTGGTGGCGCTGCCGATCGACGAACACGGCCTCGAACACGAACCGCTGTTTCGCGAACCCTTCATGGCGGCGCTGCCGGCGCAACATCCGCTGGCGAAGAAAAAGAAATTGCGCCAGGCCGATCTCATTGGCGAACAAATTTTGCTACTCGAAGAGGGCCACTGCCTGCGCGATCAAACGCTCGCCGTGTGCGGGGCGCGCCGCGGCAGCGACGACGACTACCCGGCGACGAGCCTCGAGACGCTACGACAAATGGTCGCCGCCGGCATCGGCATCACGTTGATGCCGGCGCTCGCGACGCGCACGAGCGCGATCGGCAAGCGCCTGCTGGTGTTTCGCCCGTTCGCCGACTCGACGCCGAACCGGCTGATCGCGCTGGTATGGCGCCGCGGCTACGCCCGCGTCGCGGTGCTGCATGCGCTCGCGATGCTCACGCGCACAGCACTGCCGCATAACGTGAACGCCATCAAACCGCGCGCGTAAACACTCAGCGCGAAGGACTGGCGCGCAGCCGCTCGATCTCCGCGCCCAGCGCGTCGAGCGATGGCAACCCGGCGCTGACGCGTTCGATGATCACGCTATCGCCCTCAATACGCCCGAGCAGGAGTGTCGGCGTTGCCTTGACATTCGCCCGTTGCCCCTCGCGCAGGTCGCGCTCGATGCTGCGATGGGTAGCGGGATCGGCGCGGCACGTTTGGAACGCAGCGAGATCGAGCCCTATCGTGGTCGCGAGCTGCGTGTAGAGCGGCTCGCCGAGATTCGTCTGTGCCTCGTACAACCGCCCTTGCATCGCACCGTAACGACCTTGGGCACCGGCGCAGCGCGCGGCGATGGCGGCCGGCAACGCCTGCCGATGCATGCGCAGCGGAAAATCTTTGTGCACGTAAAGCAACACACCGCTATCGATGTAACGCGCCTTGATATCGCCGAGCATGCCGTGGTGAAAGCGCGCGCAGTACGGACACTGGTAATCCGCATACACCACCAGCGCCAGCGGCGCGGTACGATGCCCGAGCGTAAACGCGTCCTTCAACCTGATACGCGGACCGGCCGGTGTGGTGGCGGGCGTCGAGGGTGCGGCAACCGGCGGCGCGTTTGACGGCGCATTCGCGGACGGCGTGCCGGCGCAGGCGCTGACGACGGCGCTGATGACTATCGCCGCAAGTGGCGGTTTCATTCGTGTATGCATGGTTCGCCTCGTTGTTTTCAACTCGCCCAACTGAACCACAACGGCAATGTCACCAAGCTAAGCAACGTCGTCGCGGTCAGCGCCGCGGCATATACGCCGGTGTTAAGGCCGTAGCGATCCGCGAGCACGATGCCAAGCACCATGCTCGGCATGGCCGCCTCGAGCACCAGTGCCACTCGCATCTCACCGGTGAAGCCGAACGCGATGGCAGCGCCCCACACCACCAGCGGCATGATGAAGAGTTGGATCACCGCCACGGGAACCACCAAGGGTAGGTGCTGCCACTGACCGAAGCCTTGGCGCAGCGCCATGCCCACCGACACCAGCATCAGCGGCACCACCGCCGCGCCCATGAGCGACAGCAGCCCGCCGATCCAGCTTGGCATCGGCACCGCGCCAACGTTGAGCACCAGTGCCGCAAGCGCGGCCCAAAACGGCGGCACCGTCAGCAACACGCGCGCCGGATTCTGCCAGCGGCCACCGGTACCGTAGGCGTTCGCGATCATGATGCCGAGGGTCAGCAACAACGGTGTGCATGCAAACAAATCGTATTGGATGGCGACGCTGCGCGCCCACGGCCCAAGCGTTTTCTCCAGCACCGGCAAACCGAGGTACGTGGCATTCGGCCATGACGCGGCCAGGATCATCGCCCCCGCGGTACCACGTTGCGCCGCGCACACGCGGCACGCGAGCAAGCTCACCGCGAGCGCCGCTAGCACGCCGATGGCCGCGACCGTCATAATCTTCAACGTCTCGACGCCGATCGGCGCCTGCCACAAAACATTCAGCACCAGCGCCGGCAGAAACAAATAGTAGACCGACCCGACCAGAACCTTGCGCGCGGCTTCCGGTTCAAGCTTGCCCGGCTGCCACCACGACCACAACAGGCCGACGCCGATCAGGGTGAACATTTGCAGCAAGGTCGCAATCATTGGGCAAATCCCAAGGTCGGCGGCTGTGCGTCACTCAACACGAACGACAGCAGCGTCACGAGAAGATCAGCGCCGGCAACAGCACATCGGTATTGAGCTGGTTGACCGTCGTCAGATTCGGCCGCTTCAACCGGCCGTACACGTAGCCGACGGCGATTACGGCGAATATGGAAAAGACGATCCCGACGATGCGGATCAGCATGCGAGGCGCGCCGGCATGGCGGCATTATCGTCGGCAGCGTAGCGCGCGCCAATACGCGGGCGTTATAGTTGTCGCTTCGAACCGAATCGGATCATATGGCACGGACCGCTTCTACTCACAGACGTTATCTCGCGCTCGTTTTGCTGGGCGCGGTTGCGCTCCTCGCAAGCGGCTGTCACATGGCGCGCGCGGTCAGCGCCTGGGCGCAATCGAAGTCCCACTTCCATGTCTGCACGTCCGATGCGCGCATCGTGTGCGAACCGGGTTCGGAGACGTTGGCGCGGGCGGCCGCAAGCGCCCTGCCGCATGCACTCGATACCGTCGCGCGCGCACAGTTTGCGCCATTCTTGCGACCCGTGGCGGTCTATACGTACGCGTCTCGCGAGAGCTATGTCGCGCACACCGGACAGTCGCGCGAGTCTGCGGGCAGCGTGTTTTTGAAAGCGGTCCATTTATCGCCGAAGCTGCTGGACCAGGAACCGGCGCGCCTGCCGCGCATACTCGCGCACGAACTGTCGCACCTGCATCTGGCACAGGGCATGTCGACATTGGCATGGAGTCGCGTGCCCGGATGGTTTAGCGAAGGCCTGGCGGTGTATGTCTCGCACGGCGGCGGAGCCGAGACGGTTTCCGTCGAATCCGCACGCGCCGCCATAAGTCAGGGCAAGCACTTTGTCCCGGAGGCGACGCAATCGTGGCTCGGCGCGAAACATGCCGCATCGTACGGATTGGAGGCGCACATGTACTATCGCCAAGCCGCATTGTTCGTTGAATATTTGCACCACAGCGAGCCTGCGGCGTTCGAACGCCTGGTCCGATCGCTTGCCGGCGGAGCCCGGTTCGATTCCTCGGTTCGCTCGGCATATGCCAGGCCGCTGGACGAGCTTTGGACCGGGTTCGTCGCCACGGTAAAGCCCCCGAGCGTGAGCGACTAAGACAACATGAAACCGAACGGTGTCACCCCGCTGTCGCGCCGCATTAACATTGCCGGAACGATCGCCCCACCGCCGCGCTCCTCGCGCGCGGGGGCAACGATCATCGTCGCGGCGGTCG
>JBKHXU010000075.1:0-3801 GCA_046565865.1 Gammaproteobacteria bacterium | reverse complement strand
GGTCGCAGATACGTCAGTTTTAAGTTTCTGCTCCAGCTTGCGGTCGACCATCTGCCCGAGCTTGATCATCTTCCCCAGTTGCTGCGTAGTCTCGCGCATCTGTTTCTGGTCTTCCGACAGCGTGACGTTGTCGCGGCCGAGCTCGTCGCGGCCGTTTTCCAGTGAGCGGATGATCGCCTGAATCACAGTTTGGGCGCTCTCATATTTGGAGAAGTAGCGCTTGAGCGGCGTGCCGACGCCGGGCAAGCGCCCGATCGCGCGCGAGAACCAACCCGGCTCGAAGTCGAACTTGCCGGGATCCAGCTCCTCGACCTTCAGTTTGAGGTCGAGCAGCGCGTTCGCGACTTGGCCGCCGTCCTGGCTGCGAGCCGTAAGCGCCTTGACCGGCTGTTTGAGCAGGGCGCTTTGCCGCGCCGCGCGCCGCTGAACGTCGAGCCCCATCTGTTCTACCGCCTGCTTGCGTGCGACACGCTCCGCCATGTCTTCGGGGTCGAGCGTCAGCAACTGTTGCACCAAAGCGTCGGCGCGTTGTTCCAGCTCAGCCTCATCGCTCGGTGCGAGCACGATCGCCTTAGGGTCGGCCAGCGCCAGCTCTTGTTTGGCCTGGGCTGACGTTGCGACCTTCAGTGTGTCTCGGGTCGTTGTTGGTTCATGTGCCATGATGCGTCCCCTTATACCTTCCGATATTTATCGGCCCGCCGGGCCATTTCATTGAGCTGCGCCATCGCGGCGTCGAGATCGACGTCGGCCTCACCTTTGCGCGTCTGTACCTTCGACAGGGCGGCGCGCACGCGGCTGAACTCGGAAAAGGCGCGCTCGTTCCCGGCGAGGAGTTCGTTGATGCGCCCGACTTCGCGCTCGCGTTCGTCCTTTTGCGTTCGAAGCTCCTTAATTTCCGCGGCCGGATCGGCAGTACCTGGAGCAGCGAGCTGCGCCAATCGTGCGTCGAGGCGGCGGACGTCGGTCGCGTTCAAGCCCTGCAAGCTCGTCGCCACGGTGGTTAGGTTGTCCAATATCGATAAGAACGCCTGCTCACCCGCATCATAGTAGCGTGAATAGGTCAGTTCCGTCGGGGCGAACTTGAGTTGCAACAGGTGCACGAAACCTTCGTATTGTTCGATCGCGCGTTCCACCTGGTGTGCGGTACGTTCGCCGAGGTCGCCCACGTTTTCGAGATAGCGCGTTTTGCTGATGTAGCGCCTAAGTTCCCGCAGACGCGCGCGCCGATCGACGCGGCGCGGCGCTGCGAACGAGCGTGTGGCGAGCGCCGTCGCGAGCACGGTCACGAGCCCAAGTCCGAGTGCGAGAATCGACAGCACACCGCCGCCCACCACCATGCCGGTAGCGCCAGCGACCGCGAGGCCGCCGCCGATCCAGGTCCAGATGCGAAGCGTTTTCGCCGACCGTGCCGCGACCGGGTTTTTGCTAGGCGCGGGGATAGGATCGTTCATGCTGGGAGCGCGCTCGCGTTTTCGTTGTGGCTCAAGAAACAGCAAGTCTATAATGGGTGCGCGCATGGGCAGAAGCGTTGCGCCGAGTTCCTTGCGAACGGAGGGTAGTAATGGGCCTGTTTGATCTTTTCAAGAAGCAATTCATCGATGTCATCGAATGGACCGAAGACCAGGACGGCGTGCTCGCCTACCGCTATCCCATGATCGACAAGGAAATTCAGAACGGCGCGCAGTTGACCGTGCGCGAGAGCCAATTGGCGCTGTTCGTGAACGAAGGCGAGCTGGCGGATTTGTTCGAGCCAGGCCGTTACACCTTAACCACACAGACGTTGCCGATCCTCACGTCGCTCAATAACTGGGACAAACTGTTTCAGTCGCCGTTTAAGTCCGACGTCTATTTCTTCTCGACACGCGAGCAGATCGACCAGCGCTGGGGCACGCCTAACGCCATCGTGGTACGCGACAAGGAACTCGGCCCCATCCGGCTGCGCGCGCATGGCGTTTATTCCTACCGAATCAAGAACCCGCGGGTGTTCCACAAAAAGATCGCCGGAACGCGCGAGATTTATACGACGGCACAAATCGAGGGCCAACTGCGTTCGTTGATCCTGACATCGCTCGCGACCTTCTTCGGCAGCGCCCAGGTTGGGTTTCTCGATATGGCGGCCAACCAGCAAAAGTTTTCAGCAACGCTCAAAGACGTGCTCGCGATTCCGTTTGCCGAGTACGGCCTGGAGCTGCAATCGTTCTTCGTGCAAAGCGTGTCGTTGCCGGAAGAGCTGCAGAGTCAGCTGGACAAGGTCGCGTCGATGACCATCGTCGGCGACCTCAAGAAGTACGCGCAGTTCCAGGCGGCCGACAGCATTTCCGCCGCTGCCCGCAACGAGGGCGGCGCTGCCGGTGCCGGCATCGGTCTCGGCGCCGGTATGGCGATGTGGCAAACCATGGCGGCAGCGCTCGGGACCGGAACCGGCGCCAGCAATGTAGCGGACGACCCGATCGCCGTGCTCGGCAAATTGCACGAGCTGCTGGGCAAGGGTGTCATCACCCAGGCCGAATTTGATGCCAAGAAAGCCGACCTGCTGAAGAAGATCGGCTGATGCTGAAGTCGGCGTGCCCGGCCTGCGGCGCGGAGCTGGCGTTCCGCTCGTCGGTGTCGGTGTTCGCAGTATGCACTTATTGCAGTTCGATGGTGGTGCGCCACGACGTCGACGTGGAAGCGCTCGGCAAGATGGCGCAGCTGCCGGCCGATATGAGCCCGCTGCAGCTCGGTGCTCAAGGCCGATACGGCAAGGACCGTTTCGCCATCGTCGGGCGCCTCAAGATCGCATGGGAGGCAGGCAGCTGGAACGAGTGGTATGTGCTGTTCGATGACGGTCGCGCCGGCTGGCTGGCCGAGGCCCAAGGCTTCTGGATGATGAGTTTCGCCGTCGAACCGCCGCGCGACCTGCCGGCGCTGGAGGCGATACGTCCCGGCATGTCGCTGCGCCTGACCCCGAGCCAATACTTCCAAGTCGACGACATCAAAGAGGCGACCTGCGTCGGCAGCGAAGGCGAGCTGCCGATCAAGGCCGTCGCCGGACGCACCAGCACGAGCGTCGACCTGACCGGCGCCGAGGATCGATTCGCCTGCATCGATTACGCGGACGACGGCGTGCGTTTGTACGTGGGCGCGTACGTCGAGTTCGATGAATTGCGCATGTCGCCGCTGAGAGAAATCGATGGTTGGTGAGGCGACCCCGGGCCGCGCGCCGGCACCCAAGGTCAAGGCGTTCAACTGCCCGTCGTGCGGCGCCGGCGTGACGCTGCGCGCCGAGGGTCACAGCGTCGCGGTGGTGTGTGGAAGCTGCAGCTCGGTTATCGACGCGGCCGATTCGAATCACCAAATCATCATGAAGGCGATGAAGGCGGTTCGGGTTCAACCGCTGATTCCGCTCGGCAAGCGCGGCAAGCTGCACGGTGCGTTGTGGGAAGTCATCGGCTACCTCCAGCGCAGCGACGGTACCGGCATTTATCACTGGGATGAGTATTTGTTGTTCAACCCCACCAAGGGATTTCGCTGGTTGATGGAGTTCGATGGCCATTGGAACTTCATTGTGCCGATCAAAGGCAAGCCCATCGCGCATCGCGCGGGCACGATCACCGGCAAGGCGCGCACTGCGGTGAAGTATTTGGACCGCGTCTATTACTTGTTCCACCAGGGTCAGGCGAAAGTTCAATTGGTTCTCGGCGAATTTTACTGGCGCGTGAAGGTCGGCGAGACGGTGAAGGTGGCGGACTACGTCGATCCGCCGGAGGTGTTATCGAGCGAGTCGGACCGCAAGGAAATCGTCTGGTCCTTGGGCGAGTA
>JBKHXU010000074.1:0-6478 GCA_046565865.1 Gammaproteobacteria bacterium | reverse complement strand
CTCCTGGCCGATCCGTTCGGCGCCGACGCCATCGCGCTCAGCGAAATCACCGAGCGTCTGGCCGAGGCCGACATCGTCATCTCATCGACCGCGAGCCCGGTGCCGATCCTCGGCAAGGGCACGGTCGGGCGTGCGCTGCGCACGCGCAAGCACCGGCCGATGTTCATGCTCGACCTCGCGGTGCCGCGCGACATCGAGGCCGAGGTCGCGGAGCTGGCCGACGTCTACCTCTATACCATCGACGATCTAAAGGACGTGGTGCAGGAGAACATGCAGTCGCGCGAGGTCGCGGCGCGCGAGGCGGAGAAGATCATCGACACCAAGGTGGTGGATTTCATGGCGTGGGTGCGCTCGCTCGACGCGGTGCCCACCATTCGCCTGCTGCGCGAGAGCGCGGCGGCGGCGCGCGAGGCGGAGCTGAAGCGCGCGCGTGCGCGCCTCGCGCGCGGCGAAGACCCGCACAAGGTGATCGAGAGCCTGGCGCGCGCGCTCACCAACAAATTCACCCACGCCCCGACCGATGCGCTCAAGCGCGCCGACCACGATGGCAACGAATCACTGCTCGCCGCCGCGCGGCGCCTGTTCAATCTAACGGACGACTGAATCCCATGAACGCCTCGATCCAGGCGAAGCTGGAGGGGTTGGATCGACGCTTCGACGAGGTCACCGCCCTGCTCAGCGAGCCGAAAGTCATCGGCAACCAGGACCAGTTTCGCAAACTCTCGCAGGAATATGCCGAGATCAATCCGCTGGTCGATCTGTATCGCGACTACCGGCGCGTGGCGAACGAGCTCGACGCGGCGCGCACCATGCTCGCCGATCCCGAGGCCGCGGTGCGCGACATGGCGAAGGAAGAGGTGGCATCGGCCGAGGCACGGCTGCGCGACATTGAGCGCGAGCTGGAAGTGCTGTTGCTGCCGAAAGACCCGAACGACACGCGCAACGTCTTCCTCGAAATCCGCGCCGGCACCGGCGGCGACGAGGCCGCGATCTTCGCCGGCGACCTGTTTCGCATGTACAACTACTACGCCCAGGCACAACGCTGGGAGGTCGAGGTGGTGAGCGCGAGTGCCGGCGAGCACGGCGGCTACAAAGAAGTCATCGCGCGCGTGGTCGGGAACGGCGCGTACTCGCGCCTCAAGTTCGAGTCCGGCGTGCACCGCGTGCAGCGCGTGCCGGCGACCGAGGCGCAGGGGCGCATCCACACCTCGACCTGTACCGTCGCGGTCCTGCCCGAGGCGACCGAGATCGACGCGATCGATGTGAATCCGGCCGATCTCAAAGTCGACACCTTCCGCGCCTCGGGTGCGGGCGGTCAGCACGTCAACAAGACCGACTCCGCCATCCGCATCACGCACCTGCCGACCGGGATCGTGGTTGAGTGTCAGGACGAACGCAGCCAGCACAAAAACCGCTCGCGCGCGTTGGCGATTCTGTCCGCCCGTCTACTCGAAGCCGAACGCCGCAAACAGCGCGAGGCCGAGGCGGCGACGCGCAAGAGCCTGGTCGGCAGCGGCGATCGCTCCGAGCGCATCCGCACCTACAACTTCCCGCAGGGTCGCGTCACCGACCATCGCATCAACCTGACGCTCTATAAGTTGGATCAGGTGATGGAAGGCAAGATCGACGACCTGGTGCAGGCGCTGGCGCAGGCCGATCAAGCGGACCAGCTCGCCGCGTTAAGCGCCTGAGCGTGCCGGCGCTGGGACAGCTGATCGATGCCGCGATCGCGCGGCTGCGTGACGCAAGTCCGACGCCGCGGGTCGACGTCGAGGCGCTGGCACAACATGCGTTCGGTGTCGCGCGCGCGGCGCTGATCGCGGGCGCCGGCACCACACCGTCCGACGTGCACGCCCAACAATTTCTTGCCCTGATCGAACGCCGCCGTGCCGGCGAACCGGTGGCGTACCTCACCGGCCGGCGCGAGTTCTGGTCGTTGGAGTTACGGGTCTCGCCCGCGGTCCTTATCCCGCGCCCGGAAACTGAGCTGCTCGTGGAGCAGGCGTTACTGCACATCCCCATCGAGACCGCCGACACGGTGTTCGATCTCGGTACCGGCAGCGGCGCACTCGCGCTCGCCATTGCGCACGAGCGTCCACACGCACGCGTCTACGCCACCGATAGCGCGCGCGATGCGATCGATATAGCTGTCGCCAATGCCACGCGTCTCGGCCTGGGCCACGTCGAGTTTCGTCATGGCGATTGGTTCGCCCCGCTTGCGGGGATCGAAGCCGACGTCGTGGTCAGTAACCCGCCGTACGTGCGCGCCGACGATCCACACCTCGCCGCCGGCGATCTGCGCTTCGAACCGCGTGCGGCGCTCGCCGCCGGCGCCGACGGCCTCGACGCGATACGGCACATCGCCGCTGACGCGCCACGCTACCTGCGCCGCGGTGGGTGGCTGCTGCTGGAACACGGCCGCGACCAAGGCGACGCGGTTCGCGCCCTGCTCACCGGTTACGGCTATGCCGAGATTGCTCAGCATCGCGACATATCGGGACACGATCGGGTCATAAGCGCGCGGCGCGCCTGACGCGGCGCCCGGCTTTACTTTCGCATCGCGACTGCTATGACCCTAGAGGGTCCACACACCAATACGAGGGAAGAATGAGGCACATCGTTGCAGGCATGGGATTGCTGATCGCCGTGGCCGCCCCGGCGGCTGTTGCAGAGGTAGGACTCGGCATAAAGGCCGGCACCCTCGGGGTCGGAGTCGAAGGCACGTTCGCGCTCGCCGGTGGGCTGAACCTGCGCGCCGGCGTCAACAACTACACGTACGGCTACTCCGACTCGGCCAGCGATATTAATTACGACATCGACCTCGAACTGGAGAGTTACGCGCTCCTGCTCGACTGGCACCCATTCTCCGGCACGTTCAAGCTGACAGCCGGACTGCTCTCCAACAAGAACCACGTGGTAATGCGGGCGACGCCGGCTGGACCGGTGACGATAGGCGGTAATACGCAGAATGCTGGCACGCTACGTGGGGAAGTCAATTTCAAGAAAACCGCACCGTACGCCGGCCTCGGCTGGGGGAACGCCGCCGGCAAGACACGCGGCTTCGGTTTCAGCGCCGAGCTCGGCGTATTGTTCCAGGGCGCACCGGACGTCACGTTGACCTCGAGCAACCCCGCCGTACCCCAAAGTGATTTGGACGCGGAGGCGCGCGAAATCGAAAATGACCTCGACGATCTCAAAGCCTATCCTGTCATCTCGCTCGGGTTTTCCTATCAGTTCTAGTTAAAGCGACCAATGCGGTAAGCCGCGGTGCAGTCGCGCGACGGGGCTATTAGAATGGCCGCATGAATGACCACCAGCTCCTGCGCTATGGCCGCCACATTCTGCTGCCGCAGATCGGCATCGAGGGTCAAGAGCAGCTGACGCGCGCGCGCGTGCTGCTGGTCGGGCTCGGCGGGCTGGGATCGCCGGCGGGGATGTATCTGGCGGCGAGCGGTGTCGGCCGGTTGACGTTGGCGGATGACGATGCCGTCGAGCTGTCGAATCTGCAGCGCCAGATCGTGCACACATCCGCGAGCCTGGGGCGATCCAAGGTCGAGTCGGCGCAGCGCACGCTGGCCGCGCTCAATCCCGAGATCGACATCGTCCCATTGCGCGCACGCCTCGCCGGCGACGCGCTCGAACGCGCCGTGGCCGAGGCCGATGTCGTGGTCGACGGCTCCGACAACTTTCCGACGCGCTTCGCCCTCAACGCCGCGTGCGTGCGTGCGCGTCGGCCGCTGGTCTCGGGCGCGGTGATCCGCACCGAAGGTCAGGTGACGGTGTTCGATCCACGGCAACCCCACAGCCCGTGTTATCGCTGCCTCTATCAGGAAATCAACGAGCCCGCGGAACCGTGCGCCGAGCGCGGCGTGCTGGCGCCGGTGGCAGGCATCATCGGCAGCCTGCAGGCGACCGAAACCCTCAAGCTCCTGCTCGGCATGGGCGATACACTGGTCGGCCGGTTGCTCGTGCTCGATGCGCTGAGCATGCAGTGGCGCAGCCTGCGCCTGCGGCCGGACCCCGACTGCCCCGTGTGCGGCCCCCGCTCGCGTCGTGACTTTTCCTGAGCTGCGGCCGGGACCCGAGCGTGGCACAGTAGTGCTTTGACACGGCAAGGAGCCGCCCATGTTTCGATCCCAACTTGCGATTTTTTTGGCGACCGTTGTCGCCGCACTGCCGGTGGTCGCGCACCACGGCTGGAGCGAATACGACAGCGAGCGCACGCTCGACGTCACCGGCAAGATTCAGGAATCGGGCTACGAGCACCCGCACGGTTATATCAAGTTGGAGACGCGTGAGAAGGTATGGATCGTGGTGCTCGCGCCGCCGTCGCGCATGGAGAACCGCGGCCTGCCGCGTGCGATGCTGAAGACCGGCGCCGAAGTGAGCGTGGTCGGTTATCCCAACCGCAACAAGCCCGACGAGATGCGCGCCGAGCGCATTACTATCGCCGGCAAGACGGTCGAGCTGCGCTAGGTGCACGACGCCGGCGGATCGGGCTGGGCCTGGCTCGAACAATCCGGCATTGCCCAGGCGATGCGCCAATGGCTGTGGCTCTATCCGGCGGTCGAGATCACTCACATCCTCGGCTTCGTGCTGCTGGTCGGCGGCGTCATCCTGTTCGATCTGCGGCTGCTCGGGCTATCACCGCGTCTGCCGCTTCAGGAACTGGCGCGGCACGTGTTGCCGTGGAGCTGGTTCGGGCTGGCGCTGATCGTGCCGTCCGGGCTGCTCATGTTCAGCGCGCACGCGAGCGAATGGGTCGGCAATCCGGTATTTGGCATCAAGCTCGCGCTGATCACCGCGGCCGGAATCAACGCCTGGCTGTTGCACCGCCGCGCCGAGTGGCACGCGGCACAACCATCGTCTCGCGCCCGCGCCGCCGGTGCGCTGTCGATATCGCTGTGGTTAGGCGTGTTGGTGTGCGGCCGATTGCTGGCCTACGTCTAGCGCCGCGCTTCGAGCACCCGGCTCAACAAGGCCCACTGTCGTTCCCAGCCCAGCACCGGCGAGACCGCGAACTCGCTGCGCACGAAGTGCGCGATGCGGCCGCCAACGAACGCCGCCAGTACTGCCGCTGTCTCCGTCGCCGGCAACGGCGGACCCCCGGCAAGCTCGGCCTCGCGCAAAATTTGTTTTAGCTGCGTCTCCAATCGATCGTAGATCTGCGCCACGCGCTTGCGCAGGCGCTCGGTCTCGCCGGTCAGGATATCGCCGTAAAGAATGCGCGCCATGCCGGGATTTTTTTCCGCGAAGCCGAGCACAAGAAACAGAATGTCGTGCACGCGCCGTGTCAGATCCGGCTCCTCCGCCAGGATGCGGTTGATGCGGCTGAACAGCGACTCCTCGATGAATTCCAGCAGCGCCTCGAACATGCGCGCCTTGCCGCTGAAGTGCCGATACAGCGCTGCCTCGGACACGCCGACGGCGCGCGCCAGTTCGGCGGTGGTGATGCGCTCGCCGTGATGCTCTTCGAGCATCCGCGCGAGCGTTTGCAGGATTATCTCGCGGCGTTCGCCGGGGCGCGCTCTGGCCACGCGATGGCTTAGGACCGAATGAGGGTGCCGACGCCGGCGTCGGTGAAGAGTTCGAGCAGCACCGCGTGCTCCACGCGACCGTCGATGATATGCGCGGTCTTCACACCGCTGCGCACCGCGTCGAGCGCGTAGTTGACCTTGGGCAACATACCGCCATGGATCGTGCCGTCGGCGACGAGCGCCTGCACCTGCTTGATGCTCAACCCGGTCAGCACCTGGCCGGCCTTGTCGAGCACGCCGGTGGTGTTGGTGAGCAGGATCAATTTTTCCGCTTCCAATGTAATCGCAAGCTTGCCGGCGACGACGTCGGCGTTGATGTTGTACGTCGCGCCGTCCTCGCCGACACCGATCGGGGCGATCACTGGGATGAACTCGGCACTGTCGAGCAACGCCACCACCTGCGGATCGATGCTCTCGACCTCGCCGACGTGGCCGATATCGATGATCTCGCTCGGCAGCGCATCGTCGGTGCCGGTCTTGTGCAGCACCATCTTGCGCGCGCGGATGAGCCCGCCGTCCTTACCGGTGAGACCGATCGCCTTGCCGCCCTGCTGATTAATCAGGTTCACGATCTCCTTGTTCACCAGGCCGCCCAACACCATCTCGACCACGTCCATGGTCTCGCGATCGGTGACGCGCATGCCCTGCACGAACTCGCTCTTCTTGCCGATGCGCTCCAAGAGCTTGCCGATCTGCGGCCCACCGCCGTGCACCACCACGGGATTGATGCCGACCAGCTTCATCAGCACCACGTCGCGCGCGAAGCCCTGCTTCAACGCCTCGTCGACCATGGCGTTGCCGCCGTACTTGATGACGACGGTCTTGCCGCGGAAGCGTTGCAGGTACGGCAGGGCCTCGATCAGGATGCGCGCGCGATCGGCGGCGGAGGACGGGGACAGCGGCATAAGTGGCGTTAGTGGCGTGCGAGTTTTCGGCAAATT
>JBKHXU010000073.1:0-8400 GCA_046565865.1 Gammaproteobacteria bacterium | reverse complement strand
GGGCCGCGATGATGAAATTCTTTCCGTCTAGAGCTGAGTGGGAAAAGGCCACCTTCGCTCAGAAGACCGCTTTGTGGTCCATCATCGCCTGCGAGCTGTTTACTATTGTCGTCGCGATCTGGTGGTTGTTTCGATAGTCTATGTGTAAAGGGCGGCATCGGGAATCTCTTCTCACAAAAGCAGAACATGACAGCTTGGGAACGTATATGGCGATGTGGTGTGATTGGGGTAGTGGTAGTAGATAGATATCGTCATTTAAAAACGTTCCGGCCTGTCACCGTGACAAAGGCGCGTTGAATTTCATGCTCAAGGACTGGCAAAGTTGAATGGCACTATGAACCGAATGCGGGCGCTGATCGGAGCAGCTGCTTTTTTCCCGGCAGGGGTTCTATTCTTGGCGTGCGGGAACTATCTCGGGAATAAATGCACTGGCAGCTCTCGCCGCCAACCTCGCTGTTTTTGTGGCGCTGTTAGGGAATGACAACAGCCTGTTTAACGTGTTTGTGTTTTCAAATGGATTAGCGTTCGTGTTTCTGCTGGGTTTTTATGCCGAACGTACGCCCACCAAATCGTCATCGGCTCTTACGAAACTCCTCATGCTTTTTTGTTTAATACTAATTTTTGCTCGTGAGCTTAAAACCATCTACCGGGCTCCCGACGCTGAGTCGGCCCGCGTGGCGCTCGATGCCTTCGACGACAGCGCCTGGGGTAAGAAATATCCGCCGATTGCGGCCAGCTGGCGCCGGCACTGGGAGCACATGCAACTGCGCAAGATCATCAAAACGCGCGGCCACTTCCCGAACGACGAGGCCGCCACCAAGTTGATCTACCTCGCCTTGAGAAACATCACGAAGGAATGGAAGATGAGCGCGCGGGAATGGAAATCGGCGATGACACAGTTCGCCATCTTATTCCCCGAGCGGTTCGTGCAGCAGTTCTAAACGTAACGATGTTCAGCTGCCTTGCACACAGAATTACTGACAGGTCCCTTTTTGGACATTTTGCGGTGCCGCGCCAGGCGCTTACGCGTTGCGGTTGGAGGGTGGCCGGAGCGAGCCTAAAAAACTGTCCCTAAAGGGACTACTTTTCGATGTGAGAAATGGCTAGGGTTGATTGTCGGCACGGACGGTCCGAGCGGCAGTCACGTGCACGGAACCCAACGAGAAGCGGACGTAGCTACCGTCGCCATTGCCCCAGGTACGACCCACTGATATATTAAATAACTGATGTAGCGTGACTTACTCAGAGTTCGAGTCCCGTCCGCTCCGCCATTGTTTCAGGGCGAGGATCTCCTCGCCCTGGTTCGCCTTCCAACCATCGGCTCGACGTAGTACGTTCGCGTGCGAGTTTCAAACCCTGGCAGCTCATGCCGACCTTCCGGTAAAGTACACGCATGCTAAGCACGATTCGCGAGAAGACCCAAGGCATTATCGCGACCTTCATCATTGCTCTTATCGCCATCCCGTTCGCGCTCTGGGGCATCAACTCCTACTTCGAAGGTGGTTCCAATACCGCGGTTGCCAGCGTCAACGGCACGCCGATCCGCCTGCCGGTGTACCAGGCGGCACTCGAGCAACTGCGCAGTGCCAATCCCGCGCAGGGCGACAATCGCGCCATGCGCGAGTTGATCCTTGAAGGGTTGATCAACCAGGCTTTGCTCATGGACGATGCGCAGGACAACGGCTATCGGCTGAGCGATGCGCGCCTGGCGCAAATGATTCGCGAGGCGCCTTATTTCCAGCGCGACGGCCGCTTCGACAGCGCCTTATATCAAGCGTGGTTGCAACAGCAAGGCATGACCGCGCCCGAATTCGAGGCCACGCTGCGGCGCGAGAATCTGACGAGCCAGGTACAACGCGGATTGGCCGACACCGCATTCGTTACCGACAGCGATATCGCCAACGTCGCGCGCTTGCTGCGCCAGGAGCGGCGCATTTCCTACGCCGTCCTCGAGCCGCGCAAGTTCACCGCGCGCGTGCGTGTGACACCCGAGGACATTGAGGCCTACTTCAACGAGAACCGCACCGCGTTTTTGACGCCGGAGCAAGTGCGCGTCGAATATGTACGGCTGACGGCGGCGGATGCGCTTAAGGGCTATCAGCCGACCGACGAGGAGTTGCGCGAGGCGTATGCCGCCGAGGCCGCACGCTACGTCACGCCGCCCAAACGGCGTGCCGCCCACATCTTGGTCGCGCTGCCAGCGGGGGCGAATACTGATGAGGAGGCCAAAGCCAAGGCGCGCATCGGCGAGATCGAGCGACAGTTGCGTATGGGCGCCGATTTTGCCAAGGTCGCGCGCGGGCAATCCGAGGATCCGGAATCGGCGGCCAAGGGTGGCGATCTCGGCAACGTCGCACCCGGCCTGTTGCCGGCTGAGCTGGAACAGGCGTTGAACGCGCTAAAGCCGGGCGAGACGAGTCAGCCGGTGCGCACGCCGTACGGCTACCATCTCATCAAGCTCACGCACTACACGCCCGAGCAGCGGGTAAGTTTCGAGCAGGCGCGCAAGGAACTGGTCGAGCTCGTGCGCCGACGCCGGGGCGAAGAACGCTTCTTTGAGCAGGCGGAACGTCTGCGTACCTTGGCCTACGAAAGCGCGGACAGTCTCGCGCCGGTGGCAAAGCAACTGGGAATCGCACTGGAGCAGAGCGACTGGCTGACGCGTAACGGCGGCCCCGGCATCGGCGCCAACCCGCGCGTGCTGGAGACCGCGTTTCATCCGGAGCAAATCAGCAGCCGGCGCAGCAGCGACGCCATCGAATTGTCCGGCGATACGCTGCTGGCGCTGCGCGTGATCGATCACAAGCCGTCGGCGCAGCGGCCGTTAGCCGACGTGCGGGCGGAGATAGAGCGCAAACTGATGGCCTTGCGTACGCAGGAGTATGTCGAGGCGCTCACCGCCGAATGGCTGGAGAAGTTGCAGCAGGGCGCGGAGCTGGCGCAGCTCGCGCGCGGCGCCGGCGCGACGCCGAATTTGGATAGGCGCGTGACGCGCGAGCAGGCGGCCGGTGTCGATCGGCGCATTGTCGATGCGGCGTTCGCTGCGCCGCGGCCGGACGGGAAGCCCGTCTACCGCCGCGTGGACCTCGGCCCCCAAGGCTACGCCGTCGTCGCGGTGACGGCGGTGCACGATGCGCCGGCGACCGACCCGGCGTTGACCGAACGCGTGAAGCGCCAGCTGCTGGTTCGCCGCGGCGCCGAGTACTACGCGAGCTATCGCGCCGGTTTACGACGCGATGCCGACATCAAGATTTACCCGGATCAGTTGTAACAGGAATTGCAGGACGCCAGCCTAAACGGCCCGACACTAGGTCTCGCTCGACCCGATCGCCACGCAGTGGAATCCGGCGTCGACGTAAGTGATCTCGCCGGTGATGCCGGACGCGAGATCGGAGCAGAGGAACGCGGCGGCATTACCGACCTCCTCAATGGTGACACCGCGGCGCAATGGCGCGACGCTGTCCTGGAAGTCGAGCAAGCGCTTGAAGCCGGTGATACCCGAGGCGGCGAGGGTTTTGATCGGACCGGCGGAAATCGCGTTGACACGCGTGCCCTCGGGACCTAAGGAATACGCGAGGTAACGCACATTCGCCTCCAAGCTGGCCTTGGCAAGTCCCATTACGTTGTAGTTCGGCACGGCGCGCTCGGCGCCGAGATAGCTCAGCGTGAGCAGCGCGCCGTTGCGGCCGCGCATCAGCGGCCGCGCGGCCTTCGCCAGCGCGGCGAAGCTGTAGGAGCTGATCTCGTGTGCGATTCGAAATCCGTCGCGCGTGACGGTGTCGACGTACGAGCCGGCCAGCTCTTCGCGCGGCGCGAACGCCACCGAGTGCACGACGATGTCGAGCCCGTCCCATTGTTCCGCCAGACGCGCGAACACGGCGGCGATTTCGGCGTCGCTCGCGACGTCGCACGGCAGTACCATGCCGCTTCCGGTTTCCGCCGCCAGCTTCGTCACGCGTTCCTTCAGCTTGTCGTTTTGATAGGTGTACGCGATGCTCGCGCCTTCGCGATGCATCGCCTGCGCGATGCCGGTCGCGATCGAGCGCTCGCCCGCCACGCCGACGATCAACGCCCGTTTTCCAGCCAGAAAGCCCATGCGCTACTCCCGTGCCGCGAGCGGGTTCGCTCGCCGGGCCGCTACAGTAGCGAAATTGCCTGGTGCCGGGAAGGGGCGCGGTGCCGGCGCGCGGTTGCGATTGGGCTTGCCGCCGCCTTGGTGTGCGGTATCTCGCCGGCGGATGCCGCATGGAATAACCCATATCCGGCGAGCGAGCGCGAGGCAAACATTCTGTACTCATCGTTTCGCGAGCGTCCGAAACATCTTGACCCAGCCCGCGCCTACAGCTCGAACGAATACGACTTCATCGGCCAGATCTACGAGCCGCCGTTTCAATATCACTATTTGAAGCGACCGTACGAGCTGATCCCGCTCACGGCCGAACGCGTACCGGCGCCGATCTACCTCGACAAACAGCGGCGCCGGTTGCCGGCCAGCGCGCCGGTGGCGAGCATCGCTTATAGCGTGTACGAGGTGCGCATACGTCCCGGCATCCGCTATCAACCGCACCCCGCCTTCGTGCGCACGCCAGACGGCGCATTTCAGCCGCTAACGCCGAACATCAACACGCTCGGCGACTTTCGTGAAACCGGCACGCGCGAGCTGACGGCGGCGGACTACGTGTATCAGATCAAACGGCTGGCGCACCCGAAACTGCATTCGCCGATCTTGAGCGTCATGAACGAGTACATCGTCGGCATGAAAGACTACGCGCGCACGCTAACGCAAGCGTACAAAACGTTGACGCGCGACGGCGAGGAGGGCGTGTATCTCGATCTCGAGCGCTATCCACTCGCCGGCGCCGAGGTTGTCGATCGTTACACGTACCGCGTCACGATCGTCGGCAAGTATCCGCAGTTCCTGTATTGGATGGCGATGCCGTTCTTCGCGCCGATGCCGGCGGAGGCCGAGCAGTTTTTTTCGCAGCCCGGCATGGCGCGCAAGAATCTGACGCTCGACTGGTATCCGGTCGGCACCGGCGCCTACATGCTGACCGAGAACAATCCGAACCGGAAAATGGTGCTCGAGCGCAATCCGAACTATCACGGCGAGCGCTATCCGGCCGAAGGCGAGCCCGACGACGCGCGCGCCGGTCTGCTCGCCGACGCCGGCAAACCGTTGCCCTTCGTCGACAAGGTGGTGTTCAGTTTGGAGAAAGAGGGCATTCCGTACTGGACCAAGTTCGTGCAGGGTTACTACGACCGCTCCGGCGTGCTCGCCGAGAGCTTCGATCAGGCGATCCGCTTCAGCGGCGGCGAAGCGGCGTTGTCGGAGACGATGGAACAGAAGGGCATCACGCTCCTCACCAGCGTGCCGACGTCGTCGTACTACATGGGCTTCAACATGCTGGACCCGGTGGTCGGGGGTACCAGCGAGTCGGCCCGTAAACTGCGTCGGGCATTGTCAATCGCGATCGACTACGAGGAGTACATCTCTATTTTCCTGAACGGTCGCGGCATTCCGGCACAAGGCATATTGCCGCCGGGAATCTTCGGCTACCAGGAGGGCCAAGCCGGCATCAATCCCTACGTGTACGATTGGGTCGATGGCCGGCCCAAACGCAAGTCGATCGAAGAGGCGCGGCGGCTGCTGGCCGAGGCCGGTTACCCGAACGGTCTTGACCGCAAGTCGGGACGGCCGCTGCTGCTGTACTACGACACGCCATCGACCGGTCCGGAGCAGAAGGCTCAGATCGACTGGATGCGCAAGCAACTGGCCAAGCTCGACATCCAGCTCGTGGTGCGCGCCACCGACTACAACCGGTTTCAGGAGAAGATGCGCAAGGGCGGCGCGCAGCTGTTCGAATGGGGCTGGAACGCGGACTACCCGGATCCGGAGAATTTCTTCTTCCTGCTCTACGGCCCCAATAAAAAAGTCGGCGGCGACGGCGAGAACGCGGCCAACTACGACAGCGCCGAGTTCAATCGCCTGTTCGAGCGCATGAAGAACATGGACAACGGCCCCGAGCGCCTCGCCATCATCGAGCAGATGCAGCAGACGCTGCGGCGCGACGCGCCGTGGATCTGGGGCTTTCATCCGAAGCGTTTCACGCTGCAACACGCCTGGGTGTACAACGCCAAGCCGAACCACATGGCCAACAACACCCTGAAGTATCTGCGCATCGATCCCAAGCGCCGCGCGCTGCTGCGCGCGGAATGGAACGAGCCGGTGGTATGGCCGCTGGTGGCGATCGCGCTGCTGCTGATCGCCGCATTGATTCCCGCGATCGTCGCGCATCAGCGACGTGAGAACCGCGGCCAACGGCGGGCGGCGGAGGCGGGTGCGTGATCGCGTATCTGATCCGCCGGTTGTTCTATGCGATTCCCATTTTGCTGGGCGTGAACCTCTTCACCTTCGCGCTGTTTTTTTTCATCAACAGTCCGGATGACATGGCGCGCATGCACCTCGGGGTCAAGCGCGTAACGCCGGAGGCGATTGCGAAGTGGAAGGCGGATCGCGGTTACGACAAGCCGCTACTCTACAACGCCGAAAGCGGCGGCATTGGCAAGCTCACCGACACCATTTTCTATCAGCACTCGGCCAGGCTGTTCGTGTTCGACTTCGGCCGCTCCGACGAGGGCCGCGATATCGGCTACGACATCCGCAACCGCATGTGGCCGAGCTTCGCCATCGCGCTGCCGACGTTCCTCGTTGGGATACTGGTCTATATCACGTTCGCGATGGTGCTCGCGTTCTTTCGCGGCATGTATCTCGATACGCTCGGTGTGGTGTTGAGCGTTATCTTGATGTCGGTATCGGCACTGTTTTACGTCATTGGCGGGCAGTATTTGATCGGCAAGTTGCTGCACCTGGTACCCATCTCGGGCTACGACAGCGGGATGGCGGCGCTCAAGTTTGTGATATTGCCGGTCGTCATCGGCGTCGTCAGCGGCATTGGCGCCAGTACACGTTTGTACCGCACGTTTTTCCTGGAAGAGATCAACAAGGACTACGTGCGCACCGCGCGCGCCAAGGGGTTGTCCGAGGCGCGGGTGCTGTTCCGGCATGTATTGAAAAACGCCATGATCCCGATCCTGACCGGTGTTGTCGTGATCATTCCATCGCTGTTCATCGGCAGCCTGATCATGGAATCCTTTTTCGGCATCCCCGGCCTCGGCAGCTACACCATCGACGCCATCAACGCCCAGGACTTCACCATCGTGCGCGCAATGGTGTTCCTCGGTTCGGTGTTGTACATCGCGGGGCTGATCCTGACCGACATCAGTTACACGCTGGTCGATCCGCGGGTGCGCCTCGGCTGACATGCCTTTCCAACCTGAAATTTTGTGGACCGATTGGTTGGTGTACGTGCTGCTATTGGCCAGCGTCGGTTTCGGCATCTATGCCGCGCGCCACGAGCACCTGCGCGCGCCGTGGCGCCAGGTGGTGCGCCGGCCGCTGGCGATGTCGGCGTTGGTGGTGCTGGCGGCATACGTCGCCATCGGTTTGCTCGACTCGGTGCATTTTCGCAGCCGGCTGGCGGATTCCGAGCAGTACAGCGCCGAGGTGAAGAGCCTGCTCGACGTCGTGTTGAGCCCGCTGCGCGCGCGCGTCGAGCGCACCTATTCCGCGCCGTTTGCGGCGCATGCGTTCATGAAAGAGACCGTGGAGGCGCCGGACGGGACGCGCGAACGGGTGTATCCGCGGTTGAAGTACGGTGGGGCGCATCTTGCCGATCCAGACGAACGCGCTGTCGATATCGCATGGCGCACGACACTCGCGATCGTTAGTGGTGTCGCGCTATGGGCGCTGCTGTTGCTTGGCTTCGTCTGGTACCGAGCCGCGCCCGATACGCGTGTCGGTGAAGCCTGGCGCGCGTTCTGGCGCGGCGCCGACGAAATCCCGTGGCGCAGCATTTGGCTTACGACCGCGTTTCTCATTGTACTCGTCAGCATCGGCGTGCAGCTCGCGCCGTACTATCACCTGCTCGGTACCGATCAGGTCGGCATCGACGTGCTGTACAAGTCGCTGAAGAGCGTGCGCACCGGTCTCGTCATCGGCACGCTGACAACGTTGGTGATGTTGCCGTTCGCGCTGTTGCTCGGCGTCATGGCCGGTTACTTTCGCGGCTGGGTTGACGATGTCATCCAGTACTTCTATACCACGTTGAGCTCGATACCATCGGTGCTCCTCATCGCCGCCGCTATCTTGAGCCTGCAGGTGCACATGGCGAATGACCCGGAATCGTTCGACAACATCGCGGCACGCGCCGATTGGCGCCTGCTATGGTTGTGCGTGATTTTGGGCGTCACCAGTTGGACCAGCCTGTGCCGCTTGCTGCGCGGCGAGACGCTGAAGCTGCGCGAGGTCGACTACATCGAGGCGGCGCGCGCACTCGGGGT
>JBKHXU010000072.1:0-7459 GCA_046565865.1 Gammaproteobacteria bacterium | reverse complement strand
GTGGTGCCTTTGTAGGCGAAGAACACCTCGCCACCCGGCAGCACATTCGCGGTGCGCACGCGTTCGGGGTCGGCATCGGCATCGACGAATTCGAGCGTGAAGTCCGGCTTGTAACGCTGATAGCGCGAAATGACCTCCTGCACCGCACGCCGAACCTCGCCGCGGTTGTCGACGTAGGCGGTCGCCGTCAGCGGCGCATCGAGTTTTTCCAGTACCGCGCGCGAGGCGTCCGACAGCGTGTGGCGCGCGCTCTGGGTCCAATCGAACCGCAGATGAAATTCGTGCGACAGCCACTGCAACAGGCCGACGGCAGCGAGGAAGAGCACGACGAAGCTCGCGTTGACGAGCCAGAAGCGCAGGCGATCCGAGATTTGCGGCCGGCGCATGGTCTTAACCCCGTAGCCGCGCGGCGTCGAGCCGGCGGATCGACAGCACCAGGAACGTCGCGATCAGTAACAGGTGATACGCGGCGTCGGCGCTGTCGAACACGCCGCGCAGGAACGGCTGGTAGTGGTTGAACAGCGACAAATACGCGAGCGCGCTCGCGCGCGGATCGCCCTGGCCGCTGGCGTCCAGAATCCAGAACAGCAGCAGCGCACCGAAGGCGGCGATGGCGGCGACGATGGGGTGCTGCGTCAGCGTCGACATGAATAGTCCTACGGCAGCGAAGCTCGCGACCACGAGCGTCAGCCCGAGCAGCCCGGCGGCCACGAGCCCGAGATCGAGCCCGCCGCCGAATAGCAGCGTCAGCGGCATGAGCGCGATCAACGCGACGATCACGAGCAGGAATCCGAGCACGCCGAAATATTTGCCGAGCACGATCTCGGTCATCGATACCGGGCTTGAGAGCAGTAGCGGTAGCGTACGGTTGCGTCGCTCTTCGGACACCAGGCGCATGGTCAGCAACGGCACCACCAACAACAGCACGATCGCGGCGCTGCCGAGCAGGTCCGGCAGGATGATCTCGGTAATGCCCCACGGGCTGCCGGCGGCGATGAGCTGCGGCAGCGCGCGCGCCACCTCTTCGACTTGGCTCGAATACAGGCGACCGAGGATGATCTGCACCACCGCCAGGATCACCCACGCCAGCGGCGATAGGAACAGCGCGCGCAACTCGCGCCAGGCGATGGTGCCGATCATGCCGCTTGCGGCGCCGGTTCGCCGACGGTGAGTTCGAGAAAGATTTGTTCGAGCGAGGCACGCTCCGGCGCGATCTCGTACAGCCCCCAGCCGTGGCGGCAGGCGTGCTCGACGATGGTGTCGCTCAACACCGCGTCGTTGGCGTGCAGGATGCGGAAACGATCGGGGCTAATCGATTCCACCCGCGTCACGCCGGCGAGCGCCCCCAGCTCCGCCAACGTGGGCGGGCGCCGAAACGCCGCGATCAGCACGGCGGATTTCAGATGATGCGCCAACGCATCGATGGTATCGCTCAATACCAGCCGACCGCGATGCAGAATCTGCACCCGATCGCAGATCGCTTGCACCTCGGGCAGGATGTGGGTGGAAAGGATAATGCCGTGATCCTTGCCAAGCTCGCGGATGAGCGTGCGGATCTCGCGGATTTGGATCGGGTCGAGCCCGGCCGTGGGCTCATCGAGGATCACCAGCGGCGGCAAATGGATGATCGCCTGCGCTAGGCCTACGCGCTGCTGATAGCCCTTGGAGAGATTGCCGATCAAGCGCCGGCCGACATCGGTGAGGCCGCATTTTTGTTTCGCCGCCTCGCGTGCCGAGCGCCGGTTGCCGCGCGGCACGCGGTGCAGCGCGGCGCAGTAATCCAGATATTCATCGACCGTGAGGTCGCGATACAGCGGCGGCAACTCCGGCAAATAACCGAGCAGACGCTTGGCGGCGCGCGGCGCGTCCTGCAGATCGTGGCCGCCGATGCGCACGCGGCCGCTGCTCGGCGCGAGATTGCCGGACAGGATCTGCATGGTGGTGGTTTTGCCGGCGCCGTTCGGGCCGAGGAAACCCAAGATCTCGCCGGGGCGGATGCTGAAGCTGACATCGTTCACCGCCTGCAGCTCGCCGTAGTAGCGCGACAGGTGTTCGACCTCGACCAGGGTATCGGCAGTCATGCGGCAGCGGGAATGGCGTAACGGGCGCATTAAAGGGGTCGGTCGACCGCTTGTCAACGCGCGCCGCCGGCGCCCAAGCCGATAGTTTTTCCTTGTTTTTATGGGATTCAACCGCGTGTCGGCGACGGCTGGCATGGGATGTGCTTAGTGATGGGCATGAACCACCGTCGCTACCAAACCGCAGTCGTCGCCATCGCGGCCCTTGTCTGGACCGCGGCCGGCGAAACGTCGGACCCGCTGCTCGCGGGGGCGGAGCTGCCGGCCGATGTGGTGGCCAATTGTGAGACGCACACGAGTACCGGCTGCGACATCGCGCTCAGCCATCATTGGCTCGGCCGTGCCGCACAGGGCGAGTTGTTCCTGGTGCTGCGCGCCGGCTGTCACGGCGAGTGCGACGCCTGGTTGGTGCAGCGCTCGGCGCGCGGGACGCGCACGTTGCTCGCGATCAACGGCGAGTTTCGTTTGGCCCGCGTCAGCGGTCCGTATCCGGCGGTGCAGGTGCGTACCGAGTCGAATACGAGTCGCGTCAGTTATATGCGCTACGCCTGGAACGGGCGGGCGTATGTGCCGATCGAGACGCGCGAGGTGTATCGCGTCGACGGGATCGAATGCGGGACTGCCGCCGAATGCGAGGCGGTCGCGAACGCGGCACTCGTCGGCGGCGCCAGCGAACGCGCGGTGCGCATCTACGAACAAGTGCGCGGCGTCGGTTTTATTTAAGAACCTCGGAAACCGCCGCCCGCCGACTCTTAAGCGAATAGCGAGAGGGCCCCGATAGGGGAGGGGGCCTTTTGGCTATGGGTGACAGCGCCGACGGTGCGCCGTCGGCGCTGTCAGTTTCCCCTCCGCCGGCTTTCCGCGAAAATGATCGTTTCCTCAAGCGGAACGATGCATGTCTAAGCCAACCCACACCGTGCGGCTTGAGCCGAGCGGCCAGACCTTCAGCGTAGAACCCGGCGAAACGATTTTGGCGGCGGCCTTGCGCCAGGGACATCCGCTGCCGTACAGCTGTCGCAACGGTTCGTGCGGCGCGTGTAAGGGACGCGTGCTCGCGGGCGCCATCGATTACGGCACGTACGAGGAGAAAGCGCTGTCGGCCGTCGAACGCGCCGCGGGCAAGGCGCTCTTTTGCCAGGCGGTGCCGCTCGGCGATGTCACCATCGAGGCGCGCGAGGTCGCCGTGGCCAAGGACATCGTCATCAAGACGTTGCCCGCGCGCGTGATCAAGATGGAACGCGCGGCGCACGACGTGATGATCCTCTCGCTCAAGCTGCCGCAGACCGAGGCGTTCAAGTTTCTCGCCGGGCAATACATCGACATCCTGCTGCGCGACGGGCAGCGCCGCAGCTTCTCGCTCGCCAACCCGCCGCAACAGACCGAGGCCTTGCAACTGCACGTGCGCCACGTGCCGGGGGGGCATTTCACGGGTCATGTGTTCAACGCCATGAAGGAGAAGGACCTGCTGCGGCTGCGCGGTCCGCTCGGGATGTTTTTTCTGCGCGAGGCGGAGCTGCCGGCGATCCTTATCGCCGGCGGCACCGGCTTCGCGCCAATGAAATCCATTATCGAAGACGCCATCGCCCGCGATCTCAAGCGGCCGCTGCATCTCTATTGGGGCACGCGCGCGCGGCGCGATCTCTATCTCGATGCGCTGGCGCAAGGCTGGGCGCGGGCGCATCCGCACATTCGCTATACCCCGGTGTTGTCCGAGCCGCACGCCGACGATGCCTGGACCGGTCGTACCGGCTGGGTGCACGACGCGGTGCTGGCCGATTACCCAACGCTTGCCGACTACGAGGTGTATGCCAGCGGTCCGCCGCCCATGATCGAGGCGATTCGCGCGTCGTTTCGCGCGCGCGGGCTCGCGGACGATCGGCTGTACTATGATTCGTTCGAGTTCGCCCATGCGGTGTGAGGCGACCGCGAAGCGGCCGTTCCGAGCGCAGCGAGGGAAACTCCTCCCGGACGGCTATTTAAGGAGGTCTTATGCGTGCGATATACGTGCTCATGACGGCGATGGTAACTGTGATCGGCTGCAATCAGCCGCCGCCGGAGCAGACGGTGTTCGAGCCGCAGTTGCGGGCGCTAAAAAAGGCGAAGGCACTGGAAGGTCAGGTACAACAATCAGCGGAGCAGCGGCGCGAGCAGGCGGAGGCGGCCACGGCGCCGGTGTCCGCCCCGAATCCGGGCTACGACGTTCAATAGAGCAGCTACCCGGAGACGTCGGGCAATCAGCGCACCACGCGCAGCGCCGCCATGCCGGTCGCCGGCCGCGCCGCGGACGGTTGCTGGCCGTCGGCGTAGGCTTCGAGGCCGCGGCGATAGCAGGCTAAGGCCTTTTCGGCTTCGCCGAGGCGTTCGAGCAGTCCGCCGAGTTCGCGATAGGCCTCAACCGGTCCGCGCAGAGCGACGCACTTCTCAAAATAGACCCGGGCCTTGGCGTCTTGTTTGTTGTAGAGCGCCAGGCGCCCGAGCGTCAGCAGCAGGCGCGCGTTGTCGGCGTGGCTCGTGAGCCAATTTTCGGCCGCCTCCAGCTGTTCCGTCGCCGGCTCGGCGCGCACCAGACCGTAGAGCTCGATCAGCGCGTCATCCCACTCCTGTTCCAGCGCCTGGCGCAGCAGCGCTTCGGCGGTGTTCATCTCGTTTTGGCGGATCAGCTGGCGCGCGTAGATGGCGATCAACGCCGGCTGCCGCCGCAAGTGTTTCGGTACCGCATTCCACGCCTTCTTCAAGACATCGAGCGAGCCCGACGGTAGCGTCAGCACCAGCAGTTCGCGATGCGCGCGCAGCTCGAGCGCGTCGATTTCTTTCGGCGTCATGATCGCGTTCTGGCGCAGGTCGGCAATGATGTCGGCGAGATTGGTCCAGTCGCGCAGCTCAAGATACAACTGCGCCAGCAGTTTCAAAACGTGCTTGTGCTTCGGCGCGGTCCGGCGCAGCTCGTTCAAGGTGGCGAGCGCGTGCTCCGATTGCTTGGCGAGATATTGCAGATTCGCCTGCGTCATGCCGATGGCGAGTTGGCGCTGCGGTGCCGCGTGATGCGCGGCGGCCAGGTACTCGTCGCGCTTCTCGATGTTGCCCTGCGCCTGATTCACGCACGCGGCGCCGAGATAGCTCAGCACCGGGGCGTCGGTGCCGCGCATGCTCGCCAGCAATTCCGCCTCGGCCTCGACCCAGTTGCCCTCGGCCAGCTTGACCAATCCTTGATAGAGCGCATTGCGCGCCAGGCGCGCCTGCCGGCGTTGGCGCCAGCGCGCGACGTCGCGCGGGATGCGCACCAGGCGCACGATGACGTAGATCAATCCGTAGAGCAGCACCGTGCCCACCAACCACAAGAGCGCGAACACCGTGAGCGACATCTCGATGCTCCACGGCGGGCGCGCGATCAGCACGTAGCCGGGATTGTTCAGCGCATACAGCGTCGCCAGGATCGCCGCGAGCAGCGTGCCGATGACGACCAGGACGAACCTCATGGGCGCCGTCCCGCGGCCTTGCGCAGTATTTCCAGCGAGCCGGCGATGTTGGGCAGCTCGCTCATCACCGGCGTCGCGCGCAGTTTGTCGAGCTCGGCGCGCGCGGTCTGTACCGGTTGCGCGTTGGTGTCGAAGTGTTCGTTGAGCCAGCGGCTCGCGGTCTGGAGATTTTGCTGGTAGGTCTGCACGTGGCCCTGCAACAGCGCCTGTTGCGCGCCGTACAGCATGAGGCGCAGATTTTCGCGCACGAAGTATTGCTGCTCCGGCGGCAACAGCGGCCGCTCGGTCACATCGTGGCGCCGAATGCGCACCAGCCCCAGCACGTCGCGCCACATATCGCGTGCGGTTTGCCGACCGCCGTCGCTATCGCTCGACGCCGGCTTGGCATCGGCCTGCGCCAGCCCCTGGCCGCGCAGCTCCTGTGACAGCGGCAGGCGGTCGAGGTCCTCGGCGAGGCTGCCGAGGCGCAACGATATGCCGGCGATGTCGCTCTTCTCCAGCGCTTCGAGCATGCCGATCTCGCGTGCCAACTGGCGGCGGGCGCCGATGAAATTGGGATTGGCCAACAGTTCCAGGTTGCGGTCGGCGGCGCGCAGCGCCGCCAGCGCCGACGATACGTCGCGTGCGAGCTGGAGCCGGCGGTTGGCGATCAGCAGCAATTGTTCGGTCTCGGCCAGGATCCAGTCGGCGCGATGCCGGCCGAGGTCGTTTTGCACCGTTTCGACCGCGCTTTTCAGCGTCTCTTGGGTTTCGAGCAGGCTCGTCTGTTGCTCCTCGATATCGGCCACTTCTTCCTTGAGCGTGCGCGATTCGAGTGCGAGCGTTTCAAGTGTGCCAGGGACATCGAGCGCGAGCAGGTCGTGACGCTCGTAGAGCAGGGTATACCAGAGGTACCCGGTCGCGATCAGCGCGATGCTGGCGATGATCAGGGCGAGGCCGCTTGAGATGCGGCCGCTGCGAATCGGCGTTTTCTTGCCATTGGCGCGCCGCTCGCGACCACGGCGTTCGGCGTCCGAAAGGTCCTTGGGGTTATCGCTGCTCATGCGTCCGCCGTGTCTCGGGGGTAGCCGAATTATAGCAGTGTCTCGACATCGGCCGCGCGACGTGAGTTATGCGCGCCGCGCCGCCCACGCGCCGATCGCCTGCACCAGCGCCGCGTCCGTCGCTTGTGATGCCACCAGCGGCGTGTGCACAAAACCAAGCCGTTGGCAGGCCGCGGCCTGGCTGGTGTTCAAAACCGCGACCGGGGTCGCGAGCAGCGCCGCGCGCCCAGGACCGTCGAGCATCGTATGCAGGTTGTCGAGCGCGGCGATACTGGTGATGCTGACGACGTCAATCTCGCCGCGCCGCCAGCGATCCCGAAGCGGTTCGGCGTCGGTGGCCGGTCGCACGCGTCGATAGCATTCGGCGGAGACGACCTCCGCGCCGCGGGCGCGTAACGTATCACCCAGCAATGCGCGTCCGCCCTCACCGCGAAAAATAACGACGCGTTGACCCTTTACCTGCAGCAGGCGCGGCAGCGCCAGCAGCCCTTCGCTGTCGAATCGCTCCTTAGGCGCGAGCGCCACGATGCCGTGCGCGGCCAGCGCGGCGGCGCTGCCGGCGCCGATGGCGGCGATCGTCATGTCCGCCGGCAGCTTTTGTCCGCGTTCGTGCAGGCGGCGCAGCGCCTGCTCTACGGCGGTCGGGCTGATGAAAATGGCGAGATCGAATTGAGCGAGCCGGTCGAGCAAGGCGCCAAGCGCCGCAGGGTAGGTCGGTGGTGCAATGGCAAGGGCGGGAAAACGGATGGCGCGGCCGCCGGCCGCTTCGATCAGTTGTACTAGTTGCTCGGCCTGCTCGACCGGCCGCGTGACCAGCACGCCGATACCGGCCAGCGGCCGATCAGGCACGGCCGTATACCCC
>JBKHXU010000071.1:0-6469 GCA_046565865.1 Gammaproteobacteria bacterium | reverse complement strand
GCGTTGCGCACCGTCTGCCACACGTTGTACGCCATGATCAGCATGCCGCTCAGGAAAAAGATGCCGCCGAGCAGGCGTACCAAATAAAACGGATGCATCGCCTCGACCGACTCGATGAAGTTGTACGTCAGCGTGCCGTCGGCATTCACCGCGCGCCACATGAGACCCTGCATGATGCCGGCGACCCACATGGCGGAGATGTAGAGCACGATGCCGACGGTCGCGATCCAGAAGTGCAACTCGGCGAGCTTCACGCTGTAGAGCGGCCGGTTGAACAGGCGCGGGATCATGTAGTACAGCGCGCCGATGGAGATGAATGCGACCCAGCCCAAGGCGCCGGCGTGCACGTGGCCGATGGTCCAGTCGGTGTAGTGCGACAGCGCGTTCACGGTCTTGATCGCCATCATCGGGCCTTCGAACGTGGACATGCCGTAGAACGAGAGCGACACCACCAGGAATTTCAAAATCGGATCAGTGCGCAACTTATGCCACGCACCGGAGAGCGTCATGATGCCGTTGATCATGCCGCCCCAGCTCGGCGCCAACAGGATCAAAGAGAACACCATGCCGAGCGACTGCGCCCAATCCGGCAGCGCGGTGTAGTGCAGGTGATGCGGCCCGGCCCACATGTAGGTGAAGATCAGCGCCCAGAAGTGCACCACCGACAGCCGATACGAATACACCGGCCGCCCGGCCTGTTTCGGCACGAAGTAGTACATGATGCCGAGGAAGCCCGCGGTCAGGAAAAAGCCCACGGCGTTGTGCCCGTACCACCACTGCACCATAGCGTCCTGCACGCCGGCGAACAGCGAATACGATTTGGTCGCGGACACTGGGATGGCGGCGCTATTAACGACGTGCAGCAGCGCGACCGTGAGAATAAACGCACCGAAGAACCAGTTGGCAACGTAGATGTGCGATACGCGCCGCTTGGCGATGGTGCCGAAGAACACGACCGCATACGTGATCCACACCACCGCGATCAAAATATCGATCGGCCATTCGAGCTCGGCATATTCCTTCGTGGTCGTGATGCCGAGCGGCAGCGTGATCGCCGCGGCGACGATCACCGCTTGCCAGCCCCAGAACGTGAACGCCGCAAGCTTGTCGCTAAACAGGCGCACGTGACAGGTGCGCTGCACGACGTAATACGACGTCGCGAATAACGCGCTGCCGCCGAAGGCGAAGATCACGGCGTTGGTGTGCAGCGGCCGCAGGCGGCTATAGGTCAGATACGGGATGTCGAAGTTGAGCGCCGGCCACACGAGCTGCGCCGCGATGAGCACGCCGACAGCCATGCCGACGACGCCCCAGACGACGGTCATGATCGCGAACTGGCGTACGACGCGATCGTTATATGTTTCAGCGTGATTCATTACTGATTTCTCAAAGTTTGCGAAGAATAGGTTGGGCGCGCGCACCGCGCGTTGATCTAGCTCAAGCGCACCGGCGTCAGCCACTGCCAGTGACTGGTGAACACCGGCCCAAAGCCGCTGCCCCACAGGATTGCTGTGATCGCAAGCACCGCCACCAGCGCCACCAGGCCGACCGCGAGCACCGCGCTCGCGAATAGAAAACCGCGCTCTTCCGGAATCTCCATCATGATCGGCACGCCGGTGTAGAGCAGGTACACGGTATAGGCGAGCGCCGGCAGCGCCACCAGCATGTCGAACCACAGCACCGGGTAAATCCAAAGCAGGCCGACCAGGAACAGCGGCGTCGCCGTGTACGCGGCGAGCGCGACGCATTGCGGCAATGGGCGTTTGGCGCCGTAGGTCTGGCCCATCCAGTGAATCATCCAGCCGATCGACAGCACCGCGACGAGCAGCGTGAAATAGGTGAGCAGCGCGATGGCGAGACCGCTTTCGAGCGTGAGCTTGTGCACCTCGCGCGCGCCGATGCGCCAGCCGACCTGCGTCGTGCCGATGAAACCGGCGATGGCCGGCAGCGCCGCCAGAATCAGGACATGCGAGCAATAGCACTTGCTGATGGTGCAGCGCTGGTCGCGGATCTCTCGCCAAGCGCGCCGCGGTTCGCTGAACAATCCCCAAACATGTTGCAATACCATTCCGACCCCCTTGCTGAGCGACGCAAGCATAGACGGTGGCGAACCGCGGCGATTTGATGCAGATCAAGGACGAAGCAAACCGACCGCCTACACTCCGGCATGCCCCTCCGATCGCAGGATTTGTGGTGTCAAACCTGAGCCAGATACCGGCCGCGCTCGATTGCTTTCACTGCGGCACGCCGGTGCCCGCCGGTGCGCCGCCGCCGATAACGATAGACGCGATACCGCGGCCGATGTGCTGCGCCGGTTGCGCGGCCGTGGCTGAGGCGATCGTCGCCAGCGGACTTACCGACTATTACCGGCTGCGCACGAGCTTTCCCGCGCCGGGCGACACAGTGCCGGCGGCATTGCGCGACGCGGCGCGCTACGACGATCCGGTGTTGCAGACCCGTTTCGTCACCGGTGACAGCGACCGGCGCGAGGTCACGTTGATGCTCGAAGGCGTGCGCTGCGCCGCGTGCGTGTGGTTGAACGAGCGCCACGTGGCGCGCCTGCCGGGCGTGCTGTCGTTCCAAGCGAACTACGCCACCTCGCGCGCGCAGCTCGTGTTCGACGCGCGCCGCGTGGCGTTGAGTACGATCCTGAAGGCCATCGAGGCCATCGGATATCACGCGGTTCCCTACACACCCGACGCGGAGCAAGCGGCGCTCGCGCGCGAACGCAAACGTCGCTTGCGCGAGCTGGCGGTCGCGGGTGTGTTCGGCATGCAGGTGATGATGCTGGCCGAGGCGCTGTACGCCGGCGCCTTCTTCGGCATCGAGCCCGAGTTCCGTGTGTTTTTTTCGTGGCTGAGTCTTTTGCTCACCCTGCCAGTGCTGCTTTACGCCGGCGCGCCGTTCTTTCGCGGCGCGGCGCGCGATCTGCGCGCGCGCCGCATCGGCATGGATGTGCCGGTGGCGCTCGGGTTGGGGCTGGCGTTTATCGCCAGCGCCGTCGCCACGATCGGCGGACGCGGCGAGATTTATTACGACGCGGTCGTGATGTTCGTTTTCTTCTTGCTCGCCGCGCGCTACGCCGATTTCAGCGCGCGCCGCAAGGCGCTGCTGGCGATCGAGGCGCTGACGCCGGCCACGCCCGAGATTGCGACCCGCGTCCATGCTGGGCGTACCGAAACTGTCGGCATCGAGTCGCTACGGGTTGGCGATCGGGTGTTGGTGCGACCGGGCGAGTTCGTGCCGGCCGACGGTCGCGTCGTCGACGGCGTGTCGAGCGTGGACGAGGCGCTGCTCACCGGCGAGGCCACGCCGCGGCCGTGCCGCGCCGGGGATCGCGTGATCGCCGGCGCCGTCAACGGCGACGGCCCGCTAACAATTGAGATCGAGCGCGCCGGCGGCGACACGGTGCTGGCCGGCATCAAGCGTTTGCTCGCGCGCGCCGCGGCCGAGCGCCCGCGCGCGGTTAATCTCGCCGACCGCGCCGCCGTGTGGGTGACCGCCGGTGTCATCGCCGCCGCTGCGGTGGCGGGCGGTTACTGGATATCGGTTGCGCCGGAGCGGGCGGTATCGATCGTCATCGCCATGCTCATCGTCACCTGCCCGTGCGCGCTCGCACTCGCGACACCGCTCGCCTACACTGCGGCGGCGCGGCGCCTGGCGCGCACGCGACTGCTGGTAGCGCGCCCGGCGGTGTTGGAGCGTCTGCCGCGCGTCACGCACGTGTTGCTGGATAAAACCGGAACATTGACGCACGGGGAGCCCGAGCTGATCGCAGTTAATCCCGGCGCGCAGCGCGAAAGGGCATTGGCCCTCGCTGCTGCGCTTGCGGTTCATTCGGAACATCCGCTGGCGCGTGCGTTGCGCCGCGCGGCGGGTGTTAGCGCGTACGCGGCAACCGCCGTGCGCAACGCGCCGGGTGCGGGGATCCGCGGGGTAATCGACGGCCGCAACTATGCCTTGGGCTCGCCGAGCTTTGTCGCGACCGAGTTCGCGCGCGCGGTGCACGACACGGCTCGCGTCACGCCCGGCGCGAGCGTTGTGCAACTCGCCGATGAACGCGGCGTCGTCGCCACGTTCGAGCTGCGCGACGCCGTGCGCGCGGATGCGCACGCGACAATCGCCGCGCTCAAGCGCCGCGGACTCACGGTCGAGATGCTGACCGGTGACCACGAAGCGGCCGCCGCCGACGTGGCGCAGCGTAGCGGCATCGACCGCTATCGTGCCGGCCTCCTGCCCGAGGACAAACTGCGCGCGGTGCGCGAGCTGCAAGCGCGCGGCGTGGTGGTGCTAATGGTCGGCGACGGCGTCAACGACGCGGCCGCGCTCGCCGCGGCGGATGTCGCCGTGGCCATGGGCCGTGGCGCCGGCATGGCGCAATCCGCGGCCGGCATGGTGACACTGGCGCCGAATCTTGACGTGCTCGCGCGTGCCTTCGACGTCGCCGCCGCCACGCGCCGCAATATCAAGCAAAACATCGCGCTCGCCATCGCCTATAACGCCGTCGCCTTGCCGCTCGCCGCCGCCGGCTTCGTGGCGCCGTGGCTCGGCGCGCTCGGCATGTCGGCGAGTTCGCTCGTGGTGGTGCTTAGCGCACAACGGGTCGGTGTGGATGGGCCGGGCGAATGATTCAAATATGACTGTCATTGCGAGCGAAGCGAAGCAATCTCCCGCGTTTGCCGCCGCAGCCGGTGTGCGGAGGTCCCTCGCCTTGCTCGGGATGACCGCTTCGCAGTCACTTCGTCGCTCCGCTCCTCGCAATGACACACTGGCTGGGGTTCTCTAGCGTGGAGGTACTCTTTCTCTTGATCCCGCTCGCGGTCGCGCTCGCCGGGCTCATCGTGTGGGCGCTGCTGTGGGCCATCCGCTCCGGCCAGTTCGACGACCTCGATCGCGGCGCACACGAAATCTTCTGGGACGATCCCGACGACCCGCGCACTTGATATGTGTCAAGGCGCGGGAGGTACTGACGAGTAAACTGTCTCCATGGTCAGCGTTGCGAGTTCTGCCGGAGATGCGCCGACGATCGCCTATCGATCGCGTGACCGGCTTTATCTCAACATTACCTCGCGCTGTACCTTGAGCTGTCGTTTCTGTCCCAAACACCGTCATCAATGGACGGTCGGCGGCGCCAATCTCTATCTTCCGCGCGAGCCGTCGGTGAGCGAGGTGTTGACCGCAGTCGGCGACGCCAGCCGTTACGACGAGGTTGTCTTCTGCGGCCTGGGCGAGCCGACGCTGCGCCTGTACGACATGCTGGAAATGGCCGGCGGCTTGAAGGAGCAGGGCGCGCGCCGCGTGCGCCTGGACACCGACGGCCTGGCGAACCTGGTGTATCACCGCGACGTGACGCCGGATTTCGAAGGCTTCATCGACGCCCTGTCGATCTCGCTCAACGCGCAAGACGAGGCGACCTACAACCGCCACTGCCGTCCGAGCCTGCCGGGCGCCTACGCCGCGCTGCTCGACTTCGCCGATCGCGCGCGCGACTTCGTGCCGGAGGTGCGTCTCACCGCCATCGCCGGCTTGACCGATGTCGACATCGCCGCCTGCAGCGCCATCGCGCGCAAGCTCGGCGTCGCGTTTCACAGTCGAACACTCGACGCCATTTGATCGTCGCACGTGCCGTGCGCGAGGCTTGATGTAGATCAATGCGCGTGCGCCGGTGCGGACTAGAGTGATGGAATCGCATCCAGTCCGGAGTGCACGATGGCGAATTCGGAATTTTCCTCGTCGCGGCGGCGGTTCCTGCAGCTCGCCGGCGCCGCCGGCTTCGGCGCGGTGGCGACGCCGCTCGATCTGTTCGCGCAGTACCGCTTCCTCGCGCCGGTGCGCGTCGACAACCCGCTTGCGGACTATCCCAATCGCGATTGGGAGCGCATGTACCGCGACATCTTCCGCACCGACAAGTCGTTCGTGTTCCTGTGCTGCCCCAACGACACGCACAACTGTTTGCTCAACGCCCACGTGAAGAACAACGTGGTCGTGCGCATCGAGCCGACTTACGGTTACGGCAAGGCGCAGGACCTCGACGGCAATCAGGCGTCGCACCGCTGGGACCCGCGCTGCTGCCAGAAGGGTCTGGTGCTGGCGCGCCGTTTCTATGGCGACCGCCGTGTCAAAGGCGCGTTCTTACGCAAAGGTTTCAAGGAGTGGGCCGATCGCGGATTTCCGCGTGACCCGGCCACCGGCGCCGCGCCGGCGGAACTCATGCGCCGCGGCTGGGATACGTGGGTCAAGGCCGCATACGACGAGGCCTACGCCTACCACGCCAAGGCGCTCGCCAACATCACGCAAACCTATAGCGGCGAGCAGGGGAAAAAATATCTGCTCGCGCAGGGCTACGACCCGGACATGGTCGCGGCGATGGAGGGCGCGGGCACGCGCGCGCTCAAGTTCCGCGGCGGCATGGCCAAGCAGGGGGCGCTGCGCATCGTCGGCGCGTTTCGCATGGGCAATTCCATGGCGC
>JBKHXU010000070.1:0-6230 GCA_046565865.1 Gammaproteobacteria bacterium | reverse complement strand
ATGCCGCTGCGATCGCGCAGGTCGATGAAGATGACGCCGCCATGGTCGCGCCGGCGGCTGGTCCAGCCGCACAACGTGACGTCGCGGTCGATGAGGGCCGGGGACAACTCCCCGCAGTAGTGGGTGCGCATTAACGACTTCCAGATAAGGCGTGCGCCTACGAGGCGACGCGTTGACGAACCAAAAGCTCTTTGGTCGGATCGGGGACGACGACGCCGACCGAGATGATCATTTTAAAACCGTCGTCGATCGGCATATCCAGTTCGATCACATCCTCGCGCGGCACCAGCAGCATAAAACCCGATGTCGGGTTCGGCGTGGTCGGAATAAACACACTGACCAGCGGCCGGCCTATGCGCGCGTTCACCTCCGCCACCCCGTCGCCGGTGAGGAACGCGAGACTCCACATGTCCTTGCGCGGGTACTCGACCAGCACTACCTTGCGAAACGACTTGCCACTACCGCTGAAGAGGGAATGCGTAAGCTTTTTGGTTGATGCGTAGATCGTACGCACCAACGGAATGCGGTCGAGCAGACGCTCTCCCCATTCGAACAGCTGCTGCCCGAGCAGGTTGGTCACGATGAGGCCAGTGCCGATCACGACCACCGCGGTGAGCACGATACCGAGCCCGGGGATGCGAACCCCGAGCAGTTGGTCCGGACGCACTCCCTCCGGCAGCAACAGCAAGGTCTGGTCCATGATATCGACCATGGCCTTGATGATGAGCAGCGTAACGCCGAGCGGGACCCAGATCAGCAGGCCCGCGACCAGATAACGCCGGAGGCGTTGGATCATTTCACGCGCAGCCGCAGCTGCCCTTGCCGCACCCGTGCTTGGCTGGTTCGGTCTTGGTCTCGGTGGTCTCGGTCTTGGATTCCGACTTCTTGCTTCCGCCCTTGAAGTCGGTCGCGTACCAACCGGTCCCCTTCAATTGGAAACCCGCCGCGGAGACCAGCCGCTTGAGCTGCGACGTTCCGCAGGCTGGGCATTCGGCCAGCGGGGCGTCTGACATCTTCTGCATCGCCTCCAGCGCATGGCCGCATCCTGCGCATTTGTATTCGTAGATCGGCATGGAGCCCTCCTCGTATTGAGCCGGCTTAAGATGGGGACGGCGCCCGGCTAAAACAACCGAGAATTATAGCCTTAGTCCTCGGGTCTCCGCATGCCAACCGGTGGATTTGGCGGACCTACCGCATCCGCACCGCTCCGTTTCGGGTCGGGGGTCGCACCCGTATGCAACATCGAAGCGTCGGCAACGGCGTACCGCCCGCCGAGACAAATTTTCCATCGCGGTTGGTCGTCGTGCCATCGCCTCCGTCGGTCACTTCACGTGCGCGTAGTCACTTCTCGAATACTGTTATTTTCGCTAAATTACTGCTACTTTAATCGCCGCCCTCCCAACCTAAACTTCCACCCAGGAGCGAATTTCATGGCAGCAAGCGGAAAAAAACCAACTACGAAATCAGAAATTTTTGCCTTCATCTCCGAAAAAACAAACCTAAAGCGTAAAGACGTTGCTGCGGTATTCGATGCCTTGTCCACGTTGATCGAGCGCGATCTGAAGAAAGGCCCCGGGGTCGTTAACCTCGCCGGCATGATGAAGATTAAAGTGCTGCACAAGCCCGCCGTCCCGGCCCGCAAGGGAATCAACCCGTTCACAAAGGAAGAAGTGATGTTCAAGGCCAAGCCGGCCCGGAACGTGGTGAAGATTCAGCCGCTGAAGACGCTGAAGGACATGGTGTAATTCACCGAACGCATATAAAAAGGGAGGAGCGGCGACGCTCCTCCCTTTTTGTTTCCACCCTTCCACGAACTAAACCGGCCCAGCGCGTCGAATCGCGCTACTCGTCCTCGTAGTCCTCGTCCTCGTCGAAGTCATCGTAATCGTCGTCCTCGTCGTCGTCCTTGGCAACCTTCGGCTTTTCGTCATCCGCGTTTTCGTCCTCCTCGTCCGAATCTTCGTCCGGCTCGTCGACATTCTTTACCTGCTGCAAATCCATCTCGTACCAGGTATCGAGGTCGATTTCGTCAAGGGAGCCATCGGCATACTGGATTTCGATCGTGCCGTCATCCTCGTCGAACGCCAAAATCTCGAATGCCACGCCGTCCGCGTCTTCGTATGTCTTACCGACAACCGGTTCATGTTCCATCGGCATAAGCAATTCTCATGCGTTTACTGCGCAGTAGTCTAGGCAGTTTTATCGAGATCGCAACCGCCTTCCCGGCGCGCGCCATAGGTTTTATGCTGCGCGTACCCCCAATCCGGGCCGGAGGCGCAATGGCGCATAATTGTCTCTTTTGCAAGATGGTTTCCGGAGAGATCAAGCCGAAATTGGTATATGACGACGCCGACGTGTTGGCGTTCCACGATATTAATCCACAGGCGCCGCTACACGCGCTGGTGATCCCCAAGCGCCACATCGCCACGCTCAACGACACGCGGCCGGAGGATGCAGCGCTGTTGGGAAAACTTATGCATGTCGCAACCCAAATTGCGCGCGAGGCAAATGTTGCGGAAAGCGGATATCGCGTGGTGATGAACTGTAACGCCGATGCCGGTCAATCGGTGTTTCACATCCATTTGCATGTGCTCGGCGGACGCCACCTGCGCTGGCCGCCCGGTTGAGCGCGGCATCGCGTGGGGCATCGGATCAGCTCGCGAGCCGCTCCGACACCTCGGAGAGGATCTCTAACATTTTCGGAAACTCGGCCGGCTTGACGAGATGGCGATCGAAACCTGCCGCCAGTGAGCGTCGGCGATCGTCGGCCTGCCCATAGCCGGTCATTGCGACAAGTTTGGTGTGGCGCAAAGCAGGGTCGCCACGCAAACGCCGCGCAACCTCGTAACCATCCAGCTCCGGCAATCCGATGTCCACGAACGCCACGTGCGGACGACACTTGCGCGCCATATCGAGCGCCTCACGCCCATCATAGGCCGTGTGTACCGAATGACCGGCGCCGGTGAGCAGAATCGCGAGACTTTGCGCGGCGTCGACGTTGTCGTCGACAACGAGCAACCGCAGCGGTTGACCCGGTAACGTCGCAGTTTCCGGCCGCTCCATCGGGACTGGCGCCGTGCTCGCGCTTACCGCCGGCAAGCGCACGGCGAACGTACTGCCCTGGCCCACGGCGCTCGTCACCTCGATGGTGCCGTCGTGCATCTCAACCAAGCGCTGCACCAGCGACAGCCCGATGCCGAGGCCACCGTGGGAGCGGTCCAGCGAGCGCTTCGCCTGCACGAACGGCTCGAACAACCGCGGACGCAGCTCGGCGTCGATACCGATGCCCGTATCTTTGATGCGCAAGACCACCTGGCCGTTCTCCGTCTCGACGGCAAGATCAATGCGGCCACCCGGATCGGTATACTTGGCGGCATTGTTGAGCAGGTTGACGACCACCTGCTCTAGCCGCGTGGCGTCACCGTCAACATAGATCGGCGTTGCGGCGACACTGACGGTCAAAATGTGCCGCCGCTGCTCGATCAGCGGCCGCACCGACTCCACCGCCCGCTCCACCACGCCCGCGATGGCGACCGGCTCGCGCCGTAACTGCAGCCGGCCGGAGGTGATACGCGATACGTCGAGCAAATCGTCGACGAACCGCGCGAGCTGAGCGGTTTGGCGCTCGATGATCGCGCGCGCCTTCGCCTGCAGCTCGTCCTCTTGTATGGCCAAGCGCAGCAACTGCACCGCATTCGCGATCGGCGCCAGCGGATTGCGCAGCTCGTGCGCCAGCATGGCGATGAACTCGTCCTTGCGCCGGTCGGCGTCGCGCAGCCTGTCTTCCGACTGCTTGTGCTCGGTGACGTCGCGCGTGGTACCCGCAATTGCCTCGACCTCGCCGTCGGTGCCGATAACCGGCACGAAAATGTAGTCGTAAATGCGCCGGCCGTGGGTGCCGGTGAACGGGACCTGACCGCGGATCGGCTGCTTGGTCGCGATGACCTGCTCGATCTCGCGGTCGTGCATCTCGGCATGCCACGGTTCGTAACCAAGCTCGAGGCAGTTCTTGCCGATGGCGTCGCCCCAGGTCCGACCCCACATCGTCAGCAGCGCGTCGTTGGCATAAATAAAGCGGTGCTTGCGGTCGAAAACGTAAACCAGATCCGGCGTGCTCGACAGAATGGTGAGATACAGTCGCCGTTCCTGTTCGGCCTTGTCGGTCAGCCGCGCCAACGCCTCTTCGGCACGCTTACGTTCGGTGATATCCCGCGCGGCGCCGAACCACTCGACGATTTCGCCCTTGCCATCGAGCAGCGGGATCGCACGCGAAAACGTCCAACCCAGTGTGCCATCGGTGCGCACGACGCGGTGCTCGAGCTCGAACGTCCCCTTGGTCGCGATCGCGCGCTCGATAGCGGCGAGCACTTGCGCACGGTCATCCGGATGAATGTACTTGTCGAGCCAATCGCGACTGGGAGATGGGGTATCGGGGATGAATCCGCTGCTGGTCAGCTGACGCATCTCGCGCCAGTCCGCGCTCATCGTGTACACGACATCCGAGCTCGCGGTCACGAATGCGCGAAACCGCCCCTCGCTTTGTTGCAACGACGCGCGCGCCTTTACTTGCGCGGAGATGTCGCGGAAGTAACAGACGACGCCGTAGCCGCCCTCCGGCAACGGCATGCGGTCGATGCGCCATTCGTAGTATTCCGTGACGTTGCGATCGAGGCGATGCTCAATATGCTCCAGTGTTTCGTGCGGTTCTCCTGTCTCGAGCGTATGGCGAAAGATGCGCACGACCTCGTCCGCAGCGTCTTTTGGCCACAGACGACGGACCACCTCCTCGAAGTCGCGGCCGATGAGATCGGGGATGTCGCCGAACGCGGGGCGCGCGCGCGGATTGACCTGACGGATACGGAAGTCGGCATCGACCAGATACACGCCGAGCGGTGCCTCGTTTAACAGCGTTTCGAACTGGACCGTACGCCGACGCATCTCGATTTGCGCCCGCACCCGTGCCAACAAATCGCACGCACTAAACGGCTTGCTCAAGTAGTCATCGGCGCCCTGGGCCAAGCCTTCGACGCTCGCCTCCTCGCCGGCGCGCGCCGACAATATGATCACCGGGATCGAGCGCACGCGTTCGTTGGCGCGCAGTGCTTTGAGCAAGCCAAATCCATCCAGCCGCGGCATCATCACGTCGGTCAACACGAGATCGGGCGGGTTGGCCTTGATCCGCTCCAGCGCCGCCGCGCCGTCGGCCACCGCCTCGACCGCGTATTGCGGCGACAGCAGGCGCGCGAGATAGCCACGCATATCCGCATTGTCGTCGGCCAAAACGATGCGCGGCCGCCTTGTTTGCGCCGGTGATACCTCGGTCTGCGGGACCGCCGCGCCCACGCTTGGCTCGTACCGTAACTCGCCGACGCCGGCTTGCTCCTGCGGTAACCAACGCTCGGCCTCGTGGATAAAGGCCATCGCCGCCGAACCGATATCGCGCTGACGCCCACCGCCGATTTGTTCCGCCGGCAGGTGCGCGCTGCCGACAGGAATGGTGACGACGAATGTCGACCCCGCACCCTCGCGGCTGGATACGGTGATGTCACCGCCATGCAGCCGCGCCAGCTCGCGCACCAGTGCGAGCCCAATGCCGGTACCTTCAAACGTCCGGGCCCGCGTGCCGCGCACGCGGTGAAAACGCTCGAACAACCGCGGCAACTCCGACGGCGCGATACCGACACCGGTATCGCTGACGCTAAGCTCGAAGTGTCCCTCATGTTCGCGCAACTGCACCCGGATTTCGCCATCGAACGTGAACTTGAATGCGTTGCTCACGAGATTGAGCACGATGGTTTCCCACATCTCGGGGTCGACGAACGCCGGCGAACGTGGCGGCGGACAATCGACGACCAACCGCACACCGGCCTTTTCCACGGCCGAGCGAAAAATGCTCGCGAGCTCGGCGGTGTACGCGGCGATATCGGTCGGCTCGTACGATGCCCGCATCCGCCCGATTCAATGCGCGCGAAATTGAGCAATGAGTTGACGTGGTTGAGCAGCCGCAGCGCATTGCGGTGGGCGACATCGGCGAGCGCGCGAATCTCGGTGGCGGGACGATCGCCGACATTGAGGATGTCCTGCAGCGGCCCCAACATCAGCGTCAGCGGCGTGCGCAGCTCGTGGCTGACATTGCTGAAAAAGGTCGTCTTGGCACGATCGAGCTCGGCCAACGCCTCCGCCTTCTTGCGCCCCTCCTCGTACGCGTTGGCGTTGTGGATGGAGGAAAC
>JBKHXU010000069.1:0-1631 GCA_046565865.1 Gammaproteobacteria bacterium | reverse complement strand
TGCTCGGCAACGGTTCCGATGAGCTGATACAAATTATTCTGTTGGCGCTGGCCAAGCCGGACGCGGTGGCATTGGCGCCGGTGCCGACGTTCGTCATGTACGGGCTGCTGGCGACTGCGGTCGGCATGCGCTTCGTCGGCGTGCCGCTGGCGGCGACCTTCGCGCTGGATGAGGCGGCGCTGCACGCGGCGCTGCGGCAACATCAGCCGGCGGTTGTCTTTCTCGCATATCCCAACAATCCGACCGGCAATCTGTTCGATCCGGCCGCGATCGAGCGCTTGATCGCCGCGGCGCCCGGGCTCGTGGTGCTGGACGAGGCGTATCACGCCTTCGCCGGCGACAGCTTCATGGACCGGCTGACGCGCTACGACAATTTATTGGTGATGCGCACACTCTCCAAGCAGGGCCTGGCCGGATTGCGTCTCGGCATCCTCGCCGGGCGCAAGGAGTGGCTCGGCGAGTTCGACAAGATTCGGCTGCCGTACAACATCAACAGCCTGACCCAGGCGAGCGCCGAGTTCGCGCTGGAGCACATCGATAGCTTCGATGCCCAGGCGCGCCGCATCCGCGAAGATCGCGAACAGCTGTACCAGGCGTTGGCGGCGTTGCCCGACATCGAGCCATATCCCAGCCGCGCCAACTTCATCTTATTCCGCGTGCGCGGCCGCTCGGCGACGGCGATGTTTCAGGCGCTGCGCGAGAACGGCGTACTTATTAAGAACCTCGACACCCCCGGCCCCCTGGCCGGTTGCCTGCGCGTCACCGTCGGTACGCCAGGCGAAAACCAATCGTTCCTGACTGCGCTCAAGGCCGCTCTATAGCGGGTTTTGATATACAATCGATAAATATATAAATATATTTGCGCATCGGATTTGGGCATGAAGCGAGAGTTCAACGTCATCATCGAGCGCGACGCCGAGGGAATGTTTGTCGCCAGCGTGCCCGAACTGCGCGGGTGCCATACTCAGGCGCGCTCGCTGGACGCACTGATGAAGCGGGTGCACGAAGCGATTGAGCTGTGCCTCGAGGTGGAACGCCCGGCTGGAAAGCCGCCCGTCTTTATCGGTGTGCAGCGGGTCACCATCGGACGATGACGAAATTGCCTCGACTAACGGGGCGACAAATGATTGCGGCGTTGCAGGACGCCGGTTTTTCGGTAATCCGCGTCAAGGGCAGCCACCATTTCTTGAGGCATCGCGACGGTCGTTGCACAGTGGTGCCGGTGCACGCGGGCGAGACGCTTGGTCCGGGAATCACGAACAAGATTCTCAGCGATTGCGAACTGTCGAAAGACGAACTAGCTGAACTGTTATAGCGGGACACCATGGCCGGGCGTAGCGCCAACGTCAAACGCGACACCAAAGAGACCCAGATCGCCGTCACGGTGAATCTGGACGGCAGCGGCACGTCGAAGTTGACGACCGGGCTGCCGTTTCTCGAGCACATGCTCGATCAGGTCGCGCGCCACGGACTCATCGATCTCACGATCGAGGCCAAGGGCGACCTGCACATTGACGCGCACCACACCGTGGAAGACATCGGCATCACGTTCGGACAAGCGCTGGCGCGCGCGGTCGGCGACAAGAAGGGCATCCGTCGCTATGGCCACGCGTACGTGCCGCTGGACGAGG
>JBKHXU010000068.1:0-8019 GCA_046565865.1 Gammaproteobacteria bacterium | reverse complement strand
CGCGGCACAACCTCGTCACCGAACGTCTCGTACCAGCCGCTCAACCATTCCCAGGTGTGGAACGGCGTCGGTTCCGTTTGCAGTGCACACAGCCGCTCGATCGCCGGCGCCAGCGCCGCGATCTGGTCGAGATCGATCTCGGTGACGTGCGACACCGAAGCGGCCGGCGTCGGCGTCCGTTCGGCAACCGTCGTCATCGCGCGCCGCTCCGCTCCATGCGTTCGATCTCGCGCTCGACGCCGTCCAGTATCGGCAGCGCGTGGCTCGCGCGCCACGTCGGGTGATACTTCACGAACCGGTCGTGGCGGTCGCGCAAAAACGCAAACCCGAGCAGCGTCCGCAGCGCCAAAAACTCTTTTTCGTTAACGCCTAAGGCATCGACCACCCGCTCGCCCAGACGCGCGTCGCTCGGCGGCAGGCGCCAAGGCAACATCTGATCCTCATAAGCACGCTGCAACCGACCCTTTAGCTGGTGCCCAAGCTTGTAGCTCAGCAACGTCAGATAATCGAGGAGCGGAAAGCCACGCGGGTGGGAGCAGTCCCAGTCGATGATGTAGGGCGCCGCAGTCGGGTCGGCAAACACCAGATTGCCGAGCTTGAAGTCGCCGTGGGTGAATCCCATGCGCATAGGTCGGGCACACAGCGCTGTTTTGACCCACGCCTGGATCGCATCTAATCGTGTTTGATGCGCCGGTTCCAAAAACGGACGCAGGTCGGCGAAATTGATGCCGGCAACCTCGTCGTATGCCCCGGGCGACAATCGACGCTGCTCCGTCGCGCCTTTATGAAACGACCACAACAGCGCGAACGCGGCATCGAGCGCCGTGTTCGCCGCGATTCCAGCCGTCTCCGTGTCCCAACCGGGACACCGGGTCTCGATGTAGTAGCGCTGCTGCTCCTGTGTCCCAACCGCAAGCGCACGCGGCACGTGCGCCGCGAGGCATGTATCCGCCATGTGGCGCAGCGCCGCGATATTGTTTTCGCAACGGCGTACGCCGTCCGCCGAGCCCGGCAGCCGCACGACCACGTCGCTATCGTGGCGGGTGGATGGCCCAATGATCGCGACCGTGATGCCGCCATGTCCCGCGATCAACCGCTTGACCGTCAATGCGTTATCGCGCCCCCAGCCGACATTTTCCCCGACACCGGATCCGCGCACGATCCGCACCAGGCCCGCAGCGCCGCGATCCGGTTCACGCGAACAAAGACACAGATACGACGGCCATGCGCGCCGACCCCAGCGGCTGTGGAGTATCCGTTCTTTCAAACGGACACCGCCGGTGTTGACCGGAGTGTCCAGCGGCACCAATTCCGGCGGCGGGAATAGATGCAGCGTAAGTTCCCCTCGATTGACGAAGCAGTCGATGTGCGCCCGCTTACGGCGTGCACGTCGCACAAACGACCAAACGCTCCACTTTCCCGGAACCGCGTGCGGCGCTGAGCCGCGCTTCCAGCGACGATATGACCAGGCGTTATTATCGGCGGCAACCAGTATTCCGTCGGGTGCCAACCAGCGTTCGGCATTCGCCTGAAGACGTTCAGCCAGCAGCGGTCCGGCGTTCCCCGCTGCAAGCGTCTCAGACTCGAACGGACCGAATAAAACGACGGCGCCCAAACCGACGGGCACGTTGCGTTCGATGTCATCGGCCGCGACGATCCGCACGTTGCGGATGCCGGCTCCGGCGAGTAGCCGCAACATTGTGTCGGCATCCGCCGCGGTCGCGGGAACGGAGTACACGTGGCGAAACATTCGCGCCAAACGCAGCGTCAGTGCGCCTAGCCGATTTTCCAGCACCAGCACTTCGGTACCGCCAGCCGTGGCCGGCAACAGCGACGACCAGAACACATGGTTTCGCGTCAGCGCAGCGGCCATGTGAAAGTAGGTCGCGTAGTCGAGAGACTGTGCCAGCGGCTGTAGCAGGTTGGCGCTGGCGTCGGGCAGCACCGAGGAAATCGGCGTCGCGCGCGAGTCTGACTGCACGGGGTCCATGCGCCGGGCTCAGACCAACACGGCAGGCGCCGCGAGCGTCGCGGCAAACTCTGCGCGGCCGACTTCGCGCTCGATGTGTATCCGCTTTAGCTTGAACATATCGAGTCCGTTGAGTGCGTTGGTGCCCGGAATGTAGCTCACGGCGACACGGTAACCGGCGTCGCGCGTTGCCGTTACGACGCCACTGTTGAAGGCGAAATCGCCGCCGACCGGATACGCCAGCGCCTGGATCGGGCGCGCCAACCGTTGTTCCAACACCCGCCTCGATTCCACCAGCTCATACTGCAAGTCGGAGGCGGCGACGCGAGACAGGATCGGATGCGATACCGTGTGCGAGCCGAACTCCATGCCGCCCGCCGCCATCTCCTGCACCTGATCCCAGTCCAACGGCATGCTCTGCGCAAAACCCGAATCCGGCGGCTTCATGCCAAGCTCGGCCTCCAAACGGGCGACGGCCTTGCGCCGGGCGTCGTCATCGAGCGTCCACAGCGCGCGCAACGCCAGACGCGCGTTGCGTTCGGCGTCGTCCCCGGCGAGCGAAAACTGCGTATCGCCGACGGTCAGCGTTTCGATTCTGCCGATCGCACGACGCGTCAGATAGAAAAACCAATCGAACCAAAACGTGTTCCGCTGTCCGATGTAACCGGTCGATACGAAGAACGTCGCCGGCACTCCGTGCGCGCGCAGGATGGGAAACGCGTGATGATAATTGTCGTCGAATCCGTCGTCGAAGGTCACGATCACCGGCCGCGGCGGCAGCGGCGTGCCGCGTTCGACGAACTCGACCACATCGCGGAAACTGACCGGGTCGTAGTGACTCCGCAGGTGCCGCATCTGCCAGTCGAAATTCGCGGTCGATGCACTGATCAGATCAGGATCGAATTCAAACGACGCGTCGTCCGCGACATCGAGCACGCGATGATAGGCCAGGATACGCAATTCGCGCCGCGCGCCCAGCAAACGGTCGGAGGCGGGAATCATGCGCGCCATATTGATCGCGGCGACCGCGGCGCGCCGACTTAGGGACGTAGCGGTTGTCGCGGCCGGTGGTGGCGGCAAACTGCCGAGCGCGCCGTAGACCTCCGCGGTGTTGTCGTAGTCGAGCCGCAGCACGCGCATCGGGTTGCCCATCACGAATGCGCGCGCCGGCAGGTTGCGCGCCACGGCGGTCAGCGGTCCTATCGTCACGCCATCGCCGATATGGATGCCGCCGAAAATGACGCTTTGGGTGCCGATCCAAATCCGATCGCCGAACACCGGCACGCCGTTCTCGTTGCTCGCGCGCCGGCCGATAGTGACGTGGTGCGCGATGTTGCAGTCTATGCCCATGCGCACCGGGCCGATCAGAATCCCGCCGGGGTGACCAATATATAGACCGCCGCCGATCTCCGCGCGCGAGTCGATGTGAATTCCCCACAGGACGAAACTCAACCAATCGAGCAGGCCGTATACGAGCTTGAACGGCGCGCGAACAAGTTTGTGGCGGAAGGTACGGTTGATCCAAGCGCCGAAACGATACACAAACACCGCGTGCAGCCCGGGCGTGCCGGCGATGATGCAGGCGCGTTCCCACGCTCCCGGCCGACCGGTCTTGCTGTCGAGCGCGAAGTAACGCTGACAGTCGCGTCGTACCCGGTCAAACATCCGCCTGCCTCGGTGTATCGGTGAAACGACGTGTGCGCCGCGGCCTCAGCGCGACGCGCTGACGATGCCGATGCCGGACAAAAACTGCTCGAACTCGCGATCGAGCCGCTCGTACGCGGCGCGGCTCAGGTGCACGTCGTCGTCGGTCGAAAACTCGGGTTTCAGGTAGCGCTGATCCGGCGCGATGGACAAGGCGCGCTCGAGATCGAACAACGGCAGCCGCTCGCGCGCGGCGTACTCGCGCAACCAATCGTTAAAGGCGGCGACCTCTTCCGGCCATACCGGCTTACCCATCGCCTTCTTGACCAGATTCTTGCCGCGCTGCACCAACCCTGGCGCCTTCACCGGGGCCACCGTCACCAACACCGGCTGCACGCCGGCGGCGCGCAGTTTACCGACCCAGCTCTGCACGAACGCGCGCTGCTTGGCGCTGTCACCCGGGAAGTAGCTGGAGCACTCCTTGATCATGACGATATCGGACTTGCGCGATTGCCCGACGATCGTGTCGATCAGCTCGCTCTTGTCGAAGTCATACTTGCCCATGTACCGGAAGTCGTATCCGGAGATCTTGAGACGCTCGGCGACGCGATCGAAGTTCCAATCTTTGCCGATCGAGGCACCGACCAGAGTGATGCGCTTGGTGTCAGCGGTTTGTGTCATAGCCATGGCGGACATTGTGGTTGTCAAAAACACCGGAAGAAAAAACGTCGTTACCCATTGTTTAACAGTCATGGTGAAGGCTCCTCACAACTCAATTGTTAGCTTTCGACGGTCAACGGCTGCGCGTGCAAGTACGCCGCCGCACGCCGCTTTGCGTCGATGTCGGCATAGATGCGCGCGCCGTGCGCGGGCGTGGTTCCGAGATGCGCCGCCAGCTCACCGGCAGCGACGCCGTGGTTCTTGGCCCACAACGCGATATCCATCTGCTGATACGGCAGCGCGAAGTAAAACTCGTCCTGCCCCTGCGGTAGACTGTAGGTGTCCGTCGTCGGGCGCGCCTCGCAGATGTAGTCGGGCAATCCCATGAAACGCGCGAGCGCGTATACCTGGGTCTTGTACAGATGCGCGATCGGTTTCACGTCGGCGGCGCCATCGCCATTCTTGACGAAAAATCCCTGGTCGTACTCCAACAGGTTCGGGGTGCCGACCACGGCATAGTTGAGTCGGTCGGCATGAAAGTACTCGAGCGTCTTGCGCACGCGCTGCTTGAAGTTGGTCGCGGCCACGATCTCCAAGTACGCGGCCAGCTCCAGCCGCACCTCGTGGCGCACGCCGCCGGGCGCCTCGGCGATCAAGTAAAAATGATTGACTTGCCCTTCCAACCCGCCGCGGATGGCGATCTTCATGCGCCAACCGGGGCCGTAGTCGGGAAGCGCGCGGCGGATCGCCGCGTCGCGCCGCCGGTAACAACCGATGGCGTCGAGCGTGGGGGCGATATCCTGGATCTCGTAACGGATACCGAGATGGCGCGCCAGCCGCTCCGCGTTCTCACGGCTGCTCGGCGACGAATCGCGCTCGGGCAGAATGAGCCCGAATACACGCTCGGGGCCGAGCGCCCGTACCGCCAGCGCCACGCACACCGAGCTATCGATCCCGCTCGACAGCGCCACCACCAGCCCGCGCTTGCGCAGCCGACCGCATGCCGTGCGCAGCCAATCGCAAATGCGGCGCGTCTCGGCGTCGGTGTCCAACGCCAGCACGTCGCCGGTCAATGCCAGCTTTTGCTCCATCGTCATATTTCCCCGGATACCAGACGGTAACGCTGCACCTTGCCCGAAGCCGTGCGCGGCAGTTGTGGCGCGAACTCGACGTAGCGCGGCATCTTGTACGACGCCAACCGCTGCTGGCAATGCGCCTTGACGCGCATGGCGTCGAGCGCGACATCCGCGCGCGGCACGATCACGGCCTTGATCGACTGTCCTAAAATCTCGTCCGCGACGCCGACCACCGCGACCTCGGCGACCCCATCGAGCTCCGCGATCGCCTCTTCGATCTCCTTCGGATGTATGCGATGCGCCCCGCTCTTGATCATGTCGGTCTTGCGGCCCTGCAAAAAAATAAATCCGTCGTCGTCGCGGTAACCGAGATCGCCGGTGTTGAGCCAACCGTCGACCAGCACTTCCGCGGTCGCGGCGGCATCGCGCCAGTAACCGAGCATGATATTCGGACCGCGCGCCCAAATCTCGCCCGCCTCATGCGCCGCGACCGGCACGCCGCGTTCGTCGCGCACCTCGAGCGTGACGCCCGGGATGGCGATGCCGACCGAGCCGGCCTTGTCGTCCAGCCGCTCGGGCGGCAGGTAACTCAGCCGCGCGGTCGCCTCGGTCTGCCCGTACATCACGTACAGCCGCGCCTGCGGCAACGCTGCGCGCAACCGTTGTTGCAACGCCGGCGCCATGGGCCCACCCGCTTGCGTGAGGTAGCGCAGGCACGACAAGTCATAGTCCGCGAGGCGCACCCGGCTCAACAACAGCGCGAACGTGGACGGCACACCGGCGAAGCCGGTCGCCCGCTCCGCCGCCATGCGCGCCGCGACGTGGTGGGGATAGATCATGCGCTCCTCCAGCACCAGGCACGCGCCGGCCGCGAGGTGAGTGTGCAAAACCGAGTTGCCGTACGAGTAATAAAACGGCAGGACGACGACACTGCGATCGCGCTCGTTCAGTCCCAGGTAGGCGAGGATGGAATCGACGTTCGCCGCCAAGTTACCGTGGCTCAACATCACGCCCTTCGGCCGCCCGGTCGTGCCCGAGGTATAGATGATCGCCGCCAGCGCGTCGCGTGGCGACGCATGCGACGAAGATGCCGCCATGGTCACGTCCGACAATGGACTCGGCCATGCAAGCGCATCGCCGTGACCGGCGTCGCGCATGACGACGCGCACCCTGCCCCGGCACCATGTCTGAAGTTCCGCCGCTTGCGGGTGCGCCGCCGACGCGAACAGCCATTGCGCCTCGCTGTGCGCGAGCCAATGGGTCAGTTCCGCCGCCTTGGCCGCGGTATTGAGTGCGACGACCACCCCGCCCGCGGCTAGGACACCATAATATGCGGCGATATAGTCGGGTGAGTTCTCGAGCAACACCGCCACCCGTGTCTGCGGCACCATGCCGTTCGCGCGCAGCAACCCCGCCACCGCCTCGACCTCGGCCCACAGCGCCGCGTACGTGAGGCGCCGCGTTCCATGCACCACGGCCTCGGCGTGCGGGCGACGGAGCGCGCTTGCGCGCAGGTTTTCGACCAGAGTGGATGTCACATGCACCTCAGCCGGCGCGCTTGCGCTCGACGTAGGCGACCAGATTCGCGACCGAATCCAGGTTTTCCGGCACCATCTCGGCGTCCGCAACCTTGATGCCAAACGCCTCGTCCAGAAAGTGAATCACTTCCAGCACCCCGGTCGAATCGATGATGCCGCGTTGCATCAACGATTCATCGTTGCGCAAGGCATTGGGGTCGGTCGTAAACAGGTAGTTCGCGAGGATGTGCTCGCGAATCTTTCGTTCGATATCTGCGGTCATCGATGTCGCCCCATTTAAAATGCGCCGGCGGCGCGCGGGGCCGCGGCATGTGCGTCGGATTTGAAAAACAAGTCTTCGACCAGCAGCGTCGACAACACCGCGATGAACGACATGTTGTCGCCGAATCCGGTCGCCTGCCCCGCACGGCATTTGGCATACAGCTTGTCCACCGCCTCGGGCGCGAACACACCGCTTTCGCGCAGCCGCTGAGCGCGGAACAACTCGGCCACGTAAGGCACCGGTGCGCCGCGATCGTCGAAGAAACTGACCGCGTCCGGTGCACGGTATGGCTGCTTGGTGCGGGTTCGGATGCGATCCGGCACCAGCCCGCGCACCGCCTGTTTCAATAGATACTTCTCCGTGAGCCCGCGCAGCTTGTACTGCGGCGGCAGGCGATTGGCGAACTCGATGACGCGATGGTCGAGGAACGGGAAACGCCCCTCGACCGAATTCGCCATGGCCATGCGGTCACCCTGCGACGACAACAGATAACCGCTCAACAACGTGTGCGCCTCGACGTACTGATCGCGCGCCATGGGCGGCCAGCGGCCACTCTCGGCGGGGATCCGGGATTCGACATGCGCGAACGCGTCGAACGAAGCCAACGCCGCGCGCACGTCCGGGTGCAACAGGCGCCAAATGCGCTGAGTCGTGGTCCAGCGCGGCACGTGGGCGAAGATAGCGCGATCGCAGTGCTCCATGCCCTGCCGGAAAAACTGTTCGCGAAACGCCGGGGTCGCCGCGGGCGAGTGGCGCAGATACGGGTACAGCTTCGCCAATATCGCCGGGCGCATGCGCGATTCGGGTGCCACGGCCCAGAACCGGCGTATCTTTGCCTCTTTGAACAAATCATACCCACCGAAGACCTCG
>JBKHXU010000067.1:0-7122 GCA_046565865.1 Gammaproteobacteria bacterium | reverse complement strand
TGGATGCAATTGAGAAAGGACAAGTGTGGTAAACGCTACCGACCGTAGCCTTGGCGCGACTAGCAGTTTGTTGAAAAACGCCATCCATGGCGTTTTTCAACCCGCTCGCCGCGGCACAGGTCCGCGGCTCGCTCCGAAAATCAAACGCTTACGCGTTTGATTTTCGTGCGGCGCGTCCCTGCGGCGCCTAGCAGTTCGTTTTTTCAACGAACTGCTAGAGCTGAATGCCAGTAGCGGCCCGTAGCATCCAGCCAAACAGGTACGCGATGGCGGCGGCGGAGAAGGCGGCGATGATCATCTCGGTGACTTTTTTCCGCAGGCTGATACCGGAGAGGACCGAGACCATCGTCGCGGTCAGGGCGAGGGCGATGCCGGCGAGCGCGAGGGAGCCGATCAGGGCGGTGAATGAGCTACCCGCCACGAAGTACGGCAAGACCGGGAACACCACGCCGACGAGATACGCGAGCCCGGTAAAGAGTCCCGAGCGCAGTTCGTTCTCGGTCGACTCCGGCAGCAGCAGGCGTGAAATCGCCTCGCGGTTGGCGCCGACGCGCTGCGCTACTTCGGCGGCGGTGGCATCGGGGACACCGGATTCAGCGAGGCGATCCTGGTATTCGCTCACGGCACGCTGAGGCGCGACCTGGAACAGGATCTCGACACGTTCACGCAGCGCCTCGTTTACCTGGCGCTGCGAGCGCACAGAGACGAAGGCGCCGATGCCCATCGACATCGCGCCGGCGATGCCGACAACGACGCCGCTTAAGCCCACCACCAGTGGATTGCCGGCATAGACCGCCGAGAGTCCGGTTACGACACCCAATATCTCTACCAGCCCATCGTTCATGCCGAGCACGTAGTCGCGTACGTTGCTTAAGCCCAGCTTCGACGACTCGCGCCGGAACGTCATCTCGTGTTCGATTTCGTCGAGCACGATGGCACGCAACTGATCGCGCTCCGGTTCGCTTAAGTCTGCATGCCGCAGACATTCGAGGTACTTCGCGAACGCGCCCGACTCGCCGGCCTCCAGCGCCGACACCAGGAATGGGGAGCTCACGAACCGTTGCAGCGTGCGCAGCACCACCAGCCGGGCCCGACCGGTGCGCGCTTGCGGTACGGCGGCGTTGCGCCGTTCGAGCACCGCGTGCCAGAACGTCGAGTGTTTGAGTTCAATTCCGGCGATGCGCCGCAGCACCGCGCGCAGCTCGGGGTTGCGTTCGCGCTCGGCGAGCGCGTTGTACGTGTCGTGATCCTTGATCTCGTCCTGGTAAAAATCCCGCGCGAGATCGATCAACGATGGGGAAGCAGTTGCCACGGTGACGGTTGTCAACGAAATGTCGTCCTTGAATGGGGCACGCGACTTACTCTATCAGACTGTTCAGCCGCTGGCGGCGTCGAGGGTGATGTCGTCGAAGTTGCGCGCGAGCGGGTGCGTTGCGTTCGCCGGCAGCGCGCCGTCGCGCACAAGCCAATAGGTGTGCATCCCGACGGTGTGCGCGGCGTCGAGTTCCTCGCGGACGTCGGACAAGAACAAGATCTGCTTCGGTGCTATGCCGATTCCGTGCGCGATGCGTTCGTAGGACGCCGCCTCGCGCTTGTTGCCGATCGTGGTATCGAAGTAGCCGGCGAAAAGCGGGGTGAGATCGCCATACTGCGTGTAGCGGAATAGCAGTTGCTGCGCCTTCACCGAACCGGACGAGTAGACGTACAATCGCAAGCCATCACTCGCCCACGCGCGCAGTCGGGCGACGGCATCGTCATATACGTGACCGTGAAAATCGCCGGCGCGGTAGCCTTCTTCCCAGATTAACCCCTGCAACGCCTTAAGCGGCGTGATCTTGCGATCGTCGTCGATCCACGCGACGAGTTGGGCAATGGCCGCATCGATATCGAGCGGGCGGCCGGCGGCGGTAGAGGTGTCGGCGAGCAGCTGCGCCACCTGCGGTTCAAGCTGATGCGCGCGCACGAATTCAGGCAGCCGCGCGCGCGAATACGGGAACAGGACGTCTTTGACGAACGACAGCGAGGACGTCGTGCCCTCGATGTCGGTGAGAATGGCTCGAATCATTCGTGCGCTCGCGCGGTGATGGCGAGCGCATTGTACTATTGCCAGCGCGTCGTCTGCTTGAAGCGATAGCGGGCCGGGAACTGCAGTACGCCGTGCGCGCGGCGTACCTCGCGCAGATACAGTTTGGCGGCGCGAAACCCCAGCCGGAACGAGCGCCGAAAATATTCCACGTGATCGAGCTGGCCGCCCTTAAGCCCATGATCGAAGCCGGCGCGAAAGCGGTCGGACATGAGATAACTTGGAATCTTGATGCCAACCTCGGCGGGTGTGGGGTAGTGATAGGGCATGCGGCACCTCCAAAGAAAGAGGGTGACTTCAATCTAATAATAGTTGTTCGACCGGTGAGTTGACGGAGGAATCCGGGTACCACGCGCCGCTACCGACTTCCCCGGGGGCAGGCTCGGGCGTTCCATGGGTGGCTTTACAGCGCCCGGGTGTATCCGGTTGCTTGCGTGCATGACATCGGCGGCGCCTACGATTTCCGCATGACCCGATTCCCGCTGCGCCGCCTTCTGCTGGTGCTCGTCACGATGTTGAGCCTCGGTGGCTGCGCCACAACCCGCGGCCCCGGCGCCGACGCGGCGGCGCCCGCGGACCCGGTCGACGAGGCGCGCGATCCCTTCGAGGGCTTCAACCGCGCGATGTACTCGTTCAACGAAAAGTTTGATACCTATCTGTTGAAACCGGTTGCCAAGGGTTATCGCGCGGTGGTGCCGACCCCGGCGCGCCAGGGCGTGTCGAACTTCTTCTCCAATTTGCGCGAGCCGATGGTGATGTTGAACGACGCGCTGCAAGGCAAGTTCAAGTACGCGGCCTCCGATCTCGGACGCTTTCTGACCAACAGCACGCTCGGCGTGCTCGGTATCTTCGACGTCGCGTCGCGCATGGGGCTTGAGAAACGTAACGAGGACTTCGGTCAGACCCTCGCGGTGTGGGGGGTCGGCGAGGGTCCCTATCTGGTGTTGCCATTTTTGGGGCCGAGTGGCGTACGCGACGGTGTCGGTTGGGTCGGAGACTATTACGCGTACCCGCCGACCCATATGGAGGAAACCAGTACCTCCTGGAAGCTGTTCGCGCTCGACACGGTGGATACGCGCACCCGCTACCTGGATGCCGGCGACATCCTGTACGAGGCCGCCGGCGACGACCCCTATGTGTTCGTGCGCGAGGCCTACCGCCAGCGTCGGCGCCACCTCATCTACGATGGCGCGCCCCCGGCGACCGTCGATCCCTCGATATTCGAGGAAGATCCACCGGCCAAGCCCGAGGCCCCGCCGGCCCCCTAAGAGCCCCAAATAAAACAAGCACGAGCCCTTGTCCCCCTCTCCCTCCGGAGGGGTTAGGCGGGCCATGTTTACGGCGTAGTTCCCCCTCATCCCTGTCCTTCTCCCAGGGGGAGAAGGGACCCTTCGATAGCGCAGGCCAAGGGGCAGGCCGCTTGGCTTTTTGTTGGCGCCCCGAAGCAGGCCTGCTTCGGGGCTGGAACTGTCCATTCCGCGGCCTATGCGGCCGCGGAATAGTCGGTTAAAATCGCGCGCCTTATTCGGGCCGGCCGCATAGGCCGCCCGGGCTCAGACAGAGGACATTCAAACGATGGTAACCATACGGCTCGCGCGCGGTGGCGCGAACAAGCGGCCCTATTACCGCATTATTGTCGCGGATCGGCGCCGTGCCCTGAACGGGCAGTGCATCGAGCGCATCGGGTTTTTCAATCCGCTCGCGACCGATAAAGAAGAAAAGGTGCGCGTGGATCGCGCGCGCGTCGAATACTGGATCAGCAAGGGCGCCAAGCCGACCGAGCGCGTGGCGCATCTGTTGAAGACGACGGCGCCCGCCGCTTAATTTTAAATGGACGGCGCACCGGACCGCCGGATTACCGTCGGCCGGATCGCCGGATTGTTCGGGGTGCGTGGCTGGGTGAAGGTTTACTCGCACACGCGCCCGCGCGAAGCGATTCTGAATTACAGCCCCTGGCTCGTGACGATCGGCGGCAGCGAACGCACGCTTAAGCTCGCCGAGGGCAGGGTGCAGGGCAAAGGTGTGATCGCCCGCCTGGAGGGCGTCACCGATCGCGATCAAGCGGCGGTATTGGTTGGCGCGGAGATCTTGGTCGGGCGGGCGCAGTTGCCGGCGCCGGCGGCGAACGAATATTACTGGGCCGAGCTCGAAGGCGCGCGTGTGATTGATCAGCGCGGTACCGAGCTGGGGCGGGTCAGCCACCTGTTCGAGACCGGCGCGCACGATGTGATGGTGGTGCGCGGTGAGACGGAGCGACTGATCCCGTTCGGTGGCACGGTGATCAAGCGCGTGGACCTCGCCAGTGGCGTAATCCATGTCGATTGGGAAGACCCGGAGTAGCGGCGGCCATGCGGATCGATGTCGTCAGCATCTTTCCCGACATGTTCGCGGCGATCCGGGACTACGGCATCACCGGCCGCGCGCTGCGTGCGGGCCTGCTGACGCTCAAGGTGTGGAACCCGCGTGATTACAGCGAGGACAAGCACCGCAACGTCGACGACCGTCCCTACGGAGGCGGTCCGGGGATGGTGATGGCGGCACCGCCGCTGGCGCGGACCTTGAGCGCGGTGCGCCGGGAACAGCCGCGGGCGAAGCTGAGTTATCTGTCGCCGCAGGGCAAGACGCTCGATCACGCGGCGGTCGCGGAGCTCGGAAGCCGCGAGGGCTTGATTCTCCTCGCCGGCCGCTACGAAGGTATCGATGAACGCCTCATCGAGACCGTGGTAGACGAGGAGTGGTCGATTGGCGACTACGTGCTCTCGGGCGGTGAGTTGCCGGCGATGGTGTTGATCGATGCGCTCGCGCGCCGCATACCGGGCGCACTTGGGGATGAGGATTCGGCGGAGCAGGATTCGTTCGTGGACGGCCTGCTCGACTGCCCGCACTACACGCGGCCGGAGACGTACGACGGCCGACCGGTGCCGGAGGTGTTGTTGTCCGGCGACCATGCGCGCATCGCGCGCTGGCGTAAGAAGCAGGCGTTGGGGCGCACTTGGTTACGACGCCCGGATTTATTGGCGCGGCGCTCGTTGTCCGACGACGAGCGCGCGCTGTTGGAAGAATTTAAACGCGAGCACGAGGCCGAGCGCGGCTGAAGCGCCAGGCGGGATTTTCGCAGCCGAACTTTACGCCCGGGACGGTGATACCGTAATTAGGAGATTGACCATGAGCAAAATCATTCAAGAAATCGAAGCACGGCAGATGGAAAAGAAGGCCCCCGAGTTCGGCCCCGGCGATACCGTCGCGGTTTATGTCCGGGTGCAGGAAGGCGAGCGCGAACGCTTACAGGCGTTCGAAGGCATGGTTATCGGCCGGCGCGACCGCGGCTTCAATTCCTCGTTCAGCGTGCGCAAGGTTTCGTACGGTGAAGGTGTCGAGCGCGTGTTCCCGCTGTACAGCCCGTCGATCGCCCGTATCGAGGTCAAGCGCAAGGGCGATGTGCGCCGCTCCAAGCTCTATTACCTGCGCAACTTGGCCGGTAAAGCGGCTCGAATTCGCGAAAAGGTATAGGCGACGCGAAGCGCCGTCCCGAGCGAACGCGAGGTATCTCCGCGGCACGCGCGATTCCGAGTCATGGGGATTGCTTCGCTTCGCGTATCAGCGCCAAGAGGAAGCCTTCAAGGGCGGCGAGATGGTTACGGCAGTGGCGGCCAGGACTTAGAGACCATCGAGGTGGCCGATCACTCGCTGCCGACCTGGCGACGGTTTCGACCGGGCGCTCACCCACCCGCCCTTTGGGAACGAGAGCAGCACTACCAACGGGGGCGAGGAGGGCAAGGTCACTAAAGAGCGCGACATCGTTGAGCGCGACGACTTCTGGGCCGCGACCTCGAATACCCCGTTTAATTTCGTCCAGCACGTTGACGCTCTGTCAATGGCAACCGATCCTGTCCCCGTGTCCCCTATTGCGCAAGCGTTCGCGTCCGGCTCCTCGGATTGGCGCTAGGTCTTCTAGGCGACAGCTTTCTTCTTTTTGAGGGTAGCGGCATCGTGCGAGAGCCGGCCAAGGATGACGGTGGCGAGCGCAAGAGTCGCCCCGATCGAGGAAGCGCTTGTTCGAGGTGAGGGTCGGGCTTGCTTTCTCGTAGCGCTGTCCGGGGAGGTACTATGAAATGTCCCGAAGGGCTGGAAGCGTGGGCTCGTCGCGTTCGCGCTACCGTAGCGCCCTGACGATCACTTTGTAGTTCCGGCTTGCCAGCGGCCCCTTGCCGTTTTAGCGAATAGTCCTCGTGTCCGACGAAAAGTCGTCATTAAGGCGACTTGCATGCCTTCATTCACATGATATAAATCGTCAGTATAGACGATATAGTGCTTATATTTATCTTAAATCGTTTAATATGACGACTTATGAAGATAGAGAAAGAGCTTACAGACGAAGCTGTCTTGGTCGAGATCGGAGCGCGGATCGCGGGTCGGCGGCTCGCCTTAGGGTTGTCGCAGGCCGAGGTCGCAGAGCAGGCGGGGGTCGGGAAGCGGACGGTGGAGCGCATCAAGGCCGGGGAGTCGGCGCAGGTGTCGAGCTTCATCCGCATCTTGCGGGTGCTGGACGCGTTGTCGGGGTTGGAGGGCGCGATTCCCGAGACCGGGCCGCGGCCGATGGAGTTGTTGAAGCGCAAGGGCAAGGCGCGGCAACGGGCGCCGGGGCGGCGCGCTTTGCCGCGGCAGGAGAAGCCGTGGTCGTGGGGGGATGAGTCGTGAGCACGGTCGCGGAGGTGCGGCTGTGGGGGCGCACCATCGGCGCGGTGTCGCTCGCGGATGGCGAGACGGTCGCGGCCTTCGAGTACGAGCCGGCGTTCGCGCAAAGCGGCATTCAGATTTCGCCGATTACCATGCCGCTTTCCCGGCGCGTGTATCGCTTCCCCGCGCTTGCGCGCGAAACTTTCTACGGTCTGCCGGGACTGCTGGCCGATTCGCTTCCCGACAAGTTCGGACACGTGTTGATCGATGCCTGGCTTGCCACGCAGGGCCGCACGCCCGCGTCGTTCAATGTGATCGAGCGGCTTTGTTATACGGGCGAGCGCGGCATGGGTGCGCTGGAG
>JBKHXU010000066.1:0-2889 GCA_046565865.1 Gammaproteobacteria bacterium | reverse complement strand
GTCGTTGTGTACCGGTACGCCCCACTCGCGATCGTGGTAGCGCACGTACAGCGGATCGGCGCCGGCCCAGGCGCAGCGGCGCGGTTCGCGCTTGGCGGTTTTAGCCGGCATACGCCTCGCGCCGGCGCGTGCGCAGCCAGAGCGTGGCCGCGATTGGCAGCAGTAGGATCGGAATCACGGCGAGATTGACCGTGCCCCAGCCCCACCAATGCTGCAGCGCCCCCGAAGACAGCGACGCCGCCGACACCGCGCCCCACACAAACAGCTCGTTCACGCCCTGCGCCTTCGCCGCCTCCGCCGGTGTGTACGCCTCGGTCAACAACGTGGTCGCGCCGATATACATGAAGTTCCAGCCGACGCCGACCAACGCCAGCGCCACCCAGAAGTGCACCATCGTCGTACCGGTGAGATTGATGCCGATACCGCTCAACGTGAGCGCGCCGCCAGCGAGGATGATGTTGAGCGCCCCGAACCGACGGATCAGGTCGCCGGTGAAGAACGCCGGGGCGAACATGCCGAGGATGTGCCACTCGATCACCCATGCGGTATCGGAAAATTCATGGCCGTGCGCGTGCATCGCGAGTGGTGTCGCCGTCATCAACAGCGACATGCTGGCGTAGCCGATCATGCCGGCGAGCACCGCGACCCAGAACACCGGCTGGCGCGCGATCGTGCCAAAGGCGCGCGCGGGCGCGTGCGCCGCGTCCGATTTGGGCGCGGGTGCGTGCACGAATGCGACCAATGCGGCGATGCCGAGTTGCAGCAGGATCAGTGCGGCGTACGAACCGGCGAACGGTTCCGCATCGATCATGTCCTTGGTGAATCGCGCGAGATTGGGCCCGGCGACCGCAGCGACAACGCCGCCGGCGAGCACGTACGAGATGGCGCGGCCGCGCAGGGCGGCGGCGGTGCTCTCGGCGGCGGCGAAGCGGTAGTACTGCGCGAAGCTATTGGCGGCGCCGAACAACATCCCGGCGGCGGCGAACATCCAGAAATCGGCCTCGACGATGGCATAGGTGCTGATTGCCGCACCGGCGGCGCCGAACATGGCGCCGACGAGAAATCCCGCGCGCCGGCCGTAGCGGCGCATGAAAAACGCCGCCGGCAGCGTCGATGCCGTGAGCGCGAGGAACTGCAACGCCAGCGGCAGCGTCGCCAGTGACTTGTCATCGGCCAGCGCCAGGCCGACCAGCGCCGTCACCGTCAACACCAGCGACACCGCGGTCATGAACAGCGCCTGACTCAGTGCCAGCAGGTAGACGTTGCGGTGCATGACGTTACTCGTAGTATTCGGGCGCGTGGCGGATAGCGGCGTTCTGTTCCAGGTCGTGCTGGATCCAGAGCACGGCATTGTTCGCCTTCAACAACTGCTCAGTCTCGTCCATGGTTTTGGCCGTTTGATCTTTGTCGAAGTTGAAGCCGGGTACGCGTTTGTGCGTCCAGTTGTCGGTGAAGTGCACGAGATCGCCCGACAGCAAAATATTTCCGGTCTTCGGTAGCCGCACGAGCAGCGATTGGTGCCCCGGCGTGTGGCCGGGCGCGCGCTTGATGGTCACGCTGCCGTCGCCGAACACGTCGTAGTCGCCGTCGAGCTTTTTCACTTTCCGCGTTTTTAAATTGGCATAGCCGGTCGGATCGAACCCGTACTTGCCGGGCTCGGGTCCGAACGCCGCGTCGTATTCGGCCGCCTGCATCAGCAACGTCGCATTCGGCACCAGCGCGCTGTTGCCGATGTGATCGAAATGCATGTGCGAGATGCCGAGGTAGTTGATGCGGTCGGGCTTGACGTTGATCTGCGCCAGCTGCGCCGCGAGCGGACGGCTCACGCGCGCGGTGAACACATTGAACACGGTCTTGCCGTCCGGCGTCTGCGCCAACTCGTCCGGCAGCCCCGCGTCCCACAACAACGTGCCCTTCGGGTGCGCGATGAGATAACACGTGTTGCCAAGGCGTTTGTGCTCGCCCTTGCCGATGCCGGGATGGAACAGCGAGATATCGGCGACGTCGATGGTGCCGCAATCGAACACGTACAGTCGCGGCGCCTCCACCGGCAGCGCGCTCGGACGCGAGGTGCAGGCGGCGAGCAGGAGCAGCGGGGCGAGAAGTATCGAGCGTGAAAGATTCTTATTGTTGTGCATACGTTGTTCCTGGCGTGGCATTGTACCCTCGCTCGGGCATCACCGCGGCAGCTCGAACGTCAGCGACGCCCAGATGCTATCCCAATCGGCCGTGACGCCCTTGGCCGCCGGCACCATGTGCACCGCCGTCACCAGCCACACGCCGGTGCGTGGCAGCGTCAGCCGCGCGCGGCCATCGCGATCGGTGCGTACGCGCAGTTTTTCCAGCGGTTTGTCCTTGGTAAACGCGATCACGAGCGCATCCGCGAGCGGGCGGTCGGCGTAATAGAGTCGCAGCGGCAGCTCGGCGCCGGGCTGGAGTGTATACGGGTTGCGCTCGGCTAGTAGCTCCAAAGTGAAGCCCAAGCGCCGGTCGCCGCCGCCCGTGCCCGCAGCGCCGACGTCGATCAGCGACTTGGCGGCACGCGAGTAGCGCTCGGTAATGTCGCGTTCCGGTTTATTGAGGCGCCGGCGCTGCGCGCCGATATGTTCAAGGCCCTCCTTCGCGAGATACGCCTGGAATTCATCGAGCGTCTTAAACGAAATAGTGAACGGCGCGCTGCGATAGCCGACGACGACCGTGCCCGGGCCGCGCGGCCGGATCTTGCCCGCCGGGTCGTCGCCGGGAACGCCGGGCACCGGGTATTCGCCGCTGGCGTCGACGTAGATATAGCGCTCCTGCAGTTCCGGGAGATAGATGAGCGAGTCGCCGCGAAAGTCCTCGCCCACGTACAACCGCAGCGCCACCTCCGTGTCGCGCGCCGGTCGAAAC
>JBKHXU010000065.1:0-3068 GCA_046565865.1 Gammaproteobacteria bacterium | reverse complement strand
CGATATACCGCGCTGTCTGCTCACCCGGGCGAATACCTGGCACAAACGCGCCCGACTTCTTCAAATTGTCCGCAGTCTCCTTGGGATTGAACACCAAGGCGGTATAGAAAAAGCAAAAGAAAATGATCGCCGCCGCGTACAACATCACGTAGATCGGCTGCCCCGGCGACAGCGTCGTCGCCACGTCGCGCAACCAACCCATGCCCTCGGTCTGGCCGAACCAGCTCACCACCGTCGCCGGCAGCAAGATGATGCTGGAGGCGAAAATCGGCGGGATTACGCCCGCCATGTTCACCTTAAGCGGCAGATGGCTGGTCGAACCGGCCATCATACGCCGGCCCTGTTGGCGCTTGGCGTAGTTCACGGTAATCCGCCGCTGCCCGCGCTCGACCAACACCACGAACCAAGTCACCGCGATCGCGATCGCGAACAACGCGATGGCGAACAACGGCTGGAACGTACCGCGGCCGACCAACTCCAGCGTCTGCGCGATGGCGCCCGGCAACCCGGCGACGATACCGGCAAAGATGATCATCGAAATGCCGTTGCCGATACCGCGCTCGGTCACCTGCTCGCCGAGCCACATCAAAAACATCGTGCCGGTCACGAGCGACACGACCGTCAAGAACTTGAAACCGATCCCGGGCGCAACAACTACGCCCTGGTTCTCCAGCGCGATCGCGATACCGAGCGCCTGAAACGTCGCCAGCACCACCGTGCCGTAGCGCGTGTACTGCGTGATCTTTCGCCGTCCGGCCTCGCCTTCCTTCTTCAGCTGCTCCAGCGTCGGGATCACCGACGTCATGAGCTGCATGATGATCGACGCCGAGATGTACGGCATGATCCCGAGCGCGAACAACGAAAACCGTTCGAGCGCGCCGCCCGAGAACATATTAAACAGGCCGACGATCGAGCTCTGCGTATCGCGGAACAGCTCCGCGAGCTTGCCCGGATCGATGCCCGGCACCGGTATATAGGTGCCGATGCGGTACACCACCAGCGCCCCAAGCAGGAACAGAATCCGGTGCTTGAGATCCGTCAGCTTACCGAGACCACCGAGGCCTCCCAAACGGGCCGCTGGGCTATTCATTACTCTTCAAGTTTCCCGCCCGCCTTCTCGATGGCGGCGCGGGCACCGGCGGTGGCCTTGATGCCCTTCAGCGTCACAGCCTTCGCGATTGAGCCGGACAAGAATACTTTGGCGCGCAGCGCCTGCGGATGTACCAGATTCGCGGTCTTGAGCGCCGCGAGATCGATGGCATCGGCGCCGACGCGCGCGAGATCGCCCAAGCGCACTTCGGCGGTGTCGCTGGCGAGCGCGGAGCGGAAACCGCGCTTCGGCAGTCGGCGTTGCAGCGGCATCTGACCGCCTTCGAAACCGACCTTGTGGAAACCGCCCGCACGCGCACGCTGACCCTTGTGGCCACGGCCGCTGGTCTTACCCAGACCCGAACCGATACCGCGCCCGAGACGCTTGGGGCTTTGCTTGGCGCCGCGCGCCGGTTTCATTGTGTTCAAACGCATCATACGAATCTCTCTTTGCGCGTCGCGCTTAAGCGACCGGCAGCAATTTCACCATGTACGACACCTCGCGGATCATGCCGCGCACCGCCGGGGTGTCTTCGAGCTCGCGCACGTCGTGCAGGCGGCGCAGGCCGAGGCCCTTCACGCACGCCATGTGGCGCTTGCCGGTACCGAAAGGGCTTTTGATCAGTTCCACTTTGAGGCGCTTCTTGCTCATGACGCGCTCTCGCCGAGAATGTCTTGCACTTTCTTGCCGCGCTTGGCCGCGACCTGCGCCGGGCTGTGAATGCCGGTCAGACCCTTCAGCGTCGCGCGCACGACGTTAACCGGATTGCGCGAACCGATGCACTTGGCGAGCACGTCGTGCACGCCCGCGACTTCGAACACCGCGCGCATGGCGCCGCCGGCGATGATGCCGGTACCGACCGAGGCCGGCTTCATGATGACCTTCGACGCGCCGTGATTGGCGATCGTCGCATGATGCAGCGTCGGGCCCTTGAGATCGACCTTCAGCATGTTGCGCCGCGCGTTCTCCATCGCCTTGGCCACGGCCGCGGGCACTTCGCGCGCCTTGCCCGAACCCATGCCCACGCGCCCGGCGCCGTCGCCGACCACGGTCAGGGCCGAGAAACCGAACTGGCGTCCGCCTTTGACCACCTTGGCCACGCGCCGCACGCTGATCAGCTTCTCTTGAAAGTTGTCGCTACGACCTTCTTGTTCGCCAAATGCCGCCACTGTCGTGTCCTCAGAATTCCAGCCCGTTTTCGCGCGCCGCGTCGGCCAGTGCCTTCACGCGCCCGTGGTATTTGAAGCCGGAGCGATCGAACGCCACGCGGGTGATGCCCGCGGTCTTCGCCTTTTCGGCGATACGCTTGCCGATCAACTTGGCCGCCTCGACGTTGCCGCCGGTCTTGATGCTGGTGCGCACTTCGGCCTCGAGCGTCGACGCGCTCGCAACCACATGGCTGCCGCTCTTGTCGATGATTTGCGCGTAGATGTGCTGCGGCGTGCGATGGATGCACAACCGCTCGGTGCTCAAACCAGAGATGCGGCGGCGGATGCGCGCCGCGCGCCGGTCGCGTTTGTCGGTTTTGCTGTTCATGGCTACTTCTTCTTCGCCTCTTTGCGCACGATGTGCTCGTCGACGTAGCGCACACCTTTACCTTTGTACGGCTCGGGCGGCCGGTAGGCGCGGATCTCCGCCGCCACTTGGCCGACCGCTTGCCGATCCGAGCCCTTGACCACGATGCTCGTCTGGTCTGGGCACTCGATGGTGATGCCGTCGGGGATGCTATACACGACCGGGTGCGAGAACCCGAGCGTGAGGTTCAATTTCTTCCCCTGCACCGCGGCGCGAAAACCGACGCCAACGATGCTGAGCTTCTTCTCGAACCCCTTGGCAACGCCGGTGACCATATTGTTCACCAGCGCGCGCATCGTGCCGGAGACGGCGCGTGCCAGCGGCGTGTCGTTGCTGCGCTCGAAGCGCAACTGGCCGTCGGCCTGCGACACCTTCACCAGCGGATGCACGTCGTACTGCATCT
>JBKHXU010000064.1:0-5781 GCA_046565865.1 Gammaproteobacteria bacterium | reverse complement strand
TTGGATCGGTGTGTTCGCGCGCTACGACAATCTCTCCGGCGCCGCGTTTCGGCCGAGCCCGTTGGTGGAAACTGACTCGTCGCTGATTGTCGGCGGCAGCATCGTCTGGATCTTCGCGCGTTCGGCGACGCCGGCACCGAGTCGCACCGAGTAACACACGGCCGCTTTGTAGCGCGCCAGCGCCTTTGCCGTTACCATTCGGCCCATGTCCGGCAACACTTTCGGCAAACTTTTTACCGTGACCAGTTGTGGCGAGAGCCACGGGCCGGCGTACGCCTGCATCGTCGACGGCTGCCCGCCGGGCATGGAGCTGTCCGCGGCCGATATCCAACCCGACCTCGACCGGCGCAAGCCGGGCAAATCGCGGCACGTAACGCAGCGGCGCGAGGCCGACGAGGTTCAAATCATTTCCGGCGTGTTCGAGGGCCGCACCACCGGCACGCCGATCGGGCTTTTGATCCACAACACCGATCAGCGCTCGCAGGACTACGGCAAGATCGTCGATAAATTCCGTCCCGGCCACGCCGACTACACCTACCAGCAGAAGTACGGCCTGCGCGACTATCGCGGCGGCGGCCGCGCGTCGGCACGCGAGACAAGCTTACGCGTGGCGGCGGGTGCGATCGCGAAAAAGTACTTGCGCGAGCGCTATGGCGTCGCGATTCGCGGTTACCTGGCGCAGCTTGGACCGATCGCGTTGACGCTCGTCGATTGGGACGAGGTCGAGCGCAATCCGTTTTTCTGTCCGGATGCGTCGCGGGTCGAGGAACTCGAGCGATACATGGACGCGCTGCGCAAAGAGGGCGACTCGATCGGCGCGCGCGTGAATGTGGTGGCGAGCGGCGTGCCGGTCGGTATCGGCGAACCGGTGTTCGATCGCTTGGATGCCGAGCTCGCGTACGCGCTGATGAGCATCAACGCCGTGAAAGGCGTCGAGGTTGGCGCCGGTTTCGCCAGCGTCACGCAAAAGGGCACGCAACATCGCGACGAGATCACGCCGCGCGGGTTCTTGAGTAATCACGCGGGGGGCATCCTGGGCGGAATCTCCACCGGTCAGGACATCGTGGTCAGCATGGCGCTCAAACCGACATCGAGCATCCGTTTGCCCGGGCGCACCATCAACGCGCTCGGCGAGGCGGTCGAGGTCGCCACCACCGGACGCCACGATCCGTGCGTGGGTATCCGCGCGACGCCGATTGCGGAGGCAATGGTAGCGCTGGTGCTGATGGACCACGTGCTGCGACATCGGGCGCAGAACGCTGACGTAAAGAGCCCGACGCCGATCGTGCCCGCGCGCGCGCCCGAATAGCGGTGGCGGATTTCGGCGCGACGCCGTAGGCCATGCCCTACTGGCGCTTATCCGGATTTTACTTTTTCTACTTCGCGACCCTCGGCGTACTGGCGCCGTACTGGTCGCTCTATCTCCATTCCATCGGCTTCGACGCGGTCGCCATCGGTCAGTTGATGGCGCTGCTCATGGTCTCGCGCATCGTCGCGCCCAATGTTTGGGGGTGGGTGGCGGATCACCGCGCGCGCCGCATGCAGGTGGTGCGACTTGCGGCGGCGCTCACCGTCGTCGCCTTCGTCGGCGTGTTTTTCGGCACCAGCTTCTGGTGGCTGGCGCTGGTGATGCTCGCGTTCAGTTTCTTCTGGAACGCATCGCTGCCGCTGCTCGAAGTCACGACCATGAATTATGTCGGCCGCGAGCCGGGCGCGTACGGCCGCGTGCGACTGTGGGGGTCGCTCGGCTTTATTGTCTCCGTGCTCGCGCTCGGCGCGGTGATCGAGGCGCGCGGCCCGTGGTGGGTGTTGCCGGCGTTGCTGAGCTTGATGCTCGGTATTTGGCTATTCAGCTTGCTGCTGCCGGAGTCGCAAGTGCCGCCGCTCGCCGGCGCCCCGCAATCCTGGCGCAAAACGTTGTGGCGCCCGGAGATCGGCGTGTTCCTCGCCGCATGTTTGCTGATGCAGTTGAGCCACGGCCCGTACTACACGTTCTATTCGATTTACCTCGAGAGCCACGCGTACGCCAAGACCACCATCGGTGCGCTGTGGGCGTTCGGCGTCGTCAGCGAGATCGGCGTGTTTCTGTTGATGCCGCGGTTAATGCGCCGTTGGCCGCTGCGTGGGTTGTTGCTGGCAAGCTTCAGCGCCGCGATGGTGCGCTGGCTGCTGATTGGATTTTTTCCCGACCACATCGCGGTGTTGATTCTGGCGCAGGTACTGCACGGCGCCACCTTCGGTTCGTTTCATGCGTCGGCGATACAGATGGTGCATCGATTCTTCACCGGTCGCCATCAGCATCGGGGCCAGGCGCTTTACGGCAGCGTCAGCTTCGGCATCGGCGGTGCGGTAGGAAGTTTGTACAGCGGTTATGCGTGGGACACGTTGGGCGCGGCGGCAACGTATGGCGTCGCGGCCGCGGCGGCGACAATGGCGTTCGCGATCGCGTACGTCGGGATTAAGTCCCGATCTTGAGTTTGCGGCCGCGACGCGGCGCGAGCGGGATGATCTCCGCCGTTTTGCGGATCGGGATTGGCAATAGAGCGGGTTCCGCCGCGTCGAGCGGCGCGCGAAACGCGCGTTCGATCGCCGTGGCGAGTTCGTCGATCAAACGGTACGTGTCGATGTCGGTATTTTTGGCGTTGAGAATTTGCAAACGAATGGGGGCGAAGGCATCGAAGGTAGAGTGACGATAGACCGGGTCATTCAAACTCCGGCAGCCGTTCTCGGCGTGGATCGCCTGCGCCAGGCGTACGATCAGTTCCGGGTGAAGCGGACTGCATTCGAACAAATCTTTGAGACTGCGCGCGGCGGGATTGAGTGGGACTTGGTGATAGCCCACGCGCGCTTCCAACTTTTGCAACAGTTCGCGAAAATTCATCCTACCTCTCGCACGATCTTTACCATCGTCTCCGCCGCGTTCGACAGGGTGCGTTGCGCGTGTGTCACGATGCCAAGCTCGCGTCGTATGCGCATATTCTTAATCTGGACCACTTTCAGGCTTCCGTCAATCATCGTGCGCGGCAACGCGGTCCATCCTAGACCGATGGACGCGAGCATTTTCAAAACTTCAAGATAATTCGTCGTCATGCCGACTTGAATGTTGGCGCGATGTTTGCCGAACGCCTTCAAAATTATTTCGCGCGTGTAAGTTCCGCTGCCGGGAAGGATCGCGGGCTCGGCGAGCAGCGTTTTGACATCGATGGTTTCGCGGCTCGCCAACGGATGTGTGGCGGCGATGACGATATCGAGCGGATCGTCCCACACGCGCTCGACGCGCAGCTGCGGCTGCGTGTGCGGCGGTAATGTGACGACGGCGAGCTCGAGCTTGCCTTGCAGTACCGCGGCGCATGCCGCCTCCGAATCCATGAAGCGCAGATTGAGCCGCACGTCGGGATAACGCGCGTGGAAGCGCTTCAAAGCTTCGGGGATGCGATGCAGCCCGATGTGATGGCTGGTGGCGAGCGCCAGTTCGCCGCCGACGGTGCCGGCGAGATTGGCGAGCGCGCGGCGCACGTCGGTGAGCTCGTTCAGGATCGCGCGGGCGCGGGCAGCGAGCGCGTGGCCGGTCTCGGTGAGCTGCACGCGGCGCCCGAGGCGATCGAACAGGCGCGCGTTCAATTCGCGTTCGAGGCCGGCGATGCGCTTGCTGATAGCCGGTTGGGTCAGGAATACCCGCTCGGCCCCAGCGGAAAACGAGCCGGTTTCGGCGACGGCGAGGAAGGCTTGGAGGGCGGCGACGTCCATTCGGCGGCCTTTTAGTTATAACCAATAAGAATGTATCACATGAGAAAGATGAATTTGAGTTATCAATAGCCCGGCGTACACTTGCGCCCATGTCCGCGCAGACCCTGTACGACAAGCTATGGGACGCCCACGTAGTGCGGCGAAACCCTGATGGCACGTGCCTGATCTATATCGATCGGCATTTGGTGCAGGAGGTGACGAGCCCGCAGGCGTTCGAGGGGCTGCGCCTCGCGGGTCGGCGACCGTGGCGGGTCGCGGCCAATCTCGCGACCGCGGATCACAACGTACCGACCACCAACCGCGCGGGCGGCGTGGCGGATCCGGTGTCGCGGCTGCAGATCGAGACGCTGGATCAGAACTGCCGCGACTTCGGCATCACCGAGTTCGGCATGGATGACGCGCGCCAGGGCATCGTGCACGTGATTGGCCCCGAGCAGGGCGCGACACTTCCCGGCATGACCGTCGTGTGCGGCGACTCGCACACCTCGACGCACGGCGCGTTCGGCGCGCTCGCGTTCGGCATCGGCACCTCCGAGGTCGAGCATGTGTTGGCGACGCAGTGTTTGATCTTGAGCAAATCGAAGAACATGCGTGTGCGCGTGGACGGCGCACTGGCGCCGGGCGTAACGGCGAAGGACGTTGTGCTCGCCATCATCGGCCGTATCGGGACCGCGGGCGGTACCGGATACGCCATCGAGTTCGCCGGTTCGGCGATCGAGTCGCTGTCGGTCGAGGGGCGCATGACGGTCTGCAACATGGCGATCGAGGCCGGCGCGCGCGCCGGCATGGTCGCGGTCGACACCAAGACCATCGACTACTTCCGCGGTCGGCCGTACGCGCCGCAGGGCGAGCTGTGGGAGCGGGCGGTCGCGGCATGGCGCGAGTTGCGCAGCGACGCCGACGCGCGCTTCGATCGCGAAGTCACGCTCAACGCCGCCGACATCAAACCGCAAGTCACGTGGGGCACGTCGCCGGAGATGGTGGTGCCGGTCGACGGCGCGGTGCCGGACCCGGCGCGCGAGACGGACGCGATCAAGCGCGAAGGACAGGCGCGGGCGTTGCAGTACATGGGGCTCGCGCCCGGCACGCCGATCCGCGACATCCGGCTCGACAAAATTTTTATCGGTTCGTGCACGAACTCGCGCATCGAAGATTTGCGCGCGGCCGCGGCGGTGGTCGCCGGCCGGCGCGTGGCGCCGACGGTCAAGCTTGCGATGGTGGTGCCGGGCTCAGGGCTAGTGAAACGCCAGGCCGAGCGCGAGGGACTCGATCGGATCTTTAAAGACGCCGGCTTCGAATGGCGCGAGCCGGGTTGCTCGATGTGTCTCGCCATGAATGCCGATCGATTGGCGCCGGGTGAGCGTTGCGCCTCGACCTCGAATCGCAACTTCGAGGGTCGCCAAGGCGCGGGTGGACGCACTCATCTCGTGAGCCCGGCGATGGCGGCGGCGGCGGCGATTGCCGGACACTTCATCGATGTACGCGAACTCGGGAGCGGCCATGCAAAAGTTTGACGTGCACGACGGGCTGGTGGCGCCACTCGATCGCGCCAACGTCGACACCGACGCGATCATCGCCAAGCAGTATCTCAAGTCGATCAAACGCACCGGCTTCGGTCCGAATCTGTTCGACGATTGGCGCTACCTCGATCCCGGCGAGCCGGGCATGGACCACAGCCGGCGCCGGCTCAATCCCGACTTCGTGCTCAATCAGCCGCGCTATCGCGGCGCCAGCATCCTGCTCGCGCGCGATAATTTTGGCTGCGGCTCGTCGCGCGAGCACGCACCGTGGGCGCTGCTCGACTACGGTTTTCGCGTGGTGATCGCGCCGAGCTTCGCCGATATTTTTTACAACAACTGTTTCAAGAACGGCCTGCTACCGGTGGTGCTGCCGCGTGCGGCGATGGATACCTTGTTTGCGGAATGCCAGGCGACCGAGGGCTATCGGCTGCGCGTCGATTTGCCGGCGCAGCGCGTGATCACGCCGTCCGGGGCAGCGTTCGCGTTCGACATCGACGGGTTCCGCAAACATTGC
>JBKHXU010000063.1:0-9033 GCA_046565865.1 Gammaproteobacteria bacterium | reverse complement strand
TCGCCGACCTGGTGCGTCCCGAATCGCGCGCGGCGGTCGAGTCGCTGAAGCAAATGGGCATCCGCTCCATGATGTTGACCGGCGACGCCAAGGCGGTCGCACGCACGGTGGCGCAGGAACTCGGGCTCGACGATTACTTTGCCGAGGTGCTGCCCGAGCAAAAGGCGGCGAAGATCCGCGAGGTGCAGAGGCGTGGACTGACAGTGGCCATGGTTGGCGACGGCGTGAACGATGCGCCGGCGCTGGTCGAAGCCGATCTCGGCATCGCCATCGGCGCCGGCACCGACGTCGCCATCGAGTCCGCCGACGTGGTGCTGGTGAAGAGCAATCCGCAGGACGTCGTTGCCATCCTCGAACTTTCGCGCGCGACGTATCGTAAAATGGTACAGAACCTGTTGTGGGCGACCGGCTACAATGCCATTGCCATTCCCCTCGCCGCCGGCGTGGCGGTCGCGTGGGGTTTGTTGCTGACGCCGGCCGTGGGTGCGGTGCTGATGTCGGTCAGTACGGTGATCGTGGCGATCAATGCGCAATTGCTTGGGCGGCAACGTAATTGAGGCCGCACGGTCGAGTAAGTCCGGCGCGATCGTTATCGCCTGCATGAAGGGAACTAAATTGTTTTAATACTGACGCACGATCTGTGGAAATCCCGTTGTGCGTCATTTCGGGAATCTGGTATCGTTTGGTTATGGGTATGGCAATGCAATCTTTCGTTCGAATCCTGCTTGCGCTGGCGCTGGTGTTGAGTCCGGCATTGCCGCAAGCCGCGTTCGCGTCGGATGCGCCATCACATTCGATGCATGCGCAACATCACGCAAGCCACGTCCACGATACATCCCAAACTGACGACAACCACCATCACGATCAGGTCAACGATTCCGGTACTTCCGATCACGCATCCTGTAGCGGCAATTGCTGCGCCGCCTGCACGCATTGTGCGACGGCGACCCCGGTAGTCGTGAGCGGAGCACCGATGCGCTCGGTGCAAATCGCCGCGCCCCAACTCCTGCACGCCACTTACATCGCTTCCTCGCTGAACCGGCCGCCCAAGCCGGTCTAACTGCCTAGGCCTTGGTACGTCCATCGTGCGCCCGTCGCGGCGCCGATGATCCCCATCCAAAACGATGTTCGCCGCCCGTTGCGCGGCGCAGAGGATTGTTCGATGAAACGGTTAAACCAATTTCCGCTGGTGCCGGCCGACCGGTCGCGCCGGCGTTTTCTGCAAGGTTTGACGGCCGGTGGTGTGATGTGGGGGTTGTCGCCCTGGCTGCGAGCGTATGCGGCGGGCGCCGCGCCCGCCACCGCCACCGGCACGCCGCCGGTGCTGAGCGGCACTGAATTTCATCTCACCATCGCCGAGACGGCGGTGAACTTCACCGGCGCGCCGCGCATGGCGACGACCATCAACGGCTCGATCCCGGGGCCGATCCTGCGCTGGCGCGAGGGCGACACGGTGACGCTGCGCGTGACCAACCGGCTGCGCGAGCAGACATCAATCCACTGGCACGGCATTCTGCTGCCATTCCAGATGGACGGGGTGCCGGGCATCAGCTTCCGCGGCATCGATCCGGGCGAGACGTTCGTGTATCGCTTCAAGGTGCAGCAGACCGGGACCTATTGGTACCACTCGCACTCCGGCATGCAGGAGCAGCTCGGCATGTACGGCGCAATCATCATCGACCCGCGCGGCGGCGATACCATCCGTGCCGACCGCGACTACGTGGTTCAGCTCGCCGATTGGACCGACGAGGATCCGATGAAGGTGCTGACGAAGCTGAAGAAGCACGCGCACTACTACAACTTCAATCAGCCGACCGTGTTCGATTTCTTTCGCGACGCGGCCAACAAAGGCGTGGCGCAGGCGGTGAGCGAACGCAAGATGTGGAACCAGATGCGCATGAGCCCAGCCGATCTCGCCGACATCTCGGGTTACACGTACACCTACCTCATGAACGGCACCGCGCCCGCGGGCAACTGGACGGGACTCTTCCAGCGCGGCGAGCGCGTGCGGCTGCGTTTCATCAACGGTGCGGCACAGACGTTTTTCGACGTGCGCATCCCCGATCTCAAGATGACGGTAGTGCAGGTCGATGGCCAGAACGTCGAGCCGGTGACGGTCGACGAGTTCCGCATGGGCGTGGCCGAGACGTACGATGTGATCGTCGAGCCCAAGGACGACCGCGCCTACACCATCTTCGCGCAGTCGATGGACCGTAGCGGTTACGCCCGCGGCACACTCGCGCCGCGTGCCGGCATGAGCGCGGCGGTGCCGGCGATGGATGCGATTCAATATCTCACGATGGCCGACATGATGGGCGCGATGGCGCAAGGCGGCGGCGAACACGCGGGTCATGGGGCAGCGGCAGCGGCGCCGGCGCCGGCACAGGATCACAGCGGCCACAACGCGGCCGGCGCATCGAATGCGGACGGCGGTATGGTCCAGGCGCGCCACGCGAAAACCGAATATGGCCCGAGCACCGACATGCGCGTCGACATGCCGCGTACCAATCTCGATGACCCGGGCATCGGCTTGCGCGACAACGGCCGGCGCGTGCTGACCTACGCCGACCTACACACCATCGGCGGGCCGCTCGACAAGCGCGGGCCCGGGCGCGAGATCGAACTGCATCTCACCGGCAACATGGAGCGTTTCACCTGGTCGTTCGACGGTTTGGAGTTCGGCCGCTCGAGTCCGGTGCATTTCAAGTACGGCGAGCGGCTGCGCGTGGTGCTGGTCAACGACACCATGATGACGCACCCGATGCACATGCACGGCATGTGGAACGAACTCGAAACGCCGGACGGGAAATTCTTAACGCGCCGGCACACGATGAGCGTGCAGCCGGCGCAGCGCATCACGTTCCTCGTCACCGCCGATGCGCTCGGCCGTTGGGCGTGGCACTGCCATCTTTTGTATCACATGGAGGCGGGCATGTTCCGCCAGGTGGTGGTGGCATGAGGCGGCGCGACATGAAAGCAACTCTGACAATCGTCGCGGTGTTGATGGCGAGCGGCGGCAATGTTTACGCGCAAGAGGACGACCCGCACGCCGGACATCGATCGACGCCGGCGCCTACGTCCGGTGCCGAAACGCCAACGCCGAACCCAGCGGCGGCCGATCCGCACGCGGGGCATCAAATGCCCGCCGCGCCGGCCGCGGACCCGCACGCCGGTCATCAGATGCCGGCGCCAAGCGGCGAGCACGCGGGGCATGGCGCCGCGCCGAGTTCGCAGGCACCGGCGGCCATGGACCACGGCTCGATGCAAGGCGGCACGGCCCCGCCCGATGCGCGCGACCCGCATGCGTACTCCGGCGGCTACGACTTCGGTCCCTACAAGCTGCACATGATGGGCGAGGAACACCGCGTGCTGTCCGTGCTCGCCGATCGCCTCGAGGCGACGCGCTCGGACAACAACAGCGAGAACGCGTACGACGTCGAGGCGTGGTACGGCTACTCGTACGACCGTGCCGTGCTCAAGGCCGAGGGCGAGGTCGATACCGGGCGCGTGAAAGAGGCGCGCACGGAGCTGTTATGGGGCCATGCCATCGCGCCGTTTTGGGACACGCAGCTCGGCGTGCGCTACGACAGCGGCGACGGACCGAATCGCAGCTGGCTCGCGTTCGGCGTACAAGGGCTCGCGCCGTACTGGTTCGAGATGGAAGCGACGGCATACGTCGGCGAGGACGGGCGCGCGGCGGTGCGGTTCGACGCCGAATACGAACTGCTGTTTACCCAACGCCTGATCCTGCAACCGCGGTTCGAGGCCAATTGGCTGAGCAAGGACGACACCGAACGCGAGCTTGGCAGCGGTATCACCAACGCCAGTGTTGGGTTGCGGCTGCGCTATGAGATCAAGCGCGAGTTTGCGCCGTACGTTGGAATCGAGCGCGCGATGAAATTTGGCGAGACCGCCGACCTCGCGCGCGCGGCCGGCGAGGATAAAGGCGAAACGCGCACCGTGGCCGGGGTGCGGGTGTGGTTCTAGCGCAGCGAAACTTCCTCTCTCGTGCGGGAGGGACCGTGCAAAAAAGTGCCGTCATTGCGAGCGAAGCGAAGCGAAGCAATCTTTCGATTCTGGGCGGTTGTTTGGAGATTGCTTCGTCACTTCGCTCCTCGCAATGACAGCCAAAAACGAGGAGACACGATGAACAAGTTTTCTAAATCGATGCTGACAGTGGTATGCGGCTTCGCGCTGACGACGTCGCTCCCGCTGTATGCCGCGGGCGATCACAAAGGCATGGATCACGGTGGGATGCATGGCGATGATCATTGGACTGCGCCGCCGGAGCAAGCAAAGCGTAAGAACCCGATTAAGAAGGACGCCGCTTCCATCGCGCGCGGTAAAAAAATCTACGCCGACAACTGCGCCAGCTGTCACGGCGTCAGCGGCCGCGGCGACGGACCGGCGGGCAAGGCGCTCACGCCCAAACCCGCCGATCTCGCGACGATGGCGCCGCAGCACAGCGCCGGCGATCTCGCGTGGAAGGTCGAAGTCGGTCGTGGGGCGATGCCGCCGTGGAAGGGCGTGCTGAGCGTAAATCAGATTTGGGACGTGGTGAATTACATGCAACGTTCGGGCGGCGGCGCCAAGGCGAAACCGAAAACGCCGGAGCCATCTGCCGGTCATAGTGAGCATGCGCACTAAAGCGATCGTAGTATTGGCGGTACTCACCCTTGCCGGCTGTAACCGCACGCCGGACCCCGCGGTGACTGCGCCGGCGTCGGTAGCGATTCCGCCCGAGCGCCTGGCGGCACGCGGCGTGTCGGCGGCGCAGGTGCGGCACGGCGCGGCGGTGTACGCCGCTAACTGCGCCGTGTGTCACGGCGCGCGCGCCGAGGGCGCCAAGGACTGGCACCGGCCGGGCGCCGACGGCAAGTATCCGCCGCCACCACTCGACGGCAGCGCGCATGCCTGGCATCACCCGCGCGCGCAGCTCAAGCAGATTATTTTCGACGGTACGCAGCCGCGCGGTGGCATGCCCGCGTGGCGCGGCAAGTTAAGCGACGCGGACGTGGACGCCGTGATCGTCTGGTTTCAGTCGTTGTGGCCCGAGGAAATTTATCGGGCATGGAGCGAGCTCGATGCAAAATCGCGCTAGTGATTCACCGGAGTCAACTTAACCAGAAGGAGCAAACCATGAAGCGCAACCTTACTACCGCAGTACTACTCGCCGGCTTGGCCTTCAGCTCGGTCGGCGCCTATAGCGCACAGCACATGAAAGAGATGGGCGCGAAGGGCGGCGGCATGTCGGGCATGGACCCGGCGAAGATGCAGCAGATGCAGCAGAGCATGATGAAGATGCACGACATGATGCATCAAATGCAGGACGCCAAGACACCCGAAGAACGCCAGAAATTGCAGCAGGAGCACATGAAGGCGATGCAATCGCACATGCAGATGATGATGCCGATGATGCAGGGAATGGGCGGCATGATGGGCGGGCATGGTGGGAAGGGTGGCGGTAAGCCGGCCGCGGGGGCCGACGCGCACAAGCACTAGCAGCCCCGTCGTTGGAGACGCCGGCCGCATGTCAGCGGCCGGTGACTTCTGCGATGCAGCGTCGCCCGCTATCATGAGGGAATGGAACGCCGCTGTTTGTTCGGATTGGGGCTCGCGCTGCTGGCCGTCTGCGCGTGCCAGAAGAAAGAGAACCCGGTGCCGACGCCGACCACGACCCCGGCGGTCGACGTATCGGTCTCGCTCGCGGCGCTGAACCGCGGCGCGAAGCTATTCGAAGAACACTGCGCGCAATGTCATGGCCCAGAGGCGCAGGGCCATCCGGACTGGCAGACGCCCGGCGTGATCGCGGCGCCGCCGTTGAACGGAACCGGCAACGACTGGAAGCGCTCGCGCGCGCAGCTTCTCGCCATCATCAAGAACGGCGCCAAGCGCGACGGACAGCCGGTGATGCCGGCATGGAACGGCCGCCTGAGCGACGCCGAGATCGAAGCGATCATCAGCTGGTTTCAGGCGCTGTGGCCGCCCGAGGTGTACGCCACTTGGCGCAAGAGCAATCCGGAACCGCGCGGTTAATCACTTTTCCGAGGGGAACCATGGGCATCGCGATTTGGATCATCATCATCCTCGTCATTGCCGCGCTGTTGAAATACCTCTTGTTTGATTCGAACAAAAAATAAATTGTTAACGCGCCGCCCCGGCGTGCTGCTTGGTGCGGTACATCGCCGCGTCGGCCTCGGCCATCAGCTGTTCGAGGCTGTGGTGTTGGTCCGGGTGAAAGCGGGCGGCGCCGACGCTGATCGACAACCGATAGGGCCGCTTGTCGGCGGCGTTGTGCGCGTCGACCCGCGCCTTTAGCCGCGCCATGATCGCATCGGGTGATTCAAGATTGGCGTCGAGTGACAGCGCGGCGAATTCATCGCCCCCTAGGCGGGCGACGACATCGGCCTCGCGAAACGTCTCGCGCAGGATCGCCGCCGTGTCCTGCAGCGCCAAGTCGCCGGTGGCGTGTCCGAAGCTGTCATTGATTTGTTTCATACCATCGAGGTCGGCGTAGAACAGCCACAGGTCGCGGCCCATGCGCCGCGCCAACATCAACTCGATTTCCGTCAGATGCGTAAAACCGCGTCGGTTGCGCAGACCGGTCAGTTCGTCGACCAGGGATAGTTCGCGGATCGTTTCCTCGGCGCGCTTGCGCTCGCTGATATCCATGACGGTGCCGATGTAGCCGTCGATGCCGCCGCCGGCGGCACGCAGAGGGATGGCGCCGGCCACGGTCCATACCTCGCGCCCATCCGGCGTGCGGAAGCGAAACTCGCTGCTGAACGGCGCGCCGTTCCCGGTTGCGTCGCGCCACTGGCGCACGAGGCGCTCGCGATCGTCCGGATGAATCGCGCGTATCCAACCGTCTCCTTGGGCCTCGTCCAGCGTATAACCGGTGAGTGCTATCCAGTGTTCGTTGATGTAGGTGCAGCGGCCTTCCGGATCGGTCGAAAAGATTCCGACTGGCGCGTTGCGTGCCAGTGTGCGGAAGCGCTCCTCCGAGGTCGCCAGTTCGGCGTGCGCGCGCCGGATGCTGCGCTCGGATTCAATCGTGCGCCGCACCAGCGGCAACACCGCGACGCGCAGCAATACCACGCCAATCGCAATCACCAGTACCAATCCGATCAGCGCCACCTCGAACTTGGCGCGCACCGGTTGGTACAGCTCGAGCGTGTCGATCTTCAGCACCGCCGCGAGCCCGAGCGCGCCGACCGGGGCGTAGACCGCGAGCACGTTGTGGCGACGGTAGTCGCCGGCGATCACGTGGCCGCTCGCGCCGGCGAGCGCGTAACTGATGGGTAGGCGGTTGCCGTCGATGCGGTGCGGCACGTCGAACGGCTTCAGTTCCAGGCGCGTCGGGAAACAGTGAATGCCCGCCTGGCGTTCGGCGCAGAGCGTCATCTCCGCGGTGTTGCCGAGGCCGGCCACGTCGTATAGCAACTGCGTGAGCACCGGCATCGGTCGCTCGGCGATCAGCGTCCCGAGGCGCGCGTTGTTGTCGACGATAGGCACCCGCACCCGCAGCGCCAGCTCGCCGTTGCGCCACAAAAGGTCGGACTCGTCCAGCGTCGTTAGGCGTATCGTCAGTGCTGCGGGCGGCAGATCCCCGCGGTTCACGATCTCGCGTCCACGTGGATCGTACAATCGCACCGCGCTCATGCCGTAAGGCATGAAGCTCACGGCGGTATCGTGCAGCAAACGCAGTGCCTCCGGGTGATTCGGATCGGTCCGCAGCCGCGCCAGGCTTTCGCGCACGATCGGTCGCGTGGTGATCAGCACTGCATTGGTGATCGCGCGCTCGATTTCGATATTGATGAGGTCGATGCGGTTATTGAGCGCGAGCGTCAAGCCGCGCGTGAGCGTGTCGTGCGTCTGACGCTGCAGCGCGACGAACGCCGACATCCCGGCGACAGCAGCGGCGCCAGCGAGCAGTGCGCCGCCGATCAGACCGATCTTGATATCCGGTCGGCGCGCCAGATGCTCGCGCAACTGCGTATGCCCGTACGCGGCGATGCACTGGCCGACGCCGAGCGCGATGAACCCGCTGGCCGTGTGTAGCGCCATGCGGACATCAATGTTCCAGCCGTAGAGCAACTCCGGGCGTAGCTCGTAACCGACAATGCCGACGACGCCCAAGAGCGCGACTGTAAAGCTCGCAATCAGCGCGAGCGTGAGCCATACGCCGCGGCCATAGCGCGCGAGCAGCATCGCGCTGGCGCTGATGATCAAGGCGAGCGCGGTGTTCGGCGCCATCCGCCCCGGATGGTTGTCGAGCCATGCATGGAGGCCGGGAAATTCGACGCCGAGCCGCGCGCCGGTCGTGTACTCGGTGAGCGTGGCGGCGCCGAGCGCGAACGCGAGTCCCGCCAGCAACACCGGGCCGAAACGCCCTCGATGCGGCCAGCGCGAGTCCCAAATCAGTGCGCCACCCAGCAAAGTAAGACCGAGCGCGGTCGTGAATACCATCGCCGTGTAGCCCGGCACCATTTGCACCAGCTGCGGTTGGTGCAAGATCCAGCCGATCATGACCATGAGACCGAGCAGCATTACGACGCTGCCGAGCAGGATGCGAGCGAGGGTGAGATTGGACTGCGGGGGCGGGGAAACGTCCACGGTGCGGCGGATTTCCTCGGGCTGTCCGTTGAGTAATTTATAGCATGTGGTGCGTATAATCGGGGTTTTCGTCGTTGAGGAGCAATCTATGTATGGTTTCAGCGTAAAACTCAGCAACAGTGGCTTCGATAGCGCCATCAAACAGGTAACCGAGGCGCTCAGGACCGAGGGCTTCGGCGTGCTCACCGAAATCGATGTGCAGGCGACGTTGAAGGCGAAGCTTGGCGTCGATCATCGCCCGTATCGGATCTTGGGCGCGTGCAATCCGCCGCTGGCGCACCGCGCGCTCACGGCCGATCCCGATATCGGACTGTTATTGCCGTGTAACGTAGTCGTGCGTGAGGAGGACGACAAATCCGTCACCGTCGGCTTCATGGATCCGATCGCGGTGTTGAAGCTCACCGACAATCCGCAGGT
>JBKHXU010000062.1:0-1993 GCA_046565865.1 Gammaproteobacteria bacterium | reverse complement strand
ACGCCGGGCTGCTCGACCACAAACAACCGGCCGCCGCCGTCGCCGCTAACGTGCACCGGGTTTTTGAATCCGCTCGCCACTTCGGTGAGCGCGATATCGGGAATAGAACTGGACGACGCAGGGTCTTTGCAGGGTTCGGCAAGAACTGCCGGGCTCGACAGGCCGACACAAAAGGCAAGGAGGAAGCGGCGCATGATCGTCTCCGTGGGGGCGCCGGTCCCTTATACCTGAGCGGCGTGTGAGACGGAAGCGACCAGCACGGAGATCGCTTCGTCGTCGGTTCCTCGCAATGACAGGCGGGGTTTTTATTTATTTAGGTATCTGGCAGCGCCACCGCGCGCAGTTTCTCCGCCGCCGCTTCCGGTGCCACCGTGTTCACAAATAGCCCACTGCCAAGCTCAAAGCCGGTGGGGATGCTGGTGCGCGGCGTGATCTCGATGTGCCAGTGGTAGCTCGCCTCGCAGTCCTCGCAATTCACGTCGTGCGGCAGCGAGTGGATAAAGTAGTTGTACTGCGCGCCGCCGAGCACGGCGTCGAGGCGGGCCATGGTGCGGCGCATGATGCGCGCGAGATCGGCGAGATCCCCGTCCTGCACGCGTAGGAAATCGCTCTGGTGCACGAGTGGCAGGATGTGCACCTCCCACTCGTAGCGGCTGGCAAACGGTTTCACCGCGATAAATTTTTTGCCGCGCTCGATCACGTATTGGCCGCAGTTGATGCGCCGGCGAATCTCGCCCGATTCGCGATCGTAGATGGTCGCTTCGAACGTAAGCGCCTCGTCGATCAGCGAGCAGAAGATGCAGCGGTGATGCTTTTGGTAGTACAAACGGCTGTTCGCCACTTCGGTCTGCACGTTGTCCGGGATCACCGGCGTCGCAATCAGTTGACTGTGCGTATGCGCGATCGAGGCGCCGGCCGCGGGGCCGAAGTTTTTGAACACCAGCACATAGCGCAGGCGCGAATTGGAATCGTAGAGCTGTGCCATGCGCGTACGGTAAGCGCCGAACAACAGCGCCAGATGCGCCTCGCTCATCTCGTGCACCGCGATACCGTGGGCGCTGTGATCGATCATCACCTCGTGCCGGCCGTAGCCGTCGATGGTTTGCTGCAAGCCGAAGGTGAGGTTGGGATTCTGCCGGTCGTCACCCAGCACCGGATACAAATTTTCGACGATGCGGATGTCCCACGGTCCGTTCGCCGGGTACGTCGCGATCTGCGGCGGCGTCATGTGTTCGTTGCCGCGGCAGAAGGGGCACGTATCGACATGCATGCGCGTATCACGTGGCGCCGGGGCCTCGGCCTTTTTCGGGCGCATGCTGCGCGCGGTCGCGACCAGCACCGATTCACTCGGTACGATCGGGTTGATGCGGATCTCGCGTACGGCTTTGTCGTCGGCGGTGGGCTGGGCCATGGCGCCAGCATAACAAGCTTGCGATCCGCTCCCATTAAAAAGGTCTGATTCGGCTATAAGTCCCTGTCATTTCGAGCGAAGCGAGAAATCTCGCTCCGCTCCCAATAAGCTGGGCCGCACCGCTGCCATCCCTGGTGATACGTTTCGAGCCCATCAGGCCCCTGCCCGGCCTTGCCGCGCTCCGCGTCCCGCTCTGCTTGCAAGTCCAGGCCATGCCATCCGTGGCATGGCCGCGGCAAGAAAGCCCTCTGGGCTTTCTTGAAAACTCCGCCTCACCCATGGCCGGACGTTTGCCGGCGCGAAGACACGTTAAGTGTCTTCGCGAAGTCTCCGGCTCACCCCTCGCTATCGCCTCGGGACGACCTCCTCAGCGACCGCTTAGCGGTCGCTGAGGAGGTCGCCTTGTCACATATGTACGACGCCAGTAACATGCGGGTTCGCAATTTCCCCCGGGGCCTCAAGGCGTTATGTTCCATGGCAGCATGGTGGCGTTGGTGACGCCGATGACCGATGACGGCGCACTCGACGTGCCCGCCTTGAAGCGCCTGATCGACTTCCATATCGACAATGGCACCGACGCCA
>JBKHXU010000061.1:0-13948 GCA_046565865.1 Gammaproteobacteria bacterium | reverse complement strand
CGGATCGGCGATGCCGAACTTTTCCTTAAGGTCGCGCCGCAGGATGGTCAGCGTCTGGCGCAGCCGCGCGCGTGTAATGTGCCGGCTGACCTCGGCCAGCGGCAGGTGCGTGGTCGCGAGCGCCACGCGCAAATCGCCGGCGGCGAGCATCATCACGGTGTCGCAGTGGCAGCGCTCGGCAAGAAACTCGGTATGCCCGGTAAAGGGGATGCCGGCATCGTTGATCACGCCTTTGTGTACCGGTGCAGTGACCAGCGCATCGAACTCGCCGCCGGCGCAGCCGTCGACCGCGCGCGCGAGCGTCGCGATGACGTAGGGCGCGTTGCGGGGATCGAGCGCGCCGGCGCGCGCGGGTTGGGCCATGCGCACGGGCACGATGTATAGCCCGGTGCCGGCGGCAGCGCGCCCGGTCCATTCGGCGGGGGTGACGGAAAGCTTAAGCGCTTGCGCGCGTTCGGCGAGCAGCGCCGGATCGGCGATCAACACCAACGCGAAGTCGCGCGGTTGGTTCGCGAGCCGCAGGCACAGTTCGGGGCCGACACCGGCGGGCTCACCGGGCGTGACCGCGATCACCGGTGGAGGGGTCACGGCGGGCGGCTACGGCGTGTCGTCGAGTAGGTATTCGACGTAGGCCTCGTCGCGCAGTTGGCGCAGCCACTGCTCATAGCGGTCATCGGCCTTACGCGCGTGGATCTGGCTGCGCGCGGCGTTGCGCGCGCGCTCGTCACCGACCGCCTGCTCGCGCCGTTCCAGCACCTGAATGAGATGCAGCCCGAACGGCGTGCGCACGGGTTCCGATAGCTGCCGGGGGCTAAGGGCGTTCATCGCCTGCTCGAACTCCGGCACCAGGCTCTTCGGCTCGACCCAGCCGAGATCGCCGCCTTGGCTCGCCGAGGCGCTGTCCTCCGAGGTCGCGCGCGCGATCGCGGCGAAGTCCTCGCCGGCCTCGATGCGCTCGCGCAGTGCGAGCAGCTTGGCGCGCGCCTCATCGAGCGACTGGATCTCGCTCGGCCGCAGCAGGATATGGCGTACGTGTGTCTGGATGACGGTCTGGGTGGCGTTGTCGCCACGGCGGTCGTTGAGTTTGAGGATGTGGAACCCGTTCGGTCCGCGCAGTACCGGACTGATGTCGCCGGGCTTAAGGTTTTTCAGCGCGCTCACGAACAGTTCGGGCAGCTGGCCCGGCTTTTTCCAATCGAGTGCGCCGCCTTTGAGCGCGTCCGGGCTTTGCGAATACGTGACCGCCGCGCGCGCAAAGTCCTCGCCGGCCTTGATCTCGGCATGGACCTTCTCGGCGCGCGCCTTGGCCGCCTGGATCTGCTCCGACGTGGCGGCCTCCGGGATCGGCACGAAGATGTGCGACACGTTGTACTCGTCTCCGCTGCCGCCGCGGGCGCGCGATTGTTCGAGAAAATTCGCGATCTCGGACTCGGTGACGGTAATGCGACTGGCGATCTCGCGCTCCAGCAATTGCTGGATCGTGACCTGGTCGCGGATGCGGGCGCGGTAGGCGGCGGGGTCGAGCCCGTCGCGCGCGAGGGCCTGGAGCAGCGCATCCGCGCTCATGTTGTTGCGCCGCGCGACGGTGTTGATCGCCTGGTCGACGTCGGCGTCGCTCACGCGCACGCCGAGCTGCGCCGCCAATTGCAATTGCACGCGCTCCACGATCATGCGTTCGAGCAGTTGCCGCTTGAGCACGTCCTCCGGCGGCGCCTTGATGCGTTCGCCGGCGAGCTGCTTACGCGTCTCCTCCAGCCGGTCGGCGAGCTCGGTCTCGGTGATGACATCGTTGTTCACGATGGCGACGATGCGATCGATGTCGCGCACCGCCTGTGTCCGCTCCACAGCGGCGACGGTCGGAAGCGAAACTAGACAAAGCGCGGAAACGAGAATGACGATGCGATTCATGACTGACCGGAAATCGAGTGTATAGCGCGCTGAGAATAACACGTATTACGGGGCTGGCGCCGGTGACGCGAAGCTGAAGAGCCCCTGAGTCAACGGGCTGACCGGTGCCGCCCCAAGTTTACCGAAACCGGAAAGTTCAAGCTCCAGCATAAATTCCCGACTTCGTTCCGGTGTGACGTTGGCGCCGGTAGCAGGTAGCAACCGGCGCGCCGCGTGAAACCGCAGCGCCCAGCAACAGGCGCGATACTGGAGCCCGGCATAGCTCTCGACGTTTTCATGGTCGCGCTGCGAATAGAGCGAGCGGGCGCGCAACGACCAGTTTGCGCCGAGCGGCCACTCGGTCGATACGTCGAATTGTTCCAATTCATTGCGCACGAAACGTTGGCCGATATTGAGGATGCGGTCGCGTGCCGGTTGATACTGCAGGTAATAGCTCGCGCGCTGCGTTTTGCCGGACTCCGGACTCCATTGAACCGCGGTGTTCAGATGCCAGTTGCCGGACAACCATGCGACGACTTCGGCCGCGAGATCGGAGCGCTCGGTTAACACCGTGCCGGCCGGAATGTTGACCCGCCGGTCATCGAAGTAACGGATCTGACCGATGCTGGCGCGCAGACGCTCGGTGCCGTCTTCTTGGTCGATGAACCGCGTCGTCAGCGCGAGCGTCAGCTGGTTGGCATCGCCGATGCGGTCACCGCCGATAAAACGGTTGTTGCGAAACAGATTGGTAAACGTGAAGTCCGGCAAACTGGTGTCGAACGTCGGCTGATCGTCTTGATCGCGATACGGTACGTAGAGGTAATAAACCCGAGGCTCGAGGGTATGCACGAATTCGCGCGAACCAACGTGGGTCGCGCGTTCGAAGAATAGCCCAGTATCGAGCGCGAGGTACGGGGCGCTTACGGACGGGCGCGTGGCGTCCGGCCGGTCGAGGTCGTACGCGATGTGCCTCGCCCCAAGCTCCGGCGTCACAAATCCATATACCTTGGCGAACGGCCAGCGCAACGCTGGGTTGAGATGCAGGCGCTCGCCGGTAATGTTGACGTCGTGATCGAAGCGCACCCACTCGCCGTCCAATGCGTATTGCGGGGCCCCGGGCGTGGACGGCGGCCGAAGGCTCAGCACCAGCTGCGGCAGGCGCGCGTACGGCTCGGCGGTGGGGACAATGGTGGTGTCGACGGTCTGAAAGTCCGACGCACGTGCGGTGAAGCGCGCGATCTGGCCGCTGTAGTTCAGTTCCGCGTTCTGCGGCAGGTGAGTCTGACTGGTGATGCCGAGGTGATCGCCAAAGTCACTCAAATAATTCTTGTCCGATACGCCACGCACGTCGACCAGACCGCTCCATGCCGGGGTGAACGTGTGACGATGGAGAAACGCGCCGGCAGCGCGGTTCTCGCCGGTTAGTTTGTCGTTAGCGAGGTATTCCGTTTCGAGCCGGCCGTTAAAGCCGTGGCCCAGATAGCGGAACTGATTATGCAGTTGCAGTCCGCGATCCGTCAGTAGTCGCGGCGTCAGGGTGTCGTCGTAGTTCGGCGCGATATTGAAGTAATAGGGGATATTAACGGCGCCACCGAGGCGGCTATCGTAGCCGATTTGCGGCACCAAGAAACCGCTCTTGCGCGCGTCGGAAATCGGAAACGTGAAGTACGGCACGTAAAACAGCGGCACGCCAAAAAAACTCACGCGCGCGTGGCGCGCGGTACCGATATCCTTCTCCGTATCGAGCTTAAGTTCGCTGGCGCGCAAAAACCAGTCGTCGCGTCCCGCGGGGCACGTCGTATAGCGCGGGTTGTGCAGCCGAGTGTGGTCGTGGCCCTCAAAGGTGGTGCGGGTCGTATCGCCCCGCCCTTGCGTGTCCGGCAGCGTGAAGCTGCCCCCCTCGGCATGGCCCTCGCGCGTGTCCAGCTTTAGCTTCAGCTCCGGTGTGCGAAATTGCACGCCCGAGCTGTCGATGAAGGTGACGTCGCCGCTGGCATGCGCCTCGTCGGTGTCCTGGCGATACCTCAAGCGATCAGCGCTGATCCGTTGCGCCCCGCGCGTCGCCTCGACATTGCCGCTGAACTCGCTCGTCCCGTCGGCCTCCGACACGGCCCGATCCGCGCGCACCTCGGTCGGCAGCGTCTGCGGCGCGGGCGCCGACGGTCGATTCGGGATCGGTTCCCGGTCGAGCGGGCACTCGCCGGCAGCGCCGGCCGGCGGCGACATGGCCAAGGTCGATGCGATGACGATGTACCGAATGGACCGAGTAGCGTGTGAGGGGGACGGCCGGTTCACCGGTGGATGGAGCGGGGGGACGTCATTGTTCTATATTATGTGCCGTGTTTCCGCTCCCGCGAAAATCGGCGTGTGACTCCACGGTAGTCGGGACGATGGACCGCATAACTTTGCACGCAACGCCTACTCGCAGCAAGTGACAACGCCATCGGCCTCGACCATGCCCACCCCCGCCCCGGATGCCCGCCTGGCTGCGCTATCGCGCTGGGTCGCCGATATCGTCGCCGATCCACGCTGCGACATCCGCCCAGCGTCGGCGGACGCGAGTTTTCGGCGTTACTTTCGCGTACGTCTGGCGGATGGAAAGAGTTATATCGTCATGGACGCGCCGCCCGACAAGGAAGATTCGCGCCCGTATGTGGAAGTTGCGCGCCGCTTGCGCGGCCTCGGGCTCAACGTGCCCGAGATACTGGCGCACGACATCGGCCGCGGTTTTATGCTCATTACCGACCTCGGCTCACAGTCTTATCTGGACGCGCTGTCCGCCGATTCCGTCGAACGCTTGTACGGCGACGCGATGGGCGCGCTCATGGTGTTGCAAGCCGGGGTCCATACCGATTCGAGCTTTTTGCCGCCGTACGACGCCCCGCTGTTGCAGCGCGAAATGGAGCTGTTCCGCGAATGGTATCTCGGCCGCCATCTCGGTTTTACGCTCGCCGCCGCCCAACATGCGGTTCTGGACCAGGCCTTCGCCGCGCTCGCCGCGTCGGCGTCGGAGCAGCCGCGCGTGTGGGTGCATCGCGACTATCACTCGCGCAACCTCATGGTGTACCCGCGCCACAACCCCGGCATTCTCGATTTCCAGGACGCGGTGTTGGGACCCGTCACGTATGACCTGGTGTCGCTACTGCGCGATTGTTACATCGCCTGGCCGCGCGGGCGGGTGGAGGGGTGGGTCAAGGACTATTACGCGCGGGCGAGGGAATCCGGCATCACGGTAGGCGAGGACGCTGCCCGGTTTCTGCGCTGGTTCGATCTCATGGGCGTGCAGCGCCATCTCAAGGCCATCGGTATCTTCGCGCGGCTCAATCACCGCGATGGCAAGCCGGGGTACCTCAATGACATCCCGCGAACGATGGGGTATGTACTCGAGGTGAGCGCCCGTTACGCCGAGCTGCAGCCGTTGCATCGATTACTCATCGATCTTGGCGTACCGAGCGGCCGGTAACGATCATGCGCGCCATGATCCTGGCAGCGGGGCGCGGTGAACGGATGCGGCCTTTGACCGACCGGGTGCCGAAACCGTTGTTGGTCGCGGGCGGTAAGCCGTTGATCGTGCATCTGATCGAGGGCTTGAAGCGCGGCGGCATCACCGATCTTGTCATCAATGTCGCCTACCTTGCGCCGCTGATCGAGGCCGCGCTCGGCGACGGGACCGCGCTCGGTGTGCGCATCACCTACTCGCGCGAGCCGGACGGACCCTTGGAGACAGGGGGTGGTATCCACCGGGCGTTGTCACTGTTGAGTGATCCGTTCGTGGTGATCAACGGCGACATCTGGACGGATTATCCCTTCGCCCGGTTGCCGCGAGACATCCGCGGCAATGCACACCTGATCCTGGTCGACAATCGCCCGCATCATCCGGTGGGCGACTTCGCGCTGACGGGCGACCGCGTAATGGCAGACGGTGCAGCGCGGCTAACCTATAGCGGTATCGGCGTATATCGACCGGCCTTGTTCGCCGCGATGCCGCCCGGGCGTTTCCCGCTGGCACCGCTGCTGCGCTCGGCGATGGCGGTGGGCGAGGTCAGTGGCGAGCACTATCGTGGAGGATGGGAGGACATCGGCACCCCCGAACGTCTAAGCGCCCTGGACGATGTTTTGCGGCGTTTGCCGCCTGCCCCGTGACACTTAAATATAGTTAATTCAGCGACTTATGTGATCGCCGGCGGCCGGCTAGAGTGTGGGACAATACCGGCTGCGGGAAACCGCCGCCCCGGTTGTTTCAGAAGGGTGTCAGGATGTGATTAAAAAACCGGTAGCATCGCCAACTGTTTTGCGACGGTGCGATGCTACCGGCTCATTCGCTGCAAGGCGGGTCAACTCTTCCGGACAAACTTCACTCCGGGTCCCGATGGGGACAGCGGCGGATTCCCGCGCTTCCGTCCCCGGGCCATACCCGCCCATCACGTTATTTCTTCTTCTTTGCTGCTTTCTTCTTGGCTTTTTTCTTGGCTGCCATGATGAGCTCCTTTGGTTGAGGTTAAAAGAAAACAGGGGCAACTAAGCCCCTGCGTTACTGCTCGTGGTGTTGGGGTAAAGGCAAACCGCCGCCTTTAGCGAAGATTCGGATACGGAGGGGATAGAAGAACAGAAACGCAATTTGGCGATTACCACCGGCAGCGCGATAGCGCGATGATCGTTATGCCGCGCGCTTCGACCGGCCGCATTGTTATACGTTGTACTACGCAATCGATCCAAAATCTGCATTTACCTCGTTATGTTGTCGCTGACATCGCGGCATCGACTCTCGACGACTGTGCGATGACGATTTCCCTATCTGAGGTTCAAGCAATCTTTAGCATATCTCCCTTGCGTGTCAAGACATTACTGGAAGCAAAATCAAAATGCAAATGCTTTTTGGGATTTTTGGTTGCGCGACTCGGTCGCGCGTTTCGATTTTTGGAAGCGCGCCGATGAGGCCGATGCGATCGCACGTGAACAAAAAAGTTGAGCGTGCGATCGCATCGGCGCGACGACGATCAACCGCACTTGGAGTCGCCGCAGTTCAGGCACGTCATGCAGCCGTCCATTTTGATGACGGCCTTGGTCGAACATTTGGCGCACAGCTGCGCATCCGCGGGAAAATCGCCGCGTGCCTCGTCGCTGGCAGTGTCGCTGCTACGTTCGGCCTCAGCGCGCTTGGCGGCGATGAATTTCTTCTGATGCTCGTCGAGGTTGTCGGTGGGAATCAGGCCGATCTTCTTTAGGTGCCGCTCGATGACGTCGCCGAGCTCGGCCACCAGCGACGGTGTGTACTTGCCCTTTTTGAAGTAGCCGCCGCGGGGATCGAACACCGAGTGCAGCTCTTCCACCAGGAAGGTGCAGTCACCGCCCTTGCGGAACACCGCCGAAATCACCCGCGTCAGCGCCACCACCCACTGGAAGTGGGCCATGTCCTTGGAGTTGACGAAGATCTCGAACGGCCGGCGGCGTTCATGCGGCGTGTCCGCGTTGAGCACGATGTCGTTGATGGTGACGTAAAGGGCATGCTCGGTCAGGGGGGTTTTGATCTTATAGGTTGAGCCCTCGAGCAGTTCCGGGCGCTCAAGCTTCTCGTGCATGTGCACGACATTGCTCTCCGCCGGGCGCTTGGCCTCCGCCGGTTCGTCCTTCACCACTTCGTAGCCGGTAATCTTTTCGTTGATCTTGATCGTCATGGTCGTGTCCCCAGGCTAGAACCGCCCGTAGTAGCCTTCCTTAAGCGCGTCGTAGAGGTTGGCGGCGGTATGCGTCTCGCCGTCGTACTCGATTTCGTCGTTGCCCTTGGCCTCGATCACCTGGCCGTTGGCCAACGTGAAGCGGTAGATGGTCTTTTCCAGGTCTTTGTCCTTGACCAGCACGCCCTGGAATGCCGCCGGGTTGAAGCGGAAGGTGGTGCAGCCCTTCAGCCCCTTCTCGTAGGCATATAGATAGATGTCTTTGAACGCCTCGAACGGGAAGTCCGTCGGCACGTTGGCGGTCTTGGAAATGGACGAATCCACCCACTTCTGAGCCGCCGCCTGGATGTCCACGTGCTGGGTCGGCGCGATGTCTTCGGACGCGACGAAGTACTCGGGCAGCCGGTTCTTTGGGTCCTCTGCGTCCGGGTCGGCCTTGGGATTGACCAAGGTGCGATAGGCCAGCAGCTCGTAGGAGTACACCTCGACCTTTTCCTTCGTCTTCTTACCCTCGCGCAGGATGTTGCGGCTGTACTTGTGCGCGAACGACGGCTCAATGCCGTTGCTCGCGTTGTTCGCGAGCGAGAGTGAGATGGTGCCGGTCGGGGCGATCGAGGTGTGGTGCGTGAACCGGCAGCCATACTCGGCGATGCGATCGGTTAGCTCCGCCGGCAGCTGCTGCATGTAGCGGCTGTACTTGGCGAGCAGCACCTTGCCCGGCACCTTGTCGCCCGGCTTGTAACCGTCGCGACGCATCTCCGGACGCTTGGCCAGCATCTCCTCGGTGACGGTGAATTCATCGACCATGATCGGCGCCGGGCCTTTTTCCCGCGCCAGCTCCACACCGACTTGCCAGCCGACCTCGGCCATCTCGCGCGCGACGCGCTCGGTGAATTCGACCGACTCGGGCGAGCCGTACTTCATGCGCAGCAGCGTCAGCGCCGAACCCAACCCTAAGAAGCCCATGCCGTGGCGGCGCTTGTAGTGGATCTCGTGCCGTTGCTGTTCCAGCGGCAGACCGTTGATCTCGACCACGTTGTCGAGCATGCGCGTGAATACCGCGACGACCTCGCGATAGCGCTCCCAATTGAAGCGCGCCTCGTCGGTAAACGGATCGTCGACGAACTTGGTGAGATTGACCGACCCGAGCAGGCACGAACCGTACGGTGGCAAGGGCTGTTCGCCGCAAGGGTTGGTGGCGCGGATGTTCTCGCAGAACCAGTTGTTGTTCATCTCGTTGATGCGGTCGACGAGGATGAAACCCGGCTCGGCATAATCATAAGTAGAGGCCATGATGAGATCCCACAGCCGCCGCGCCGGAATGGTCTTATAGACCTTGCACGCCACCTGACCGATGTTGTTGACGATATAGCCCTTGGTCTCGGGCCAATAGCGCCAAACGATCTTGTTCTCCTTGTCTTCGTACTCGTGCTGGCTCGCCGGGAACACCAGCTCCCACGTGCCGTTGGTTTTCACCGCCTGCATGAACTCGTCGGTGATGAGACAGGAGAGATTAAATTGGCGCAGTCGTCCGTCCTCGCGTTTGGCGCGGATGAAGTCGGCCACGTCCGGGTGCGCGATGTCGAATGTGCCCATCTGCGCCCCACGCCGGCCGCCGGCGGACGACACCGTGAAGCACATTGCGTCGAAGATATCCATAAAAGAGAGGGGGCCGGAGGTATAAGCCCCGGCCCCACTCACAAACGCCCCTTTGGGGCGGAGGGTAGAGAACTCGTAACCGATGCCGCAGCCGGCCTTCAACGTGAGCCCGGCCTCGTGTACCGAGGACAGAATCCCGTCCATCGAATCCGGCACGGTGCGCGACACGGTGCAGTTGATGGTGCTGGTCGCCGGCTTGTGCGCCTGGGCGCCGGCATTCGAGGTGATGCGGCCGGCGGGAATGGCGCCGCCTTCGAGCGCCCACAAGAATCGCTCGTACCACTCCTCGCGCTTGTCCGGAGTCTCGACATCCGCCAGGGCGCGCGCGATGCGTGTGTAGGTGGCGCGGATGTCCTGGTCGATGACCTCGCCCGACTTGGTTTTCAGCCGGTATTTTTTGTCCCAGATGTCGAGTGAGGCCGACTGCAAGGGGATTTCGAGGGGAACGGACTGAAGCGGATGGAGCTGCACTGCCTTCATTCGGGTTCTCCGGGTGCGGTGGTGGTGGCGCCTAGGCACCTTATATATTTAGTATCGACACTAAACACAATATATAGCGTCTGAATCGCAGGTTAGACCCCAGATGTGGTGGCTGTCAAGAATGACGATACCCTATTCCACTGGCGAGGCCACCGTGCGCGCGACGGCTTCGATTAAAAAACGAAACCGAAGCTTTCGCGGAAACGCGATTTGAATTCGTCCAGCGTGAAGCGATGATTCTGTGTGCCCGGCTGCTCGATCTTGATCGCCCCCATCAACGCCGCGACGCGGCCCGTCGTCTCCCAGTCCCATCCGCTGGTGAGTCCATGCAGCAGTCCGGCGCGGTAGGCGTCGCCGCAGCCGGTCGGGTCCGCCATTGTACGAGCGGGAGCGATCGGGATGTCGACCACCCGTCCTTCGGTATAAATGTGCGAGCCCTTGCCGCCAAGCGTCACCACGATGGCGCGCACGCCGCGCGCCAGTTCCTCGATCGACTTGCCGGTGCGCTCGCGTAACAGTTGCGCCTCGTAGTCGTTCAACGTCACCCATGTCGCCTTGGCGACAAAATCGAGCAGCTCTGCGCCGCTGAACAGCACGATGCCTTGGCCGGGATCGAACACGAACGGCACGCCCGCCTGCGCGAACTCGGCCGCGTGTTTCAGCATGCCCTCGCGTCCGTCCGGCGAGACCATTCCTATCTTGATTTCGCTGGCGTCGAGTACGCTCACCTCGTGCGAGCGATTCATGGCGCCGGGGTGAAACGCCGTGATCTGATTGTCGTCCATATCCGTGGTGATGAACGCCTGGGCCGTATAGACGTCATCGAGCACCTTCACGTGACGACGCTCAACCCCGCACCGATCCATCCAGTCGGCATACGGTCCAAAATCCTGCCCCACCGTCGCCATCGGTAGCGGCGATCCGCCGAGCAGCTTTAAGTTGTACGCGATGTTGCCGGCGCAGCCGCCGTACTCGCGGCGCATCTCCGGCACCTGGAACGATACGTTGAGGATGTGAACCTTATCCGGAAGGATGTGGCGTTTGAACTGATCGCGGAACACCATGATGGTGTCGTACGCGAACGAACCGCAAATGAGGGCGGACATGGTGCTGCTCCTGAGAGCCTGTCGGCGTTGTCGTTGTTGCCGGCCATATTACCTGACGAAAAGCGGAACAGGATATCGTCAACGGTAACCGGCTAAGCGCGAACAACTATGGTGAGCCGGCCGCCGCCGGCAGACGAGTGCGGCGGGTGGTTGTTGCAGCGCGGAACACGCTGAGGCGTTGCGGCGCTTGCGGCCGCATGCGCTATCATGCGCGGACAACACCGATAGGAGGAAATATGAATATCAAACGTTGGTTTATGGCAAGCGCGGCGGCGTTCGTCGCGCTCGGTGTCTTGGAGTTCGTCATTAACGGCATCCTGCTCTCGGATCTGTACAAACAAACCGCGACGGTGTGGCGGCCGGAGGCGGATATTATGCGCATGATGTGGCTCATGTGGTTGAGCTATGCGATCGCGGCGCCGGTGTTCGCGTTCGTTTACACGAAGGGCTACGAGGTGGGCAAGGGCGGGATCGGACAAGGGATGCGCTTCGGCTTCTACCTTGGCGTGTTCCTGGCCGCGTCCATCAGTCTTGGGTTCTACGCGGTGCTTCCCATTCCCGGGATATTGGCGGTCTATTGGTTTATCGGCGGCGTCGCCGAATACATCGTGGTTGGCGCCGTGGTCGGCGCAATTTACAAACCTTAAAGAACGGCGCGCGTCGCGACATGGCCGCGACGCGCGTACCTACGGCTAAGAAACTTATTTAGAACGCGCCCGCGACCTTGCCGGCAGCGCGCATCGACTCGAATTGTTGGTCGGTGGCGGTTACGAAGCCGCGCAAACCGGCGTCGCCGACGATCTTGAGGCTGAGGCCGCTATCGGGCGCAAGCGCCAGCAGCGCCGTACGCACCTTGCTTGCGTCACCCTTCGCCGTCTTCGTCGGATACAACGGCCAGTTCGGGATCGGCTCGCTGACGGCGATCGTCTTGATCTTGCCCGTGTCGATGTCCTTGATCTTCTCGAGATCGCCCTGACGGATGCCGCCGGCGTCGGCCTTGCCGTCGAGCACCGCCTTCACCACCGCGGAATGCTTCTTGGCAAACGGCAGAATGGTGTAGTCCCGATCCTTCTTAAGCCCCGCCTTCTGCAACATCAGCAGTTGTACGATGTAGCCGCCAGCCGAGTCCTGGTCGACAAATACCAGCCTCTTGTTCTTGAGCTGATCGAGCTGCGCGATCGGGCTGTCCTTGCGCGCGACGATGATGCCGCGGAATTCGGTGCCGCTGTCCTTCTCCGACGCGACCACCAGCGCGTCGCCGGCGACGCCTTCCTTCTTTAGCTGCACGTATACGAGCGGATTGGAAAACGCGTAGTCGACTTGGCCGCTCGCGACCGTCTGTTTAAAGGCGGCAAAGTCGGCGGGCACGATCAGCGTCACCTTGTCGCCGGTTTTTTGCTCCAGGTACTGCGCCAGCGGTTCGAACATCTTCTTCATCTGCGCCTCCGGCAGTCGCGGCAACAGCGCGATCTTGGTCTCGGCGTAAGCCGGGCCGAGTAGTCCGGCGAGCAGGGTGAAGGCTAATAGTAAGCGGGTGTGTAGATACATACGGCGAGCTCCTTGTGGATTAGTTGTTAGCGTTCCTGGCGATCGCAACGGCTAACGAACGCCGCGAATCGCGAACGCACCATAGTGTCGGCCTCGTTACGGCGTCAACGACTTTCGCGTCGCGCCGAACACATCCCGACGGACGAAACACCTACGGCGCTGGGCGGTGCACGACAGCTCAATTGTGTGCGGTTCGCGATCGCCGCAAATGTACGTGGCCTAGGCCGGCGGCATGAACAACGACCTTGAATGCGCCGTGTACGACAATCGGCGAGGTTTGGGTGGCGAATGGAAGCACCTATGAGGCGGCAGGGTACATACTGGCGCAAAGAAGAGGATTGCCTCGGGAGGCGTCTATGAGCAAGCGATGGCTGCTTGCGGTAAGCGCGTTGGTTCTTTTGAGCGCCGGCTGCGGCGGTGGCGGATCCGAGCCGCCGGCCGGCGGTAATCCACCGTCCACGATTCCAAGCGCGCCGCCCGCGGCGAATCCTGGTAGCGGTTTCCCCGCCGCGTTCGATGTCGGCGCGACTTACACGCGCGAGTTGTACGTCGATGCCGCGGCCGCGCCCGGCGGCGACGGCAGTGCGGCCCGACCCTATACCACGATTGGCGCCGCGATCGCGCAGGCGACCGCGGGCACGCGCATCCGCATCGCGGCCGGCACGTACGGCGCGATCGGGACCTACTCCAATCTGCGTGGGACGGCTTCCGCGCCAATCGCATTGGTCGGCACCGGCGCGGTGGTCATCGACACCGGGCGCAGCGCCCAGGCGTTGCATCTCATCGATCCGCGTTATGTGGTGATCGATGGCATCACCGTGCAGAACATCGCGCCGCACGGCATCAACATCGACGACGGCGGCGACTACAGCACGCCGGCCGAGTACGTCGTCCTGCGCAACGTCACGTTCCGCGACATCGGCACCGGCGGCAACAACGACTGTTTGAAACTATCGGGCGTCGACCGGTTTTACATCGAGGGCAGTTCGTTCAGCGGCTGCAATCGGGGCGAGGCGATCGATATGGTCGGTTGCCACGACGGCGTGATCAGCGGCAATCGGTTTTTCAATCTGCCGGTCAACGGCGTGCAGACCAAGGGCGGCAGTGCCGACGTGCTGATCCACGGCAACCGCTTCAGCGACATCGCGCAGCGTTCGATCAACGCCGGCGGCTCGACCGGTGCCACGTTCTACCGGCCGAGCAACACCACGCACGAGGCGGCGCGGATACAGATGATCGCCAACATTTTCGAGCGCACGGGCAGCGCGCCGGTGGCGTTCGTCGGTTGCGATACCTGCGTGTTCGCCAACAACACCATCGTTGAGCCGGGCACGTACCTGGCGCGCATTCTCGAGGAGAATACGACCCTTGGCCCCGGTGCCAACGGCTACTTCATCAACAACATCGTACTGCTCAATACCATCGGGCGCGGCGCAGTGGTGAACGTCGACGCCAACACGCAGCCCGCGACCTACACGTTCGGTTCCAACCTGTGGTACTCGCTCGACGACCCAGGCTACACCGGACCCACGCTCGGCGGCGGTGTGCCGGCCGAGACCGGCTCGCTGATCCAACAGAACCCGCAGCTCGACG
>JBKHXU010000060.1:0-1717 GCA_046565865.1 Gammaproteobacteria bacterium | reverse complement strand
GACGTCGGCCGGATTGAAATACTGAATACGTCCGCTCGCGGGTTTGCGATAAAAAATTTCGTTCAACACCATGCCCTGCGTCAGCAGGCGCGCGAACGGCTCCTCGTACGCGACCAGCCCCACGTCGTGCATGACCTTCGACCAGAAGCGCGAGTAGAGCAAATGCAGAATCGCGTGCTCGATGCCGCCGATGTACTGATCGACCGGCATCCAGTAGCGCACGCGCTCGTCGACCATCTGCGTGGCGTTGTCCGCGGCGCAGAAGCGCGCGTAGTACCAGGACGAGTCGACGAACGTATCCATCGTGTCGGTCTCGCGCCGCGCGGCGGCGCCGCATTTGGGACACGTGGTCTTGATGAAGTCGTCGCGCTTGTTGAGTGGGTTGCCGCTGCCGTCCGGCACGCAGTCCTCGGGTAATTTTACCGGCAACTGCTCGTCCGGGACCGGCACGTCGCCGCACGTTGGGCAATGGATAATAGGTATGGGGCAGCCCCAATAGCGCTGGCGCGAGATGCCCCAGTCGCGCAGGCGGAACATGACCTGCTTGTCGCCGAGGCCCTTTAGTTTGAGATCGGCGGCGATGGCGTCGATCGCGGACGGATAATCGAGGCCGTCGTACTTGCCGGAGTTGAAACACACGCCGTAATCGACGTAAGCGGCCGCGAGCGGCTGCGTCAGCTCGCTGTCTTTCGGCTTGATCACCGGTTTGATCGGCAGACCGTACTTCTGCGCGAACTCGAAATCGCGCTGGTCGTGTGCCGGCACCGCCATCACCGCGCCCTCGCCGTAGCCCATGAGCACGTAGTTGCCGACCCACACCGGAATCGCCGCGCCCGTCAGCGGGTGGGTCACGGTGAGACCGGTCGGCATGCCCTTCTTCTCGATCGTGGCGAGATCGGCCTCCATCACCGACCCGCGCTTGCACTCGTCGATGAAGGCGGCGAGCCTGGGATTCGACTTTGCCGCATAGGTCGCGAGCGGATGCTCGGCGGCGACGGCACAGAACGTGACGCCCATGATCGTGTCGGCACGGGTGGTGAACACCCACAGCTTTTCGTCGCGCCCATCGATACGATACGGGAACGCGAAGCGCACGCCGACGCTCTTGCCGATCCAGTTGGCCTGCATCGTCTTCACGCGCTCGGGCCATTCGTTCAAGAGATTCAAATCCGCGAGCAACTGCTCGGCGTACGCAGTGATCCGCAGGTAATACATCGGAATCTCGCGTTTCTCGACCACCGCACCCGTGCGCCAGCCGCGGCCGTCGATCACCTGCTCATTGGCGAGCACGGTTTGATCGATCGGGTCCCAATTGACGGTACCGGTTTTTTTGTACGCGAGGCCCTGCTCCAGCATGCGCAGGAACAGCCACTGATTCCATTTGTAGTAGCGCGGGTCGCAGGTGGCGAGCTCGCGCTCCCAGTCGATGGCGAAGCCGAGCGACTTCAGCTGCTTGCGCATGTAGGCGATGTTGTCGTACGTCCATTTGGCCGGCGGCACGCCGTTCGCCATCGCCGCGTTCTCCGCCGGCAGGCCGAAGGCGTCCCAACCCATCGGCTGCAACACGTTGCGTCCCTGCATGCGCTGATAGCGCGCGATCACGTCGCCGATGGTGTAGTTGCGCACGTGCCCCATGTGCAGCTTGCCCGAGGGATACGGAAACATCGACAGGCAATAAAATTTCTCGCGCGCCGGGTCTTCGACGGCGCGAAACGCG
>JBKHXU010000059.1:0-5800 GCA_046565865.1 Gammaproteobacteria bacterium | reverse complement strand
GCAGCGGTTCGATCAGGCGCAGCTCGAGCGGATCGAACTCGGCGAACTCGGTGTAGCCGCTCAAGAGCGCCGCGAGTTGCGGTTCCATCTCTTCGCGTTCGCCGGAGAGCGCCATCCAGATGTCCTGTACTGCGGGGCCCATCAAACAATCGTCGAAGTCGACGAGATGCGGTCCGCGCGCGCTCCACAAGATATTACCCAGATGAAAATCGCCGTGGATCGGCAGCCACGCGACGTCGCGCGTGACCTCGAACGCCTGCGTCACCTGCGCCAGCACCTACTCGCTGATCGCGCGAAACGCGACGCGTAGGTCGGGCGGGATGTACTCGCCTTCGAGCAGCAGCGCGACCGAACGCGTGCCGTATTCGGCGACGCTCAACCGCAGTCGATGCTCGAACGGCTCGGTGCGGCTCACTCGATGCATGCGCGCGATGTAGCGCCCAAGCAGCGTGAACTCGTCGGGCCGCGACAGCTCCGGCGCCCGCCCCGGTTGCCACGGAAACACCGCGAAGCGAAAACCGTCATAGCGGTGCAGCGTGCGCCCCGCGTGTACCAGCGGCGCCACGGCCGGGATCTCGTGCTCGACCAGGCGCTGCGCGAACGCGTGCTCCTCGAAGATCGCGACATCGGTCCAGCGCGCCGGCCGATAAAACTTTGCGACCCACGGGCCGTGCTCCTCGGTGTCCACGCGGTACACGCGGTTTTCGTAGCTGTTGAGCGCGGTAAGCGCGCCGGTGCAGTGCACGCCGAGTTGTTCAACGGCGGCGAGGATCACATCCGGCGTGAGGGCGTCGTAGGGGTGTGTGCTGTGCATCGCTTGTTGCGGGCGTGTTAGAGTTACCATCGACTGCACACTCGTTCGATATTGGCCATGGAATCCAACGCCTCCAATCCTTTGCTTGATGTCACCGGCCTTCCGCGCTTCGCGCACATCCGTCCCGAGCACGTGCTGCCCGCGCTGGACCGTATTCTGGCGGAAAACCGCGCGCGGCGGGAGCAATTATTGAGCGCGACCGCGAACTATACGTGGGAAAACCTCGCCGGCCCGCTGGAGGACATGCAGGAGCGGCTGTCGCGCGTCTGGTCGCCGGTATCGCACCTGAACGCGGTGGTGAACAGCGACGCGCTGCGCACGGTATATAACGAAGGCGTGCCCAAGCTCACCGACTACGGCACCGAGCTGGCGCAGGACGAGCGCCTCTACGCCGCGTACAAGGCAATCGCCGCGCGCGCCGATTTCGCCAAGCTCGCGCCGGCGCAGCAGAAGATCATCCAGAACGCGTTGCGCGATTTTCGCCTGGCCGGCGCGGAACTGCCGGTGCAGGAAAAGGCGCGCTTCAAAGAAATCCAGATGGAGCTGTCGGTACTCGGCAGCCGCTTTTCCGAGAACGTGCTCGACGCGACCCAGGCGTGGTCGCTGCATCTCACCGACGAGGCCGATGTCGCCGGCGTGCCGCCGACGGCGCTCGCGCTCGCGCGCCAGGCGGCGCAGGCCGCCGGCAAGCCGGGCTATCTCTTCAGTCTCGAAGCACCGTCCTACATCGCGTTCATGACCTACGCCGACAACCGCGCGCTGCGGCGCCAGATGTACGAGGCGTATGTCACGCGCGCGAGCGATCAGGGCCCGAACGCCGGCCGGTTCGACAACGGCCCGCTCATCAACCGCATCCTGGAACTGCGCACCGAGGCCGCGCGCCTGCTCGGCTTCGCCAACTACGCCGAGTACGCGTTGCAGACGCGCATGGCCAAGAGCGTGCCGCAGGTGATGGAGTTCCTGCATGAACTCGCCAAGCAATCGCGCCCCGCGGCGCAGCGCGACCTCGCCGAGCTCAAAGAGTACGCGCGCACCGAGCACGGTGTCGCCGAGCTCGAGCCGTGGGATATCGGCTATTACTCGGAAAAGCTCCAGGCACATCGCTACGCGTTTTCGCAGGAAGACGTGCGTCCGTACTTTCCCGAGACGCGCGTTGTGCCCGGCATGTTCGAGGTGGTGAAGCGCCTGTACGGGCTCGACATCCGCCGCGTCGAGGGTGTCGAGACCTGGCACCCGGACGTGCGCTTCTACGAAATCCGCGACGAATCGGGCGAGGTGCGCGGGCGCTTTTATACCGACCTTTACGCCCGCGCCAACAAACGCGGTGGTGCGTGGATGGACGAATGCATCAATCGCCGCCGGCGCGACGACGGCGTGCAGGTGCCGGTGGCGTATCTCGTGTGCAACTTCGCGCCGCCGGTCGCGGGCAAGCCGGCGCTGTTTACCCACGACGAGGTCAACACGTTATTCCACGAGTTCGGCCACGGGCTGCATCACATGCTGACCAAGGTCGATTACCTCGGCGTCGCCGGCATCAACGGCGTCGCCTGGGACGCCGTCGAGCTGCCGAGCCAGTTCATGGAAAACTGGTGCTGGGAACGCGAGGCGCTAATGCTGTTGAGCGGTCACCACGAGACCAACGAGCCGTTGCCCGAGACGCTCTATAAAAAAATGATCGCGGCCAAAAATTTTCAGTCGGGCATGCAGTTCGTGCGCCAGCTCGAGTTCTCGCTGTTCGATATGCGCCTGCACAGCGATTTTGATCCGAAGGGCGCCAAAACCGTGCAGCAAGTGTTGGACGAAGTACGCGCCGAGGTGGCGGTGATCACGCCGCCCGCGTTCAATCGGTTCCAGACGAGCTTCACCCACATCTTCGCTGGCGGCTACGCCGCGGGTTACTACAGCTACAAGTGGGCCGAAGTGCTGTCGGCCGATGCCTTCAGCAAGTTCGAGGAGAACGGCGTGTTCGATCGCCGCACCGGCCGCGAATTCATGCAAAACATTTTGGAGCAGGGCGGCGTGCGCGAACCGATGGAGCTGTTCGTAAAGTTCCGCGGGCGCGAACCGCGGATCGAGCCGCTGCTCCGGCAATCGGGACTCGCCGCTTGATCCGGCGCGCACTCCTGGCCGCGCTCGCGGCATGGCCGATGGCGTCTTCGGCCGAGACGCTGTACGTGAGCGACCGCCTCGTCATCGGGCTGCGCAGCGACATTACCGACAGCGCCACCATCGTGAAATCCGTCGAGACCGGCACCGCGCTCGAGGTGCTCGAGCGCCACGGGACACGGGTGCGCGTGCGCGGTGCCGATGGCGTCGAGGGTTGGGCCGAGGAGCGCTATCTCAGCGCGCAGGCCCCGGTCCGCGCACGCGTGGCCGAGCTCGAAGGCGAGATCACGCGCCTGCGCGCGGAGGCCGCGCGCGCAGCGGCCAAGGTCGATGCCGGCCCGAAGCTCGCGCAACTCGAAGCGGAGCTTGGTCAAGCGACGAAAAAGCTGGCACAGGCGCAGGCAGAGTTGGAACAAACGCGCGCGGCCTTGGCGGAGGCCCGGCGCACTCCAATCGAGCGGCGGCCGGCAGAGGCCTCGGTCAGCCACGGTTCGCTGTTCGCATGGTTCGCGGCCGGCTTTGCTATGCTTGGGATAGGTTTTATCGCCGGCATGGTATGGGTGCGGGAGTCCATCCGCCGGCGCATGGGTGGAATGTATTTGAGGATCTGATCGATGACCGCGCGTATTTGGCTATCGTTGTGCTTGGTATTGGCGCTGCTGCCCGCCGCCCATGGACAGAAGCTCTACAAGTGGGTCGACAAGGACGGGCGCGTGTCGTACCACGACAAACCGCCCGCGGACGAGGCGGGCGGCCGGGTCGAGGAGAAATCGGTGCGGCTCGACGGCGAGAAGCCGGCGGCGGATAACGATGCCGCCGCTAAATTTCCCGTGACGCTGTACAGTGCGCCGAAGTGCAGTTCTTGCGACTCGGCGCGTGCATATCTCAAGGGGCGCGGCGTGCCGTTCACGGAAAAGAACGTTGAAGGCGACCGCAAGTTGCAGGACGAATTGATCAAGCAGGCAGGTGGTTTGGCCGTGCCGACGATCATGGTGGGAACCAAGGTCATGCGCGGCTATCTCGAGTCGCTGCTCGAGGGGGAGCTCGATCAGGCCGGCTATGAACGTCCCACGAGCGCCGAGTCGCCGGGCGCCGAGCAGACGCCTACCCCATAGTGCCGCCGTGCGGCGGTGAAACTCGCTACCTGGAACGTCAATTCGCTGCGCGTGCGGCTGCCGCACGTTTGTGACTGGCTGGCGCGCGTGCAGCCGGATGTGCTGTGCCTGCAAGAAACCAAAGTTACCGACGAAGAGTGCCCGGTCGAAAGTTTGCGGGAAGCGGGTTATCACGTGCTGCATTCCGGGCAGAAAAGCTATAACGGCGTGGCGATCCTCTCGCGCGCACCGCTCGGGGAGGCGAGCACCGAAGCACCGGGCCTCGACGGTGGCCAAAAGCGCTACGTTGCGGCGACAGTCAGCGGCGTGCGCGTTATTAGCGTATACGTCCCGAACGGTGAAGCGGTCACCTCACCGAAGTACGCATACAAACTGGAATGGCTCGCCGCCCTGCGCGCGCATCTGGTTCAGGAGCTCAAGCGCTTTCCGCTGCTGGCCGTGGTCGGCGATTTCAACGTGGCGCCCGAGGAACGGGACGTGCACGACCCGCGGTTGTGGCAAAACCAGGTGCTATTCAGCGCGCCCGAACGCGCGGCGTTGCGCGCCCTGATGGATGTCGGGCTAGTCGACGTGTTTCGGAAGTTCGTGCAGCCGGCCGGGAGCTTCAGTTGGTGGGATTATCGGAAGGGCGCGTTCCGACGCAACCTCGGTTTGCGCATCGATCACATCTTTTGCAGTGCGCCGCTGGCGGAGCGCTGCGGCGCCTGCACCATTGATACCGCGCCGCGCGCCCTGGAGCGGCCGTCGGACCACGCGCCGGTGATCGCTGAGTTCGGCAGTCTAGAAGAGTGATCCCCCGGATGGCCCGGCACCCGGTTCAATCGCTCGATTACTTGTCCGTCTTGGTGACGACCTTGGTTTCGATCGCGCTGGTCTGCGTAACGTCAAAGCCATAGGTGTCTTTCAGCAGCACCGCGATGCCTTCGAATTCGGCGCGACTCGCCGCCAAAAGCTCCTTGTCCTTCATGTTGAATTGCTCGAGGAACTTCGCGAGCTTCACCTTGGCCTCGGGTGCGAGCAGCGCCTTAACCATCTTGGCCTTGTCCTCGGCCGTGAAGCGCGGGCCGGCCGAGAACGCCTGGTTCGGCACGCCCTTGCTGTGGAACAGTACCTTCGCGGCGTTCTTGTCCTTGTCGAGCTTGTTGAACGCGGCGTCGCGCAGCGCCGCGGCGACACACTTCTTCGCCAGCACGTCTTGGTAGGCCTGCTTGAAGGTTTGCACCTCGACGATTAGCGGCTGGCGCGCCGGGTTCTCGAACAGCGAGTACATGGTAAGCGTGGCGAGATTGGGCGGGGCCATTCCGCACACCGTGCGGCCCGCCAGATCCTTGACCTCGTTGATGCGGTCGTTGTCCTTGCGCGCGATTACCACGAACGCGAGCTTGCCGGGAAATTTAACCAACGGCTCGTGGTTCAGCTTGATCATGCGCCAGGACAGAAAGTGCGGCCCGTCGAAGACGAGGTCGTAGCTGCCCTTCTGCATCTTGTACTGATAGGTCAGCCAGTTGTCGGAATGCTCATAGACGATCTTTTTACCGATGGCCGCTGACAGGTACTCCGCGATCGGTTGGTACACATCCGACTCGTTCTCCTCGGCCCCGCGCGGCGGTGCCGTGAACACCAAGTCCGCTGCCATCGCCGGCATCGCGTACAGGGCACACAGTCCCGTCGCGATCACAAGTTTCCTGCTAGATCTGCTTACCATTGGGTTACTCCCGTAGTGCTCGCTGCAACGGGGCTTGGGCCCCACCCATCCCGCCTTATT
>JBKHXU010000058.1:0-17224 GCA_046565865.1 Gammaproteobacteria bacterium | reverse complement strand
CCGGCGAGTGTCAAATGCGGTTCGAATGCCGGTGTGCCACTGCGGCGGCTAAGTTCCGCAATAAGGGCGCGAAACCGGTCGCCGATCGCGGGCGGCGGCATCATCCATAGCGAAAAACCGGGCATGGTCGGTATTGCAATCGACGGTGCGCCATTTTACAAAACATTTTTACGCGCCCGCTCGCCGTGATGCCTACCGATCGCCCGCCGAAGGTCTCTACGCCATTCCGCCCGTGCGGTACCGGGGAGGGCGGCGGCGCGCGGCTCGCGCGCAAGGGACGCGGCGCCGCCAGCCGCGACGACGGCCGCTTCGAGCCCTACCGCCACGAGGCGGTCGACGACGGTTGGGGCGCGCTCGACGAACCGCTGCCGCCGCTAAAGACTACGGTCAGCGCGGACACCGCGCGCAGCGTCATCACCCACAACGAGTCGCCCGACGTCGGCTTCGATCAATCGCTCAATCCCTACCGCGGTTGCGAACACGGTTGCATTTACTGCTACGCGCGGCCGTCGCACGCGTACTTAGGATTATCGCCCGGGCTCGACTTCGAGACCCGACTCTATGCCAAGCACGACGCGCCCGCCCTATTGCGCGCGGAATTGAGCCGGCCGCAGTATCGGCCGCGGGTGTTGGCGCTCGGTGTGAATACCGACGCGTACCAGCCGATTGAGCGACGCTTGCAGATCACGCGCCGCGTGCTCGAGGTACTGGCGGAATTCGAGCATCCGGTGTCGCTTATCACCAAGTCGTCGCTGATCGAGCGCGACCTCGATCTCCTCGCGCCGATGGCGGCGAAGGGTCTGGCGCAGGCGTTCGTAACGATCACCACGCTCAAGCACGAGCTCGCGCGCAAGCTCGAACCGCGCGCGACGGCGCCGACGCGGCGTATCGAGACGATCAAGCGCCTGGCCGACGCCGGCGTCCCGGTCGGGGTGATGGTGGCGCCGGTCATTCCGGTGCTGACCGATGGCGAGATCGAGGCGATTCTCGCCGCTGCTTACACGGCGGGCGCACGCGAGGCGGGCTACGTGCTATTGCGATTGCCGCACGAGATTAAGGATTTGTTCAAAGAGTGGCTGGACCTGCATACCCCGCTCGCCAAGGAGCACGTACTGGCGCGCCTGCGCGAGGCGCGCGGCGGGCGCGACAATGACCCGCGCTTCGGTTCGCGCATGGTTGGCGAGGGCGAGTACGCGTCGCTCATCGGCAAGCGCTTCGCGTTGCAGTGCAAACGCCTGGGGCTCAACCGCGAGCGGCGCGAGCTGACCACCGCGCGGTTTCGGGTGCCGCCGGCGGCGGGCGACCAGCTCGATTTGTTTGCAACGTAACGGTCGGCGCGGGATGGCCGTGGCGCGGTCACTTGCGCCGTTGGTGCGAGTCGGTAAAGTGGCGCGCGATGCTCGAACACTTTCTCGATTCGCTTGTGATCCTGCTGGTGGTGGTCGATCCCATCGGGCTCGCGCCCATGTTTGGCGCTATCACCCCGGGAGCCGACCGCGCGTTTCGCCGGCGCATGGCGCTGCGCGGGACGCTGATCGCGGCGGTGATTCTGGTGACGTTCGTCATGTTCGGCAGCGATCTGTTGCGCGCGCTCAGCATCGGCATGCCGGCGTTTCAGATCGCGGGCGGGGCGCTGCTGTTTCTGCTCGCGGTGGACATGGTGTTCGCGCGCCACTCGGGGTTGCGCTCCACCACCGAGCGCGAGCAGCGCGAGGCGCAGCATCGGCAAGACATCTCGGTGTTTCCGCTCGCGTTCCCGCTCATCTCCGGGCCCGGCGCGCTGACGACGGTGTTGCTCATGTCCGGCCGCCACGCGGACGACGTGCGCATGCTCGGTATCGTGTTGCTGGTGGTGCTGGTGGTGTTGGCGGCGACGCTCGTGGCGCTATTGATGGCCGATCGCATCATGAAGCTCATGGGCGAGACCGGCGCCAACGTCGTCAGCCGCTTGCTCGGCGTGATCCTGGCGGCGCTGGCGGTGCAGTACGTGCTCGACGGCCTGCATCTTACCGGCTAAAAATCTCAACGGTTGCGCAGCGTTTGCAGCGGCGGGATCGTCGTCGGTGGGTGTACCGGTAAGTACATCACCGGGTCGATACCGTAGGCGCCGGCCTCCAACACGCGCTCGATTTCGCACGCGCGGCCGTCGGCGGTCTTGTGGTGCATCAGGTCGATCGTCAGCGGCGCCGGCAGCGGCGTGCAGTTGGCGCGCAGCACGAGCGTGACCCGCGGCTTCAGGCGGCGCACGCGATTCATTGTCACCACCACGCCGATCTCGCCGGTGTTCAATTCGACCACGCTGCCGATCGGATAGATGCCGATGCACTGAATGAACTGTTCCACCAGATTCGGGTGGAAGTCGCGGCTGCGCCATTCGTACATTTTTTTCAATGCCGCATGCGACGGTATGCCGGCATGGTAGGCGCGATCGCTGGTGATGGCGTCGTAGCAGTCGACGATGCCGCCGATCATGCCGAAGAAACCGATATCCTCGCCCTGCAGGCCTTCGATATAGCCGCTGCCGTTGTAGCGCTCGTGGTGGCAGCGCGCCACCTCGAGCGCGGTGCGCGGGATGCCGGGGGTATTGCTCAAGATCTCCACACCATGCGGCACGTGTGTGCGCATGATGGCGTATTCGCGCTCGTCGAGCCGGCCGGGCTTGTTGAGGATATCGTTCGGCACCTTGACTTTGCCGATGTCATGCAGCAGCGCGCCCATGCCGAGGACTTGCAGTTGCTCGGTGTCGAGGCCGAGATGCCGGCCGAATGTCAGCGCGAGGATGCTGACGCGCAGGCTATGCAGCGCGGTGTACTCGTCTTTCTTTTTAAGCAGCGTGAAGCAGGTGAGCGCATCGGGGTTGCGCAGCACGCTGTCGACCATGGTTTGTACGGCGCGGCGCGCGCCGTTGGTGTCGAGGATGCGCCCGAGGCGCGCGTCGTCATAGGCGGTGAGCACCAGCGCGCGCGCCTCGGCGTGCGCCGCTTTGATCTCGCCGATCTCCTGCTCGAGCGTGGTGACATCCCGATAGACCGGTTCGGCGCGCGGCTGGTTGATGATCTTGAGTACGTCGCGTTCGATGCGCTGCTCGGCGTCGCTCAACACCGGTCGCGACGCCGGCGGCGGCGATTTGGCGGCGCCCGCTGGGTTCAGATTTTCATCCGGGACGGTGATGAAAACGGTTTTGCAAAAACGGCGCAGCTCCTCGATCTCATCCTGGCTGCGGATCTCGAAGCCTTGAAACAAAAACGGCGTGCCGAGCCACGGCCGGTCCAGCTCGGCCACATACATGCCGATTCGCAGCAGGTGTACATCTATGCGCTTTCTCACATCGCTCCCATGCGTTGCGCGCCGGCGGTGTGCCGGCTGCTAGCCGGACTCGTTATAAATAGCCCTGTTTGGCTTAGTGGGCAAGTACTTTTGCTCGCCATGCCGCCTGCGGGCGCAAATCGCGCGCGTTGCGCTGCGCGCGAATTGGTTGCGAGTTCCTATGGCTCTGCACGCGCCAAGATGGAACAATGACCCTGGTAGACCACCAGGAGCCCCCGATGAGCGAGCACGTATACAAGATGGTCGAGTTGGTCGGTTCCTCGACCCAAAGCAGCGACGACGCCATCCGTAATGCCATCGCCCGCGCCGACAAGACGCTGCGGCATCTCGACTGGTTCGAGGTGATGGAAACGCGCGGTCATATCGATAAGGGGCGGGTGGCGCACTTCCAGGTTCGATTGCGCGTCGGATTCCGCTTGGATGAGGGCTGACGCGGTCGTTGTTGCCATGCAACGGGTCTATGCCGCGGCGAGCTTGACCGAGGCGTATCTGTTGCTGCACCGCCTGCAGCAGGCGGGTATCGCCGCGCGCGTGTTCAACGAGCACGCGCACGGCGCCATGGGCGAGATTCCATTCACGCACGCGTACCCCGAGCTGTGGGTCGAGCACGATCGCGACGTGGCGCGCGCCCGCGCGCTGATCGACGAATACGAACATGCCGGCAACGACGCCGCCGCCTGGATCTGCCCCGCCTGTGGTGAAAGCAATCCGTCGGCGTTTGAGATCTGCTGGCGTTGCAGCGCCGTGAGTCACTGACAATGCCGGTTTCGAAATCCGCCCCGCAGCAATACCAATTGGTGCCGACGCGCCTGCAAGAACGGCGTGCCGACGGCAAGACCCGCTGCAATCTGTGCCTGTGGCGCTGCGGCATCAAGCACGGCGGGCGCGGCTTCTGCCAGGCGCACGTCAATCGGCACGGCACGCTGTACAACCTCTCCTACGGGGTGCTGTCGGCGATCGATGTCGGACCGATCGAAGCCAAGCCGGTGCGGCACTACCGGCCGGGCACGCGCGTGATGTCGGTCGGCAGCTACGGTTGCAGTTTCCGTTGCGGTGGATGCCACAACCTGGAGATCTCGTGGGGCGTCACCGCGCTCGACGACCTGGCGCGCGGCGAGTCGCGCGCGGCGTACGTGACACCGGAAGAACTGGTGGCGGCGGCGCAGCGCCACGGCGTCGACGGCATCGCCTTCACCTACTCGGAGCCGGCGGTGTGGCTCGAATACGTGATCGACGTCTCGATCGTCGCCCGCGCGGCAGGTCTGTACACGGTGTATGTCAGCAACAGCTTCGTGACGGAAGAAGCACTGCGCGAGATGGCGCCGTACGTCGACGTATTGTGCTCCGATATCAAAAGTCTCGACGATGCGTTCTATAAAGACATCTGTCAGGCGGCGCGGGTCGAGCAGATATTGACGGCCATTGAGCAGGCGCAACGTTTGGGCATTCACGTCGAGACGCGCACCAATGTTATTCCGGGCAAGAACGACGACATCGAGATGCTGCGCGCCACCGCGGTGTGGATCCGCGATCACCTGGGTGCGGACAGCCCATGGCACCTCACGCGTTTCTTTCCGGCGTACAAATTAGCGCATGTGCCGCCCACCCCGCCGGAAACATTGTGGCGGGCGCACGACGCGGCGCGCGCGGCGGGGTTGACGAATGTATATGTCTACGATGACAAAGGCTGCGACTGCGCGCAGAGTAATCTGCCGGTCGCGACCTACTTTGCGACCGACCCCGCCTCGTTGCACGCGGTGAAAAAATGCGCCGGCTCCTGCTGCGGCGACGAAGGCATATTGATCAAGAAGTACGAACGGCCCGCACCGTAGCGCGCGGTGTGAGTTACGCTACAACCGGGTGCTCAGCTCCGCCTCGGCCTGAATCTTGGCGCGCAGCAAATCCTCCGCGATATGCAGCCACGGCGTCTTGCGGTGCGAGATCGCGCCGGAGAGGTGGCGCGAGAACTTGTAATAGGTGTCAGCCTCCTCCTCGTGCGTCAGTCGCGCGCCGTATTCGAGGAACGGGATCAGCCCCTCGATGCGGCGCAGCCGCTCGTGTTTCGCCTGGATGTCGCGGTCCTCGTCCTTGGCCTCGAAGTACGCCTCGGCGTTGTGCTGCATGGTCTCGATCGCCTGATTGAGCTTGGTGAAATCGAGCGCGAACATCCCGTATGCGTGTTGATACAGCTTGAACAGTTCGCGCACCGGATCGCGGATCGCCTCCAGCCGCGGATGTTTCGGCAGCGCTTCGCTGAAGCGGGCGAAGATATCGTCGTGCCCGGCGCGCGCCGGTTCCGGTTGCTCGCGCATGGCCGGGTTCATCGCCATGCGGCACATGGCGCGGATGTCCTTCAACGTATCGCGCACCTCGCGCTCTTTGCGCCGCGCCTCACGCGTCGCCTCCTTGAGATTGGCCTCGGCCGCGCCGTAATCGAACGACTGGACGATCTCGTCACGGATGCGAGTCTCAACCTCGCCGCCGGTTTCGGCGCCGAGCGCGCCGGACAGTCGTTGCCGTAACTGCGTGCGCGCCTCGAGCGCGATGCGGTATACCGAATGCGCCCGCGCCTCGTCTTCTTTCAGTTGCAGCATCTGGCGCAGGCCATCGGCGAAGGTCTCGGTCAGCACCTGGAACTGCTGCGAAAAACTGAGGAAGGGATCGACGAAGTCGCCGTGCTCTTCGGCGGTCGGCGTCAGGCGCTCGATGTCCGCGCGCAGCGCGGCGATGCGCTCGGCGACAGTGGTGGCGCACTTGCTTACGCCGCCGATGATGCCGGCGATGCTGGTGAACGAGCGGTGGATGTTGCGCGTGCTTTTCAGCACCTCGATCAGCTGGCGCAGGGTGGTTTCCTCGCCGCTGGTGCGCAGGAACAGCGCTTGCAGGCTCTTCTTGGCGTCTTCGAGCTGCGTGCGCGTGAGCAATTGATGCTCCTCGATGAAGTAGAGCGCGGTCAGCGACACTAGCGCCTCGCGCTGCGGTGCCGCGATGAAGTGGTTGCGGTTGAGCGTCATGGTCCAGGGGAGCGGGCCATCATAGCATGGGCGTTCGCCGTGTCGGGTCGATGTCGTGCGGCCATCTTTCATGTTAGCTTATACTGGATCACAACGATTTGGGGGCACCTATGCGGTCGGAATCAGGCAACCCGGCGCGTCCTATCGTCGATCGTCGCCGCGCCGAACGCCGCAAGAGCGGGGATCGCCGCGCCGAGGTGCGCTGGGAGCCGCAGAAAGCGGACCGGCGCAAGCGCGGAATCGGGGCCGACCGGCGTAAGGGCGCGGTCTGGGGCGCCTACTCCCAGAGATAAGTTGAACTTGACGGTTGCGGCCCCAATCTAAAGGCTGCACAAAACCACGGAGACATTGTTTTATGAAGCGCGTTTTGCTGTTCGTGGCGACCAATATCGCCATCTTGCTCGTCCTCAGCATCACCCTGCGTGTGCTCGGGGTCGATCGGATGTTGGCCGAGTCTGGGGGCGCGCTCAATCTTACCGCGCTTCTGATTATGGCGGCGGTCATCGGTTTCGGCGGCTCGTTTATTTCCTTGGCGTTGTCAAAGTTCATGGCCAAGCGCATGACAGGGGCGCAGGTTATCGAGCAGCCGCGCAATCAAACCGAGGCCTGGCTGGTTGAGACAGTGCGCCGCCAGGCGCGCGCCGCCGGTATCGGCATGCCGGAAGTCGCGGTGTACGACTCGCCCGACATCAACGCCTTCGCCACCGGCATGAACAAGAACAAGGCGCTGGTCGCGGTCAGCACCGGCCTGCTCAATTCCATGAGCCAGGAAGAAGCGGAGGCCGTGCTCGGTCACGAGGTGAGCCACGTCGCCAACGGCGACATGGTGACGCTGGCGCTGATCCAAGGGGTGGTCAATACCTTCGTCGTGTTCATCGCGCGCATCATCGGTCACGTCGTCGATCGCGTGGTGTTTAAGAACGAGGAGGGCTATGGCCCGGCATATTGGGTGACGACGATCGTCGCCGAACTGTTGCTCGCCATCCTCGCCAGCATGATCGTGATGTGGTTCAGCCGCTATCGCGAGTTCCGCGCCGACGCCGGCGGCGCGCGTCTCGCCGGACGCGAAAAGATGATCGCGGCGCTGGAGCGCCTGCGCCGGGCGCACGAGCCGTCGCAGTTGCCGAACCAAATGGCCGCGTTCGGCATTAACGGCGGCATCGGCAAGGGGCTGCGCAAGCTGTTCATGTCGCACCCGCCGCTGGAAGAGCGCATCGCTGCGCTGCAAGCGGTTCGGGGCTAAGTCAGTCAGCGATGGCCAGGGCCCGCTGCGCACCACGCAGCGGGCCTTTTATTTTCCGCCGTCCGCAACTCTTTTGCGGGCTTTGGGTCCGATTCTGAAACCTAAGCGCCGACCATGTTAATAAAACGTCCGTCCGACATTCGCCCCTCCGAGATCACCTCGCCGCGCGACTACAATCGTCGGCGGGAATTTCTGCGCCAGGCGTTGGCGGGTGCGTGCGTCGTCGCAGGCGGTGGCCCGTTCGCCGCGGCGGCGGGTGAGAAGCTGGCGACGAGCAAGCGTCTCGTTACCACCACCGAGCCGCTGACGCCGCTCGACGATGTCACAGGCTATAACAACTTCTACGAGTTCGGCACCGGCAAACGCGATCCGGCGAAGCACGCGGGCTCGCTCAGGACGCGCCCATGGAGCGTCGCGATCGAAGGCGAGGTGCGGCGGCCGGCGGTGCATGCGCTCGAAGATTTGTTGAAGCCGCATGCGCTGGAGGAGCGCATCTACCGGCTGCGTTGTGTCGAGGCGTGGTCGATGGTGGTGCCGTGGATCGGTATTCCGCTCGGCGACATCATCAAGCGCCTGCAACCGACCTCGCGCGCGAAGTATGTCGAGCTCATCACTTTGCACGATCCGAAACAGATGCCGGGGCAACGCCCAGGCCTCTTCGGTGCGGGTCTGGAGTGGCCGTATATCGAGGGGCTGCGCATGGACGAGGCGATGCACCCGCTGACGATCCTCGCCGTCGGGCTCTACGGCGAGGTGCTGCCGAATCAAAACGGCGCGCCGCTGCGCCTGGTCGTGCCGTGGAAGTACGGTTTCAAGAGCGTGAAGTCGATCGTCAAAATTCGCTTCGTCGAGCGCGAACCGCGCACGACCTGGAACAAAGCGAGCCCGAACGAATACGGCTTCTACGCCAACGTCAATCCCGAGGTCGACCATCCGCGCTGGAGCCAGGCATACGAACGCCGCATCGGCGAGGGCGGGCTGTTCGCGCCCAAGCGCAAGACGCTGCCGTTCAACGGCTACGCCGAGCAGGTGGCGTCGCTCTATAGCGGCATGGACCTGCGTAAGTTTTTCTGACGATGCTCGTGCGCGAGCGGCTGTTCCGGTACGTCAAGCCGGCGCTGTTTATCGCCAGTCTCATACCGCTGGCGCTGCTGCTGCATAGCGCGATCGCGGACGTCGATGCGCTTGGCGCGAATCCCATCGAGACCATCAACCGTTATCTCGGTGACTGGGCGCTGCGCTTCTTGCTGATCACGCTTGCGATAACACCGTTACGACGACTGACCGGTTGGCACGAACTCGCACGGCTACGCCGCATGCTCGGCTTGTACGCGTTCTTTTACGCGACGCTGCACATCGCGTCGTACACCGTGCTCGATCAACAATTCGATTGGGACGAAATTTTCAAAGACATCATTAAGCGCCCGTTCATCACCGTCGGCTTCGTGAGCTTCGTGCTGTTGATCCCACTGGCCGCGACCTCGACCAACGCCATGGTCCGCCGCCTCGGCGGCCGCCGCTGGCGCAATCTGCATCGGCTGGTGTACGCCATCGGCGTCGGTGCGGTGCTGCATTTCTTTTGGATGGTGAAGTCCGACATCCGTGAGCCGCTCGTGTACGCGGCCGTACTGGGCCTGCTGCTAGGGTACCGCGCCTGGCGCTGGTCACGCCGCGAACGCTCGCTAACCGCGGATTCAGCGGCGTAGGTTTTTCGGAAGCGGCCTGTACATGCGCCGCGCCGATCGACCGTCTTCGTAATAGTCGGCGGCAATCCCGCGGTCGACATAGCCACGTTTGCGGTACAAAGCGATCACCGCCTGATCGCCGGCGCGAACCTCCAGCCGCAGTTCAGCGCAGCGACGACGGATGGCGTGACGCTCGACCCAATCGAGCAAGGCGCTACCAATACCGCGCCCGCGCGCGCGCGGCGCAACAACGAGGGAGTAGAGGCGCGCGACGTGCGCGCCGCGGCGATAGAGGACGACAGCGTTGCCGAGCAGCGTGTTCCGGTTTTCGTAAACCCAAACGTCGGCGCGGTCGCCGCGGATGAAGCGGCGGAAACTGCGCGCCGACAGGCGATCGGTGGGAAATAGACGTTCCAGCTCGACCAGCGTCGCGATGTCCCCAATGCGGGCGCGGCGGATCGGCATTAACAGGTGTCGATAAAGTCCCGGCACCTGTCATTGCGAGGAGCCAAAGGCGACGAAGCAATCTCCCGCCCGCCTGACCCTTCGTTACAGAGATTGCTTCGCTTCGCTCGCAATGACATCGGTGCTAGCTTAAATAGCGCCCCGTTAGGGCGCGCTCGCGCGCCGCAGCGTAACCTTTTCGCCGAACAGCGCCGGGCGGTAGCTCATCTTCACGCGCCGCAGGTTTTCCAGACCCAAATCGTCGCCGACGTTGATATGGGTGCAGTCGGCGAAGGTTTTGGCGAACTCGCGGAACAGATATTGCGCCGAGCCCGGGATCGCGAAGTTGGTTTTCTCGACGAGCACGTTCGCCACCGTCGGCGTGATGCGCTCGCCGAAGGTGAAGCCTTCGAGCTTATCGTCGATGTAGAGACACAGGCCTTCGAGGCCAAGCGTGTCGTAGTGCACGAGCGCGCGCTCGATGGCGCGCCGCTCCTGCTCCACGGTGTAAAAAAAATCGGCGATCGCGGCGGCGCTCATATATTGAATGCGGTTCTTGAGCCAGGTGTCGATTAACCCGCGAATACCGTCCCAGTGTTGCGGCCCGAGCTTCTCCATGCGGTGATTCGGGTGCACGCGGCGGAACTGGTTAATTTCGCCGCGCTTGGTCTTGTAGGCGTTGCCCTTGAGCTCGATCAGGTCCGACGTGAGATAGATGTAATCCGGCAGGCTGCGTTCCACGAGCCAGCGGTCGGCCTCCGTTTCCAGAACCTGCGTGAAATCGCGGTAGACGAACTCGACCAGACTCAGATACGGGCCCGGGTTATAGCGATCCATGATCTCAAAGCACGCGTGCAGCGCGCGCGACTGGTTCGCGGGTTCGCCAAGCGGCGGCAGCAGCATCGTCAGGCAATGCCCGTGCAGGCTGAACAGGCAGAAGCAGTCCTCGATGATCTGGTAGAACCCGCTCTTCTGCGACAGCCAGATGATGTTGTTGGCGAACGTGTAGTCCGACAGCGGCGCGTTGATGTAGCGCACGTAGCGGTCGAACAGCGGTTTGGCGTCAATGGTAAAGGGATAGAGGCGGTGGCCTTCGATCGCGAGGTAATGGCGCGGGAAGGCGGTATTGGCATGCAGCGTGAGGATGTTGCGCGGCTCCGCGGGTGCGGCAGCCGCGCTGGGTTGCGGAGGTTCCTCCGACTGGCTATGGCTCAGCATTTACGTCTCCTGTGGTAATCATGGGCGATGCCGCAGGCGCGCCGGCATGAACGCGAGGCGCGTACGGACACGATACCGGGTTGGGTTAGGGAGCGGATGATATTGCCTGTGAGACGGCGCGACATCCGTGGCCGAAGGGGCGCACTGTTTTAGTGGTTTAGTTGCGCCGTTATATAGCGGAGCGGATTACCCAAGTCAACGACTCCACCGCGAAGCGCCGGCTAACACCCGCCCCACCCGCGGTGGACGGAGCGCCCGCCACAGGCGCCGCATGCCGCTCCATTGTTGGTCGAGAAAGCCGTTGCCGTAGTCGGCGCCGTCGAGCTGGTCGCGGATGCCGGTGGCGGGGTAGATGGGCGAAAAGTTGGCGGTGCCGAACAGCACGTCCCACACCGGAAACAACGTGGCGAAGTTGCAACCCCGCGCCTGCCCCTCGTGGCCGACGCCGATGCCGTGGTGCACGCGATGGTAGCGTGGACTGACCAGCAGCCGCTCGCCGACGCGACCGAAGCTCAGGCGCAGGTTGGCGTGCGACAGGTTTTCGACCAGGCGCATGGTGAAGACGATGGCGACGAACTGCGCCGGCGCCACGCCAATGACGAGTGCCAGCAGCGACAGCCACAGCGCCTCGATCAGGCTGTCGAGCACGTGGTTGCGGTCGTCGGCCCAAAAGCTCATGTAGCGCTGGCTGTGGTGCGTCGCATGCAGCGCCCACCACCAGTTAAAGCGGTGCTGGAACCGATGGCGCCAGTACTCGAAGAAATCGATGACGATGAGATAGACCAGGAACGCCGCCAGCGGTTGAGTCGCGAGACCCGGAAACACATCTTCCAGGTTCGGTGGCAGGTAGCCGGCGGCGCGCAGGGCGATCTCGAACGGCCCGAGTAGCGGTTGCAGCACCAGAAAAAACAGCAACGGTAGCGCGCCACTGCGTTCGAGCAGCGTATAAACGACGTCCGCGCGCACGCCACGGCGATCGGCCCAGCGCTCGACCGGCCGCCAGGCCTCGAGCGGGCGCAGCAGTAAGTACAACGCCAACAACTCGACCGCGGCGAGCACGACGTGGCCGGTCGCGTCGTAGGCGTCGTCGGCGTAGGCCATGAAGCCGAAGTAGTGCAGCGCCGGCAGCACCAGCGACTCGAACACCGAGCTCTGCACCGGATCGAGCAGCGCGCGTAGCAGGTCCATCAGCGTTGCGGGCCGTTCAGCGTGGCAAAGCAGAGACCGCGCGTCTTAAGGCCCTGGATCAGCGGTTTCAGTATCGGCGCCGCCGGCTCCTTGCGCGACCAGATGCCAAGGTGCATGAGCACGATGTCCCCGGCCGCGATTTGGTTCAGCGCGCGCGCGAGCAGCGCGTCGTTGGGATGCTTGTCGCTCGGCCAGTCGTCGCCGATGTAGCCGCTGTCGCTCCAATGCACGTGCACCGGGTAGCCGCAGCTTGCGGCCCAGCGCAAGCTTTGTTGTGTGGTGCGTCCGCCCGGCGCGCGCCATTGTGCCGACAGACCGACGCCGGTGAGGGCGCGGAACGCGGCGTCGGTGCGGCTGAACTCGGTGCAGAAGCCGGCGCGGTCGAGGACGATCTCCTTGCCCGCGCCATCGACGGCGACCAGTCGGCCGTCCGCAAGGTCCCGCCGCTGGTAAAGATGCGACCAGGTGTGATTGCCGAACACATGGCCCTCGGCCACGCGCGTGCGCCAGTAGTCGCGCCACCCGGCGTCGAGCGCGTGGTCGCCGCGCGCGGTGCGTTCGTTGGCGACGAAGAATGTCGCGCGTACGTTCTCCTCTTTCAATACGCGCGCGATGTGCTCCGCCTGTGACATGTTGCCGGTGTCGAACGTGAGATACACCTGGCCGCTGCAGGCCCACGCCGGTGCGGCGCCGAGCGCGAGCCAAATCATACTAACGCCGCGGCGCATGCGAGTGGAAATAGAGCCCATGCGGCGAGCGCCCGACGCGGATGCTGTGCTTGAGTTTGTAGGTGGCGAGATCCACCACGCTCACGCGGTTAGCCCAGCGCGAGGTCACCCAAAGTTCGCTGCCGTCGTGCTTCAGCTCCATGTCGTCCGGGCCGCCCGGTACCGGGAAGCTGTGAGTCACTGCGAGCGTTTGTTGATCGATGAGCGAAATGGTGTTGGCGACCCGATTCGATAGAAACACGTGACGGCCATCGCCGCGCGGCAGGAAACTGTGCGCGCCCTTGCCGGTGACGATGCGCGCGAGCGAGCGACCGTCATCTGGCGACAGCGCCTCGACATAGTCCTCGCCGGTGATGGCGACGAGCACCTTTTGGCCGTCGGGCGTCACCCACACGCCCGCCGGCTGACGCCCGGTGCCGACGCGCCAGCGCACCGATTGGGTCGCGAGATCGATCGCCGCCACCTGGTTGCTCTCCTGCAACGAGACATACACGGTGCGGCTATCGGCGCCGAACGCCATGTGACTCGGTGTGCGCGCCAGGCTCAGACTCTTTGCCAGCCGCAGGGCGCCGTCCTGATAACGGTAGAGATCGACGCGATCCAGCCGATTAGCGTTGATCACCAGCCATTGTTTATCCGGGCTGAAACCGAGATGGTAGGGATCCGGGATGCGGCCGATGCGACGTGCTACGTCGCCGGTCGTTGCGTCGAGGAACACGAGGTCGTTCGAACCGGTGTTGCCGACGACGATGTAGCGGCCGTCGGGGGTTGGCACCAAATGATGCGGGCCCTTGCCGATCGGCGTGCGCCGCAGCTCCTGATACGAGCGGGTGTCGATGAGACTGATGTCGTCGTCATTGGAATTGAGCACGACCGCGACCTCGGCGGCGGCGGGCATGCCGAAACCGGCCACGACCAGCCAGCCGGCGAGATAGATACGTTTCATGAAGGGATGGTGCCTCTACAAACGGGAAGACTCCTGTAAACTATAGCGCACGCTGGCGCTCTAAACGCCGCGACTTTTCGATACAGCGGCAACGTCTTGGAAACCCACGGAACAACCATCCTCTCGGTTCGTCGAAACGGGCAGGTCGTCATCGGCGGCGACGGCCAGGTGTCGATGGGCAATACCATCATGAAGGCCAATGCCCGTAAGGTACGCCGGTTATATAAGGATCAGGTCATCGCCGGGTTCGCCGGCGGCACCGCCGATGCGTTTACGCTGTTTGAGCGTTTCGAAGGCAAGCTCGACAAGCATCAGGGCAACCTGACGCGCGCCGCGGTGGAGCTGGCCAAGGACTGGCGCACCGACCGCGCGTTGCGGCGCCTGGAGGCGCTGCTCGGGGTCGCCGACCGCACCGCCTCGCTCATCATTTCCGGCAACGGCGACGTGATTGAGCCGGAGGCCGGTCTCATCGCCATCGGCTCGGGCGGTCCGTACGCGCAGGCGGCGGCGCGGGCGCTGCTCGAACACACCGAGCTTGATGCGCGCACGATCGTCGAGCGTGCGCTTGGGATCGCCGCCGATATTTGTATCTACACCAATCGCAACGTCACGCTCGAGGAGCTCAGCTAATTTATGTCGTTAACCCCGCGCGAGATCGTGCACGAGCTCGACAAGCACCTCATCGGCCAGGCGGCGGCGAAGCGCGCGGTCGCAATCGCGCTGCGCAACCGTTGGCGCCGGGCGCAGGTGGCGGATGCGAATCTGCGCGGCGAGATCACGCCGAAGAACATCCTCATGATCGGCCCGACCGGCGTCGGCAAGACTGAGATCGCGCGCCGCCTCGCGCGTCTCGCCGATGCGCCGTTCATCAAGGTCGAGGCCACCAAGTTTACCGAGGTCGGCTACGTCGGGCGCGATGTCGATTCCATCATTCGCGATCTCGTGGATGTCGCGGTCAAAAGCACCCGCTTGAGCGAAATGGAAAAGATGCGCGCACGGGCGGAGGATGCCGCCGAAGATCGCATCCTCGACGTGCTGCTGCCACCCGCGCGCGAAATGGGATTCGCCCCCGGTGACAACCGCGGTGGCGCCGAAGAGGGCGCCGCGCGCCAACGGTTTCGCAAAAAACTCCGCGAGGGCGAGCTCGACGAGCAGGAAATCGAGATAGAGCTGGCGCAGCCCGCGGGCGGTGTGGAAATCTTCGCGCCGCCCGGCATGGAGGAAATCACGAATCAACTACAGGGGATGTTCCAAAACATGGGCGGCCGGCGCACCCGCTCGCGGCGCGTCAAGATTCGCGAGGCGCGCAAGCTCGTGACCGAGGAAGAGGCGGCGAAGCTCGTGAACGAGGACGACATCAAGGCACGCGCGGTCGCGCGCGTGGAGCAGCACGGCATCGTGTTCCTCGATGAGATCGACAAGATCGCCGGCCGCAACGAAGGCCGCGGCCCCGACGTTTCGCGCGAGGGCGTGCAGCGCGATCTGCTGCCGCTGGTTGAGGGCTCGACGGTGTCGACCAAGTACGGCATGGTGAAGACGGATCACATCCTGTTCATCGCCTCCGGCGCGTTCCACATGGCCAAGCCCTCGGACTTGATTCCCGAGTTGCAGGGACGGTTGCCGATCCGCGTCGAGCTCGACGCGCTCAACGCCGAGGACTTCGTGCGCATCCTGACCGAGCCGGATGCGTCGTTGACCGAGCAGTACACCGCGTTGCTCGCGACCGAGGGGCTCACGCTCAGGTTCGCGCCGGACGGTGTGCGCCGTATCGCCGAGGTGGCGTCCGACGTGAACGAGCGCACGGAAAATATCGGCGCCCGCCGGTTGCACACGGTCATGGAGCGCCTGCTCGAAACCATTTCGTTCGAGGCGGCCGATCAAGGCGGGCAGGCATTGACCATCGATGCCGCCTATGTCGACCGCCATCTCGCGACCCTTGCGCGCAACGAGGATCTGGCGCGCTACATCCTTTAGTCCACTGCGAATTCCCAGCCGTAACCCGGCTTGAAATCCAAAACCGGGTCCCCATCTTTAGCGCCAAGCGGGGCAGTCAGGTCCGGGGCATACGCCGCCGGGGTGCCCCTCAACCTGGACAGATGGAGGTATAGCCATGAATCGGTTAGCGACACGCGAGCAAGGTGCCCCGACCCGTTGGGGATTGGGCGACGATATTGATCGGGTATTCGAGGGCTTTTTCCGCCCGATGCGCTGGGTCGAAGAGGCGACCACGGAAAACTTCGTGCCGGCGATGGACATCACCGAGCGCCAGAACGAGTACGTAGTGCGCACGGACCTGCCGGGCGTGAAGAAGGAAGACATCAGCGTGACGATGGAGAACGGATTGCTCACCATCGCCGCCGAGTGCAAGAACGAGTCGGAAGAGAAGGACGGCGACCGCATCCTGCGTCAGGAGCGGCGCTACGGCAAGTACGCGCGCAGCCTGCGCCTCGGCACCCAGATCGACGAGAAAGGCGTAAAGGCAAGCTACAAGGACGGCGTGCTGGAGCTGGTGCTGCCCAAGGCCGAAGCGGTGAAGCCGAGAAAGATTTCCGTCGAACTCGCCTCGTAACGTAGACTGTCATTGCGAGGAGCGCAGCGACGAAGCAATCCCCAACAGATTGCTTCGCTGCGCTCGCGATGACCGGGTATTCAAGGGCCGCCGATGGCGGCCTTTCTTTTTGCTCATCGCCGTTGGCTGACAGCGACCGGCAAATACGGTAATTTGCCGAAAACTCGCACGCCACTAACGCCACTTATGCCGCTGTCCCCGTCCTCCGCCGCCGATCGCGCGCGCATCCTGATCGAGGCCCTGCCGTACCTGCAACGCTTTCGCGGCAAGACCGTCGTCATCAAGTACGGCGGCAACGCCATGGTCGACGAGTCTCTGAAGCAGGGCTTCGCGCGCGACGTGGTGCTGATGAAGCTGGTCGGCATCAATCCCGTGGTGGTGCACGGCGGTGGCCCGCAGATTGGCAAGCTCTTGGAGCGCATCGGCAAGAAGAGCGAGTTCGTGCAGGGCATGCGCGTCACCGACCGCGAGACCATGGACGTGGTCGAGATGGTGTTGGGCGGCCTGGTGAACAAGGAGATCGTGAACCTCATCAATCAGCAGGGCGGCAAGGCGATCGGTCTCACCGGTAAGGACGGCGGCCTCATCCGCGCGCGCAAGATGGTGCTGCACAAGACCGGCACCGACGACGCGCTGCCGAGCGAGATCATCGACATCGGACACGTCGGCGAGGTCGCTAGCATCGACCCGCAGCTCGTGGCGTTGCTCGACAACGCCGAATTCATCCCGGTGATCGCACCGATCGGCGTCGGCGACGACGGCGCGACCTACAACATCAACGCCGATGTGGTGGCCGGCAAGCTCGCGATCACGTTGCAGGCGGAGAAGTTGATCCTGCTGACGAACACCACCGGCGTGCTGG
>JBKHXU010000057.1:0-2732 GCA_046565865.1 Gammaproteobacteria bacterium | reverse complement strand
ACGCATGACCCCGGAACAGGCGACGAGTTACCTTAATAGTCTGCTCAAGGCCATGTTGGCCAAGAAAGCATCCGACCTTTTTCTTTCCAACGACTTCCCGCCGTCCATGAAAATCGACGGCAAGATGACGCCGGTGGCACAGCAGCGGCTGAACGCAGTGCAGACGCGCGCGCTGGCGCTGGCGGCGATGAACGAAAAGCAGCGCGCGGAGTTCGAGGCAGAGAAGGAGTGCAACTTCGCCATCAATCCGGAGGGCATCGGCCGTTTTCGGGTGAATGTCTTTGTGCAGCAGGGTTGTGTCGGCATGGTGCTACGCACCATCACCACGCAGATACCGAAGTTCGACGAGCTGCAATTGCCGCCGGTGCTGAAAGATGTCTCACTCACCAAGCGCGGGCTCGTGATCCTCGTCGGCGGCACCGGCTCCGGCAAATCCACCACGCTCGCGGCCATGATCGACTATCGCAACGAGAACAGCTTCGGCCACATCATCACCATCGAGGACCCGGTGGAGTACGTGCACAAGAACAAGAACTGTCTCATCACGCACCGCGAAGTCGGCACCGACACCAACAACTGGTTCGCGGCGCTCAAGAACACGCTACGCCAGGCGCCGGACGTGATTCTGATCGGCGAGATCCGCGACCGCGACACCATGGAATACGCCGTCGCCTTCGCCGAGACCGGACACCTGTGCATGGCGACGCTGCACGCCAACAGCGCCAACCAGGCGCTCGACCGCATCATCAACTTCTTCCCCGAGGAGCGCCGGGCACAGTTGCTCATGGACCTGTCGCTCAATCTCAAGGCGGTGGTGTCGCAGCGCCTGGTGCCGCGCGCCAACGGCAAAGGGCGGCGCGCCGCGATCGAGATTCTGCTCAATACGCCGATGGTGCAGGACCTCATCTTCAAAGGCGAGGTGCATGGGCTGAAGGAAACCATGTCCAAGTCGAAAGAGGCCGGCATGCAGACCTTCGACCAGGCGCTGTTCGATCTGTACGAGGCCGGCGAGATTTCCTACGAAGACGCCATGCGCAACGCGGATTCGGTGAGCGAATTCAAACTCAACGTAAAGCTCAACAGCAAACGCCGCGTCGCCGAGACCGGCGGGCCGAAGATGGAGTTGAGCCTGAAGGCCGACGCGCAGGAAGAGACGGAAAGTCCGGCCGCGCCGGCTGCGGCACCGGCCGCGGCGTCGGCGCGTAGTGCGTTACCGCCCAAACCGGGCGCCGCACTGAAGGGATAAAGCCATGGCCAAGGAGACCGACGAGCTGCCGCCGATCGAAGGTGCGACGACGCAACCGGAATTCGTCGACCTCGCCGGCATCGATCTCGACTTCGCCGGCGACGAGCACCGGCACACCGACGCCGCTACGGTTCGCGCCGCGGGCGGCGTGGTCGAGGCGACCGCCAGCGCGGACGACCTCGCGCGTGTTGAGCTCTTTCGCGGTATAAACGATGCCGATCTTGCGGCATTCGCGGCACAGGTTAGCGTCATCGAGGCGGCGCCGGGTTGCGTGCTGCAGCCGGCGGGGCGGTTAAGCGATCGCATCTTATTCGTCATCAGCGGCGAGTTGCGCATGTACGGCGACGCGCACGAAAAGCGCGCGCGCGGCATCGTCGATGCCGGGCAATCGGTCGGATTGACGTGGGCGTTGCTGCACCAGCCGACAGAGGTCGCGATCGTCGCGACCGAAACGTCGCGGGTGCTCGAGCTGCGGCTGGCACAGCTGGATATGTTCGCGCAGCGCGCGCACGCGCTCGCGTGCAACGTCAATGCGCTATATGCCGCATACCTACGCGGCGACAACTGTCTCAACGTCGGCGCCCGCGCGCTCGCGGCACTGCACCAGCGCCGCGGCTACACCGACGAGCTGACACAGCTGCACAACCAGCGCTGGCTGACGGCGATGCTGCCGCGCCTGCTCGGGCGCCGCCAATTCGATCCGGCGCCGTTGACGCTCGCGGTGTTCGCGATCGACCGGCTCGACGAGATCCAACACGAGTTCGGTACTCTCGCCGGCGAACAGATTTTGGCGGCGATGGGCCAACTGCTGGTGGACGTCGCCCGCACCACCGATCTTCTGGTGTGCGACGACGATCGGCGCTTTCTCGCCATCCTGCCCAACACCGCGCTCGGCGGCGGCAGGCAGTTTTGCGAACGCGTGCATGAAGAGGTGTGCGCATTACGCATCGATGCGGCCGAGGACCGACCGTTGCCGGCGCTGACGCTGTCATGCGGCGCGATCGAAGTCGACGGCCAGGTATCCGCCCCCGAGCTGCTCGCACGACTGTATGCGTCGGTGCGCAGTTCGTCGGCCAACGGCGGGAATTCCGCCTAGCCGGCGCCGGCTGGCCCGTACGCCAGGCGATCGCACGCAACACGCCGTATGTGCCGGGCCAAGGCATCGCGCTGCCTATGCACTTTGAAAATCGCCGCAATGACTTCCGCCCGCGTACCGCTTCTGGTATTGGGCGTCCGGCCCTGGCAGGGGCAACGCGGCGCGACGACGCACGGTTTTGCAAAAAGTTCGCCCGGATTGCTGCTCCGCCATCTTTGCCGCGTGAAGCACTAAAGCGCTTGCCGTATCCGATCGGACTACGACCGGCGGCATTTCAAGAGGCGTCCGGAAAAGATCGGTCTTAGTAACCGTCGGACCGGCCGACCCTCGCACGCACAGCGACCGTCGTCGCCTATTCCTATATCAACGCCAAGGGTATATTGCTCCCAC
>JBKHXU010000056.1:0-4758 GCA_046565865.1 Gammaproteobacteria bacterium | reverse complement strand
GCACAGCTACGACCGTGAAGATCTGCAACACCTGCCGCAGTGGTGGCAGGAGCGCCTGCGCGCCTCGGTCGAGGAGTCGCCGAACGAGTGGGTGCACCAGGCGCTGGCGAAACTGCCAGGCAAGCGCTGACCCGTGCTGCTTGAGATCACCCACCGCTCGCACTACCAATACACGCAACCGGTCTTCTTCGAGCCGCTGACATTGCGGCTGCGTCCGCGCTGCGATGCCACGCAGATCGTGCGCGCGCACGATCTGCGTATTGCTCCTGTCCCGACGGGCATCAGTTACGGCGTGGGCTTGGATGGCAACGGCGCGGACACCGTCTGGTTCGACGGCGTGCACGACCAGCTCGATGTTGTCGCGACATCGGTGGTGGAGACGCGACGCAGCGACCCGTTCGACTTTCTCATCACCGATGCCGCCGCGGTCGCGTTACCGGCGGCCTACGACGCCCGGCTGCGCGCGTCGCTCGGGCATTATCTGCAGCGGCCGGTCGCCGATGACGCGGTGCAACAATTTTCCGCCGCGATTCAAAAAGACGCCGGCCACAAAACCGTGCCGTTCCTGATTTTGCTGGCCGAGCGTATCTACAAAGAGTTTCAGTATCTGGTCCGCGAGCACGGCGCGCCGTGGACGCCGCGCGAGACGCTCGCCAACAAATGCGGCGCGTGTCGGGATTACGCCTTGCTGTACCTCGATGCCTGTCGTTGCGCCGGCCTCGCCGCGCGCTTCGTCAGCGGCTATTGCTACACCGATGTCCCGGATTCCAACCTGCATGCGTGGGCCGAGGTGTATCTACCCGGCGCCGGGTGGCGCGGCTTCGACCCGACCGAGGGGCTGGCGGTGGCCGGGCGCCACGTGGCGGTGGCGGCCGGTCGCGATGCACCGGACGCGAGCCCGACGCACGGACACTTCCGCGGCGCCGCCGAACCGACGCTCACCGCGACGATCTCCATTAAACGGTTGAACGATTAACACCATCCCGCCGTGTGCAAAGATAGAAGCTATCTCAAACTCCCCCCACCCTAACCCTCCCCCGCTCGCGGGGGAGGGAATGGGAGGGGGCGCTGTTACGAGACCACGTTTGAGATAACTTTTAGGCGAATAACGTCACCAATTGATGGCGCACCGCATACAGCGCCGTTTCCACGTCGTTGTGGGTGTGCAGCTTCTCCATGATGCGCGCGCGATAGGTGCTGACCGTGTTGCTGCTCAACGATAGCGCGTCGGCGATCTGACTCAACGTTTTGCCGGCGGCAATCAACGTGAACACCTGATACTCGCGTTGCGACAACAGTTCGTGCGGCGGCCGTTCCGACTCATGGCGCAGCGCCAGCGCCAGCGACTCGGCGACCGCCGGGCTTACGTACGTCCCGCCATCAGCGACCTTGCGGATGGCGCCGATCAGTTCCGCCGGGTCCGCACCTTTATTCAGGTATCCGCTGGCGCCGAGTCGTAGGCAGCGCAACGCATACTGCCTCTCAGGGTACGTCGAAACAATGAGCACCGGAAGTTGCGGAAATTCCTGGCGCGCTTGCTTTAGCACGTCCAATCCGTCGCGGCCGGGTAGGGCGATATCGAGCAACACCACGTCGATGCCGCCGGCGCGCATACACTGGATCGCCGCCGGGCCGTCGACAGCTTCGCCGGCGACGGCCAGGTCCGGTACTTCCGCGAAGATTTGTTTGAGGCCCTGGCGCACAACGGCGTGGTCATCACAGATCAGCAGTCGGATCACGTGCGCGGCTCCGGGTGTAATGGCAACCACACGCGCACGCGCGTTCCGCCGCTCGACGCCGGTCCGATCTCGACGCGGCCGCCGAAATGGCGCGCGCGCTCGCTCATGCCGACCACACCGTGCGACTTGGATTGGCGCAACTGCTGTAGCGTGACACCACAACCGTTGTCTCTTACCTTGATGACTAACTCCGCGGTGGTCGCCATCACATGCATCTCCACGGCCGTGGCGTTCGCGTGCCGCGCGATGTTGTTGAGGATCTCCTGAAAGATGCGGTAAGCGGCGGTGGCCACGGCGCTGTCGGGCGTCGATGCGTCCGCGCTCACATCGACCTCCAGTCGTCCGCGCAGACCGGTGAGCTGGAGAAATTCTTGCGCATGCCATTCGAGCGCGGCCCACAGCCCTTGATGATCGAGGATCGACGGACGCAAGTCGGTGATGATGCGTCCAAGATCGACCATGGCGCGATCGATCAAGCCGGTCATGGCTCCGGCTTTGGTCAGCAGATCGGGTTGTTCCGGCAATTTGTGCTGCAACCAACCCAGGTCGAGCTTGAGCGCCACCAGCACGCTCCCCAGTTCGTCGTGAATCTCGCGCGCGATGCGCCGCCGCTCCGTCTCGCGCACGGTTTCCCAATGCGCCGAGAGTTGCCGCAATTGCTCGTTTGAGTGCGCCAGCTCGGTGAGCGCCGCGGTTAACTCGCGCGTGCGCGTGGCGACATGGCGCTCGAGCTCATCGCGCGCGTGTCTCAGCAGTTCTTCGGAACGTTTACGTTCCGATACGTCGACGAACGTGACCACGGCGCCAATGATGCGGTTGCAATCGCGTATCGGATACGACGAGTACTCGGCGCAAAAACTGGAGCCGTCGGCGCGCCATAGCACGTCGCTGTCGAGCCGACACGGCCGCCCCGCGCGAAACGCCTGGAAGATCGGGCATTGGTCGGTGGGATAGGGCGAGCCGTCGGCGCGGGTGTGATGCATCAAGTCGTGCATGTTGCGGCCGAGGATTTGATCCGCGCGGTAGCCGAGCATCTCGGCACCGGCGCGGTTGATGAACACGCAGCGGCCGTCGATGTCGACGCCGTAAATGCCCTCGCCGGTGGACGCGAGCAGCAGCTCGAGCTGATTGCTCCAGCTCTGTTGGGCCACGACGGCGGGAAAGCGGGGGTCGAAGTTCATAGTCCGTCTCTGTCCGCAGCCAAGGCAGTAATCGTGCCATCGATCGAGACCCGTACGGGCCGTGGTTCCGCAGGATTTTGCCGGCACAAGAAAAACGCGTGGATTCGTCACGGTGCAGAACCGTCGTGGCTGCACCGAAACAGTGATTGCTAACGGGGGCGGTAAATCGGTGCGCGCATTGGCGCGCGCATCAATGCATCGTCTTGCGCGTCCACTGATCGAAGTAGCGCGACATGACGGCGCGCACATGCGCGGGGTAGTTGAGCGCGCTCATCTGTTGCATGCCCTCGGCGAAAAAGTGCGACGCGTCTTCCGGCAGCGCGCGCACGAGATCGTCGAATACCTGCTCCATCAGCTTGGGGTTGTACGTGCGGGTGGCGACGATGCCGCGATTGATATGCAGTACGCGCCATGGTCGTCCCGGGTTGGTTTTATCCAAATCCTGCTTGATCGGATTCGATGCCGCGCCCAACGCGCGGCCGAAAAACTCACACAGCGCCTCGAGCGATCGCGGGTCCTTGGTACGGTTGGCGCGTTCGGCAGCGGCGTTGACGACTGGGTCCAGGGTGCGCAGCTCGCCCTCGTGGTGCATGACCCAATCGGCGATGGACAGCGTCGTCGCCTCCATGTCCTGCTTCGCTTCGACCAGGCCCAGTTGCCCGGCCCAGGTGGCGAGGTCGGCGAGCAGGGTGATGGCGTAGTCGCCGAGCTGGCTAACCTCGTCCTTATAGGTGGCGGCGGATCCACTCGCATCGCGCTCAAGATTCTTGCTGATGGCGAAGAACTGCTCGATCGCCTGGTTCAGGCTATCCGGCGTCACCTGCGCGGTCGCGCTCGCACGCCGCCTGGCATACAAAGTCATAACGACTTGTGCCGCCGTACGGTACCGTATCGCCGCCTCGTCCAAAGTAGGGATTATGGCTGGACGGATGTGTGGCTCGCCCGGGTTCATGTACCCATGATACTCTGTCGCGCCGAAGCTGGTTAACGATGGCCTCGCACGTCGATCTGCATACCCATACCCTGCGTTCGGACGGCACCTTAACGCCGACCGACCTCGTCACGCGCGCGCATGCGCATGGCGTCAAAATCTTAGCCCTGACCGATCATGACGTGACCGACGGCCTGGTCGAGGCCGGCGCCACCGCCACCGCGCTTGGCATGCAGCTCGTGCCCGGGGTCGAGATCTCGGTCACCTGGGAAGGGCAGACGCTGCACATCGTCGGGCTCGCGATCGATCCGGCGCACGCGGCGTTGCAGCAGGGGCTCGCGCAGCTGCGCGAATTCCGCAACTGGCGCGCGCGCGAGATCGATCGGCGCCTCGCCAAAAAGCGCATCAGCGGCGCCTTCGACTACGCCAGCAACCTCGCGCGCGGCTCGATCCTGTCGCGCACGCACTTCGCGCGCTTCCTGGTCGACCGCGGCTATGTGCGCACGATGGGCGATGCCTTCAAGCATTACCTCACGCGCGGCCGGCCGGGACACGTGCCGGGGCAGTGGGCGACGCTGGCGCAAGCGGTAGGTTGGATTTGCGACAGCGGCGGCATCGCCGTCATCGCGCATCCGGCGCGCTACAAGCTTACGAGCGGCAAGCGCAAGCGCCTGCTCGATGAATTCAAGGCCTGCGGCGGCCGGGCGATCGAGGTGATCTCCGGCAGTCACAGTGCCGCGGACAACCAACACTATGCCGAGCTCGCCGTGCGCGAGGCACTGCTGGCATCGGTGGGGTCGGACTATCACGGCCCCGAGAAGCCCTGGGTGGAACTCGGGCGGTTGCCGGCGTTGCCCGCCGGTTGCACGCCGGTGTGGGAGTCGTTGGCGCTAGCGCAATAAAAGGA
>JBKHXU010000055.1:0-21649 GCA_046565865.1 Gammaproteobacteria bacterium | reverse complement strand
GCCGATGCCGATGACGACAGAAATCGCCTCGCCGCCCAGTTCGCGCACCACATCGTCGACCAGTGTCGGCGACGGCTCGCCGTTCACCGCGACGTGGCGCCAACCGATGCCACGCTGTTTCAATTCGGCTTGCAGCCACGCGAAGCGCGACGATGCGGGAAAGGATTTAGCGCCGGTGACGATCAGCGCCTGCCGCCCATAGTGCGCGGCCAACTCCGGGGTCTTGGCAAAACACCCCGCGCCGAACTCGATGCGCGGCAGGCGCGCGATACTAAACGGCGTCACGATATGCGCGGAAACAGCCCGTTGTAGGCCACACCCTCGCGCGGGCTCGCCATCCAGCTCGCCACTGTGTCGCGCCATGCGAGATAGTGCGGCGTCTGCTTGTGCGCCTGCGCTTGCGCCGCTGAGGCGTACGCCTCGTACAGCACGAAGCGTGTCGGATCGTCCGCGCGCTGCAGCACATCGAACCTGAAGTTGCCGGGCTCTTTGATGGACGCCTCGTGATTGCGCCGCGCCGCTTCAATGAAATCGGCGACGCGATCGGGTTTGACGTGCACGTGCACGATCGTGACCTGCATGTGGACTCCTCGCGACGTAGTTATGGTTGTGCCGGCGACTTCGGCGCGGCGCGGCCGATCTCGCCCTGGAACAGGAACGGCAACGGCGCCGCGCCGTGCGCGAGACTAACGCCGCCCGCGATCCGCACCTTCAGGCTCTGCGGCAATCTACCCTGCTGCAACTCCTGCACGCGTTGCAGCAAACTAAAGGTGCTGCTCACGAGGTCGACCTGCACCACCGCATCGCCGTACGCCGGCACTGTCACCGCCTGGCGCGACACGCCCTTGCCGAATTCGATCTCGTTTAGGCGCACGCTGTACTCCATGCCCACAATCGGCAGCGGGACGCTGTTCGGATTCTGCACGCGCAGCGTCATACCGTAGCGCTGCTCGAACAGTTGCACGTCCTGCACCCGCAAATTCACCAGGCTCACGTGTGGCGCCTGCATCGGCACCGAGCCTACGCCGGCGCACGCCGCCAGCACCATCGCCACGGCCGGCGCCATCCATTGCCACGCGTTGCGTCCCATACGAGCTTTATAAACCTCCCGCGTTGGCGTCGGCAAGCGGCACAACTTGATTCCGCGTGCGCTCGTTCCCATTAAGCAGCAATGACCGTACATCTAATGCTGCCTACACCCAGAGACCCCGGTTGCATCGTGTTGTACGGCCGGTGGCGCCAGCATAGGCTGCAGCCATGACCCGGCGCGACTACGACATGTGGTCCGAGGCGGTGGCGCTGATTGAGCGCGCCGAGCGGCTGCAACGGCAGTTCTTCCGCCGTGGCGCCGCGCCGGCAAGCGGGCCGGTATGGGAGCCGCCGGTCGACGTGTTCGAGACCGAGAACGAGCTGTACATCCTGGTCGCCTTGCCCGGCGTGCCGCCGGAGCAAGTGCAGGTCGAACACGAACACGGGGCGCTGATCATCAGCGGCGCGCGCCCGCTGCCGGCGGGCATGCGCCGCGCGAGCATCCATCGGCTCGAGGTGCCGTACGGGCGCTTCGAGCGGCGCCTGGCACTACCGCTGGGACGTTATCAGTACGCGAGCCAAGAGTTGGCGCACGGCTGCCTGCTCATCGGGCTGCGGAAACTCGACGAGGCACGACATGGCTGAAGCGGCGAAACCCGAAGCGCTCAACGTGAAGATACCGGACGGCACGATCATCGTGCTGCCGGTGCGCAATACCGTGCTGTTTCCCGGCATGATGCTGCCGCTCAGCATTCGCCGCAGCCGCTCGATCGCCGCCGCGCAAGAGGCGGCGAAGTTCGAGCGCCCGCTCGCGGTGATCCAACAGCGCGACGCCGAGGTCGACGATCCCGCCGGCGCCAAAGATCTCCATACCATCGGCACCATGGCCATGGTGTTGCGTTACGTCACCGCACCGGACGGCTCGCATCACGTCATCGTTCAGGGTCAGCGCCGCCTTCGCATCGGCGAATTCCTCGACGGCTTTCCATTCCTCGTGTGCCGCTACGAGGAGATCGGCGAATCCGAGGTGCACACCAAGGAGCTCGAGGCGCGCATGCACAACCTGAAGCGCCAAGCCACGGAGGCGATCGAGCTGCTGCCGCAGGCGTCGGCCGAACTCAGCGCCGCGATCGAATCGGTCGACAGCGCGTCGGCGCTGGCCGATCTCGTGGCGAGCTTCATGGACATCAAGCCGGCGGAGAAGCAGGCGGTACTCGAAACCATCGACGTGCAGGCGCGCATCGAAAAGGTGGCGCAGTTGCTCGCGCACCGGCTCGCGGTGCTGCGCCTGTCGCAAGAGATCAGCCAACAGACAAAGGAATCCGTCGATCAACGCCAGCGCGAGTTTTTGCTGCGCGAACAGATGAAGACGATACAGAAAGAACTCGGAGAACAGGACGGCAAGAACATCGAGCTCGAAGAGCTGACCGAGGCGATCGCCAAGGCCAGCATGCCGCCCGAGGTTGAGGAACAGGCCAAACGCGAGTTGAAGCGCCTGGAGCGCATGCCCGAGGGTGCGGCCGAGCACTCGATGGTGCGCACGTATCTCGACTGGCTCACGACCCTGCCGTGGGCCACGCTGTCGGCGGAAACGATCGATATCGCCAAGGCGCGCGAGATCCTGGAACAGGACCATTTCGGTTTGGAAAAAGTAAAGCGGCGCATTTTGGAATTTCTCGCGGTGCGCAAACTGAATCCGCAGGGCAAGAGTCCGATCCTGTGCTTCGTCGGCCCGCCCGGCGTTGGCAAGACCTCGCTCGGGCAATCGATCGCGCGCGCCACCGGGCGCAAGTTCGTGCGCGTGTCCTTGGGCGGCGTGCACGACGAGGCCGAGATCCGCGGCCACCGGCGTACCTATCTCGGCGCCCTGCCCGGCAACATCATCCAGGGCATGCGCAAGGCCGGTACGCGCAACCCGGTGTTCATGCTCGACGAGATGGACAAGCTCGGCATGGGCTTCCACGGCGATCCGTCGGCGGCGCTGCTGGAGGTGCTCGACCCGGAGCAGAATACGACGTTTCGCGACAACTACCTTGCGGTGCCGTTCGATCTATCCAAGGTCATGTTCGTCGGCACCGCCAACGTGCTCGACACGATTCCGGGGCCGTTGCGCGACCGCATGGAGATCATCGAGCTCGTCGGCTACACCGAAGAGGAAAAACTCGAGATCGCACGCCGCTATCTGGTGCGCCGCCAATGCGAGACCAACGGACTCAGCAACGCACAATGCGAAATCACCGAAGCCGCGCTGCGCGCCATCATTCGCGACTACACGCGCGAGGCCGGCGTGCGCAACCTCGAGCGCGAGATCGGGCGCGTGTTTCGACACGCGGCGATGCGTATCGCCGAGGGTCAGACGCAAACGGTGCGCGTCGATAGCGGCGATCTGCATGCGATCCTCGGCCCGCGCCAGTTCGAAAGCGAGGTCGCGATGCGCACCAGCGTACCGGGCGTCGCCACCGGGCTCGCCTGGACGCCGGTCGGTGGCGATATCCTGTTTATCGAAGCGACGCGCATCCCGGGCAAGGGCGGATTGCTGCTCACCGGCCAGCTCGGCGATGTCATGAAAGAGAGCGCACAGGCGGCGCTGTCGCTGGTGAAATCGCGCGCGCGCCAACTTGGCATCGATCCGGACATGTTCGAGAAGCATGACATTCACGTGCACGTTCCGGCCGGGGCGATACCGAAAGACGGGCCGAGCGCCGGTGTGGCGATGTTCATCGCGCTGGTATCGCTCGTCACCGGTCGCACGGTAAACAGCGACATCGCCATGACCGGCGAGATCAGCCTGCGCGGTTTGGTGCTGCCCGTCGGTGGCATCAAAGAAAAAGTCGTGGCCGCGGCGCGCGCCGGGATCAAGACGGTACTGCTGCCGGCACGAAACAAGAAGGACTACGAGGAGATTCCGGAAGCGGCGCGCAAGGCGCTCAACTTCGTCTGGCTCGAGAACGCCGACGAGGCGATCGCCGCGGCCATCGGCGAACTACAACGACCCGAGCGGCGGGCGCGCGCGGCGGCGGAATGAGCCGCCGCGGATTTCGGCGTCACCCCGTTCGGACGGCCATCAACTCTCCGAATAACCACACCACCCGCTAGCGTTTGCCGGGCTGGTACGCCACCAGCCGTGCTTCCGGCACACATGCAAAAATCGCCGCCGGAAGCTCGGCGCAGATGCCGGGCCGCGGCCGTACCGTTACCCATAAGACATTGAGCTTGAGGTTTAGGTCGGCGAAGACCACCACCGGCGCATATGCCGCGAGCACTTGCTGAATGCGATCGACGGTACGGCGCTGGCGCAGCGCCGGCTGATCGCGCAATTCCGGGATGATCATCATGAAATCGCTGAGCGGACCACCGTCCGCGTCGCGCGCAGGGGCGCGCTGCCACAGCGGCTCAGCGGGTTCGAGCGACGGGGAACGACGCAGCAGTGCCTGGCGGTGCATGCCAACCTCCCTCGTGGATCGCCCGCTATGTTCGCACAGGCGTCGCGATATTCCACGCGCGATCGTCCGCCGATGAACGCACCCATGTGACGCCGCGCGGCGACAGTCGTTGTTGTCTCGAGTTTCCTGTTTAGGGAATTACCATGAGCATCATTACCGCGCTGTTGACGTCCGCGTGTGGAACAATAGAAGCTACCGTGCGTAACCGCCACGCGTCTTCGGTAAATCCAAAACGAGCTATAATGAAAACGTAAGCACCTCTAATAATAAATCGCGGGGAGTCGGCATGACCGTGTAGTCGAAAACACAACCATGAGGAGCTTTCGCTATGGCTCAAGAAACATCCGCGTTCACCGCCCTGATCGAGAACGATCGCGCCAAACGCCAGGCACAGGAATGGCGCGGCACTTTCCTCGAGTATCTCGACAAGGTTAAGGCGGACCCCTCCATCGCCAAACTCGCGCATGCGCGCCTGTACGACGCCATTGTCGCCGCCGGCGTCGACGACATCACCGATTCGGACGATCCCAAGCTCAAGCGCCTGTACGGCGACGAGCCGATTAAACTGTATCCGTTCTTCAACCAGGAATTCTTTGGCGTCGAGCGTACGCTCGCGCAGCTCGTGCGCTACTTTCACTCGGCGTCGCTGCACGGCGAGGAATCGCGCCAGGTGTTGTACCTGATGGGCCCGGTCGGGGCCGGCAAGAGCTCGCTCATCGAGCGGCTGCAGCGCGGGTTGGAACAGAGCCCGCCGGTGTATGCCATCGAAGCCTGCCCGATGGCGGAAGAGCCGCTGCATTTGATTCCGAAGCACCTGCGCCCGGAGTTCGAGAAGACCCTCAATGTGCACATCGAGGGCGAACTATGCCCCGTGTGCCGCTTTCGGCTGAAAGAAGAGTTCAGCGGTCGCTACGAGAACGTACCAATCGTGACCGTCGCGTTCTCGCGCCACGATCGCCGCGGCGTCGGCGTCGTGCCGCCGGTCGATCCCAACAACCAGGACACGTCGGTGTTGATCGGCTCGGTCGACATCTCGAAGCTCGATCAGTACTCGGAAGGCGATCCGCGCGTGCTCGATTTGAACGGCGCGTTCAACGTCGGTAACCGTGGCATGACCGAATTCATCGAAGTGTTCAAGAACGAACCCGAATACCTGCACACGATGATCACGGCGACGCAGGAAAAATTCATCCCCGCGCCCGGGCGCCACGGCACGGTGTACGTCGATACCTGCATCGTCGCGCACTCGAACGAGGCCGAATGGCAGCGCTTCCGCGGCGATCCGACCAACGAGGCGATCCTCGACCGCATCGTGATGGTGAAGGTGCCGTACAACCTGCGGCTGTCGGAAGAGATGAAGATCTACCAGAAGCTCCTCGACCAGTCGGATTTCAACGCGCACATCGCGCCGCACACGCTCGAGATCGCCGCCATGTTCGCGATCCTGAGCCGGCTCGAGCCCACCAATAAGTGCGACCTGATGACGAAGCTTCGGCTTTACAACACCGAAGAGGTGGTGGAGAAAGGCAAGACCGTGCGCACCAACGTGCGCGAACTCAAGGACGATACCCGGCGCGAAGGCATGTTCGGCATCTCGCCCCGCTTCATCATGAAGGCGATCGACAACGCGCTGGCGGAGAATCCGGAGGGCATCACCCCGATCAACGTGCGCGAGTCGCTGATCAACATGATCAAGGCCGCCGATCTGCCGGACGACACGCGCAAGCAGTACCTCGAACTGCTGCAGGATACGCTGCACAAGGTGTATCTCGAGATGCTGGAAAAGGAGATCACCAAGGCGTTCGTGTACTCGTTCGAGGAACAGGCGGAGACGCTGTTCCAGAACTACCTGGATCATGCCGAGGCGTACGTCAACAAGACGCGCGTGAAGGACCGCAATACCGGCGAGGAGCTGACGCCGGACGAGGCGTTCCTGAAATCCATGGAGGAACAGATCGCGGTGGTCGGCTCCTCGGCGCAGGGCTTCCGCCAAGAGGTAATGGCGTACCTGTGGGCCAAGAGCCGGCGTGGGGAGCGCGTGAGCTACAAGTCGTACGAGCCGCTGAAAGAGGCGATCGAGCGCAAACTCATGAGCTCGGTGCGCGAGATGAGCCGCGTCATCACCAAGGCGCGCACGCGCGACGAGGATCAAATCAAAAAATACAGCGACCTGGTGCGCGGCCTGCTCGAACGCGGCTACAACGAGTACTCGGCGGAGATGGTGTTGAAATACGCCGCCAACAACTTGTGGAAGGATTGAGCCAGCCGGAGGCGCGGTGAAATCGGTCTTTCGCCCGTATGCGCAATCCGAGGCGCTGCGATCGGACCGCAGCAGCCGCGACCGCTCGCGCCACCGGCAAAAGGTGCGCGAGGCGATCCGCGCCAACATAGCCGACATCATCGCCGAGGAATCCATCATCGGTCAGAGTCGGGACAAGATCATCAAGGTCCCGATCCGCGGCGTGCGCGAGTACCGCTTCATCTACGGCGACGGTGCGCCCGGTGTCGGTACCGGCGACGGCACCACCGAACCGGGCCAGACTGTCGCCGAGGGCAACGACGCCGGCCACGGTCACGGACATGCCGGTCAACAGCCGGGCGTCGATTACTACGAGACCGACATCACGCTCGAAGAAGTGATCGAGATCATGTTCGAGGATCTCGATCTGCCATTCCTCGAACGCAAAAATCTACGCGAGATTCAAGTTGAGGCGACGCGCAAGCGCAAAGGATTCCGCCGCGTCGGCGTGCGCAGCCACCTCGACAAGCGCCGCACCGCCATGTCGCGCGTGCGGCGCGCGGTCGCAACGCGCAGCCCTACCGTGGCGCTCGACGCGGACGCACCGCGGTTTCCGTTTCACCGCGATGACCTAAAGTATCGGCGCCTGGTGCGCGACGTGCGCCCGCAATCGAACGCCGTGGTGCTGTGCATCATGGACACCTCGGGGTCCATGGACACGATGAAGAAATACCTGGCGCGCAGCTTCTTCTTCCTGCTGTATCAGTTCGTGCGCACGCGCTACCACAATGTCGACGTGGTATTCATCGCCCACGACGTGCAGGCGCGCGAAGTCGGCGAGGAAGAGTTTTTCACCAAGGGCGAGTCCGGCGGCACCATGATTTCGTCCGGCTACCTCAAGGCGCTCGATATCGTGCGCGAGCGTTATCACCCCTCGCTGTGGAATATCTACGCGTTTCACTGCTCCGATGGCGACAACTGGTCGCAAGACAACGCCACCGCGCTCAAGGCCGCGCGCGAACTATGCGGCGTGTGCAATCTGTTCGGTTACGGCGAGATCAAACCGCTCAATTCCGGCTCCTACGGCAGCTCGTTGTTGGAGGTGTTCGATCAGCTGCGCGCGCCGAACTTCCACAGCCTCGTGATTGAAAGCAAAGAGACTATCTGGCCGAGTTTCCGCGAGTTCCTGGCGCGCGAGCGCGCGCCGGAGGTGAGCGCATGAGCAGCTGGACAGTGCGCGACCTCGAGTACTGGGACGAGCGCATCCGCGCGCGCGCCGAGGAGTTCGGGCTTTCCTGCTTCGCGCAGGAGTTCGAGGTATGCGATCAGGACCAGATGCTCGGCTACATGGCGTACAGCGGCATGCCGGCACAGTATCCGCACTGGTCGTTCGGCAAGTCGTACGAGAAGCTAAAGACGCTGTACAACTACGGCGTTTCCGGTTTGCCGTACGAGATGGTGATCAACGCCGACCCGTGCCTTGCCTATCTCATGCGCGACAACTCGCTGTGCCTGCAGCTGCTCACCATCGCCCACGTCTACGCGCACAACGACTTCTTCCGCAATAACTTCATGTTCCGCGACTCGCGGCCGGAACTCTCGATCGGCTTGTTCAAACTACACGCCGATCGCATCCGCGATTACGTCGAGGATCCTTCGATCGGGCTGCACAAAGTCGAGGAGACGCTGGACGCGGCGCACGCGCTGGCGCTACAGACGCGCCGCCATACCGCGATCCGCAAACTCAATCGCCAGGAGCAGGAGGCGCAGGCGGTGGCCGACGCGCAACCGGCGCGCGACCCGTTCGAACGCATCCATAAGCCGCGCGCGCACAAAAGCCCCGACCTCAACCGGCTGCCGCTGGAACCGGAAGAGGATCTGCTGCTGTTCATCGCCGATCACAACCCGTATTTGAGTGAATGGCAGCGGGACCTGCTGCGCATCGTGCACGCCCAGGCGCAGTATTTTCTACCGCAGATGGAAACCAAGATCATGAACGAGGGCTGGGCCAGCTACTGGCACCACCGCATCATGAACAGCTTGGAATTGCCGGACGAGCTGCATCTCGAATTTCTCGTGCATCACAACCAGGTGGTGCGGCCACACTTGGGCTCGATTAACCCCTACTACCTCGGTTTCAAGATCTGGCACGACATCGCCCGTCGCTTCGACGCGCCGACGCCGGAGGAGCTCGAACGGCACGGTGCGCCCGACATGTCCGGCGAGAAAAAGATCTTCGAGGTACGCGAGACCGACCGCGACGTCTCGTTCCTGCGCCGGTTCCTGACGCCGGAGCTGATGCGCGAGATGGACATGTTCGAGCACAGGCCCGAGAACAACAGACGCGTGGTCAGCCGAATCGCGCGCGGCGGCGATGACGACTGGCAGGCGGTGAAACAAACATTGCTGGCGAACGTCGGCGTCGGCAACGTGCCCGTGATCCGGATCGTCGACGCCGATTACCGCCACAATCGCGCGCTGCTGCTGCAGCACGAGCACGACGAGCGGGATCTGGAGCCTGAATATCTGGAAAAGACCATGGGGTATCTCTACCAGCTCTGGGGCCGGCCGGTGCTGCTGGAAACCAAGGTCCAAGGCCAGCCGGTTACCTTCTCCCGTACCGAGTCCGGCTTCGAGCGCATCAAAGACTGACCTTGTTGCCGGACGGCGGCCCGTCGACTCGGTGGCCGAACATCTTTCTGTCCGTTAAATGCCCGTAAGTCGCTGATACACCGCAAATTCTGGAACCCACACCGCTCGACATGTCTGGTCCAAAGTTTGCACAAGTTGGGAGCAATAGGCTGTTAAAACAGCAAACTACGAGGCAGGCATGTCCGAGGCAACCGACACCACCCCGCTCCCGGCGGACGCCGGCAACAAACCGTGGATATTGATCGTCGACGACTCCCGCGTCGTGCGCAAAACCATCATTAACGCGCTGGGTCCTTCCTTCCACATTTTGGAAGCCGGTGACGGCGTCGCCGGCTTCCGCATGCTGCGGCAGAACAGCCGCGTCGAAGTCGTCATCAGCGACATCCAAATGCCGGAGATGGACGGCTATGGGCTCATCTGCAAAGTGCGCGCGGTCGAAGATCCGGGCATGCGCGAAATTCCGATCATCGTTATCACCAGCGCCGAAGATGAGATTACCCGCGAGCGCGCCTACGCCTGCGGCGCGAACGATTTTATTCTGAAACCGTTCAATACCGATCAACTGCTGAACTGCGTGCGCGCGCAAATGTCCGACTCGCGCAACGCCGAACCGGCGCTGACCACCACCGCCCCGGCTCCGGACATCTCCAAACCGGCGCCGAAGATCACGCCGGTCGTGGTCGCCGATACCATCAGCGGCTCGATCGAGACCGCCATCGAGCACCTCGACACCGGCCTTAACATGCTGCGCGGCCTAAAGACCGCCACCATCGCGCCGCACGCATTGGCGCTGGTGCTGCGCTTCATGCCGCTGCTCAAGTACTGCAACACGAAATACAACCTCGGCATGGACAAAGAGATCGCGGTTTTCCAACAAAAGATCGCGGCCGCGCGCGCCGCCAAGTCGGCGGCGTCGGCGAGCGCGTCCGCCCCGTCGCGAACGCTGCAGTAGCGTAGTGAAGCCGCACGCGCGGCGCTGCGTTAACCGTCGACGCCGAGCCCGGTGGCGCACGCGACGCCTGTGCCGCCTAGTCCGCAATAGCCACCCGGGTTCTTCGCCAGATATTGCTGGTGATACTCCTCGGCGTAATAAAACTCCGGCGCATCCACAATCTCGGTCGTAATCGGTCCGTAACCCGCGGCGCGCAGGGCCTGCTCGTAGCGCGCCTTCGACGCCAGCGCCGCTGCACGCTGCGCGGGCGTATAGGTGTAGATACCCGAACGGTATTGCGTTCCGACATCGTTGCCCTGACGCATGCCTTGCGTCGGATCGTGCGCCTCCCAAAACACGCGCAGCAATTCCTCGTACGACACCCGGCTCGGCTCGTACACCACGCGCACAACTTCGTTGTGACCGGTTTGGCCGCTGCACACCTCGCGATAGGTCGGATTCGGCGTGTAGCCCGCGGCATAGCCAACGCTGGTGCTGTACACGCCTGGAAGCGTCCAAAATTTGCGCTCCGCGCCCCAAAAGCAGCCCATGCCGAACAGCGCGAGCTCGGTACCGCTCGGGAACGGCGGGCTCAGACGATTGCCATTGACAAAGTGCTTCTCGGGCACCGGCATGCGCTCGGCGCGACCGGCTAACGCCTGATCGGGTCGGGGCATCACGGTTTTCGCATAAGCAGCCATCGTGACTCCTGGCGCCGGGTGTAAGAAAGGGACATGCTGCGGCGACTAATCGCTAGTTTGCCGAAGTGTGGCTGGCGCGGCTACGGCAACGGGCACCCGGCGAACGGCCTTAGAAACTACAGTGATAGGAGGCATTATGCGTAGAGCCGTTGCGGCGTTGTTTAGCGCCTGGCTCGCTACCATCGCGGCAGCGGAAACGAAACCCGTGCCGGGCCCCGCGGCCAAGGCCACCTTCGCCGGCGGCTGCTTCTGGTGCATGGAGCCGCCGTTCGACGCGCTGCCGGGCGTCAGCGCGACGATCTCGGGCTATACCGGCGGGCACCGGCTAAACCCGAAATACGAGGAGGTGTCGAGCGGCCGTACCGGCCATATCGAGGCGCTCCAAATCGCCTACGATCCGAGCAAGATCAGCTACGCGCAACTGCTCGACGTGTTCTGGCGCAATGTCGATCCGCTCGACGGCGGCGGGCAGTTCTGCGACCGCGGCGAGCAATATACGACCGCGATCTTCTACCACAACGACGAACAAAAACGCCTGGCGGTACAGTCCAAGCAAAAAATCGCCGAGCGGCTCGGGCGCAACATCGTCACGCCGATTCGCCCTGCGGCCGAGTTCTATGCCGCCGAGGACTACCACCAGAACTACTACCAACGCAATCCGCTGCGCTACAAGTACTACCGGTTCAGCTGCGGTCGCGACAAACGGCTGGAACAACTGTGGGGCAAGAGCGACTGAAGGCGGTGCTCGCGGCCGCCGCGCGCACACCGTAGAGTACGGCGCATGCCACACCGTGGAGTAATGCCATGCCGGAACTGGGACATGTGGTGTTGTACGTGCGCGAACTTGCGCGCTCGCTCAAGTTTTACCGCGATATCGTCGGCCTCGACGTCGTCGGCGAGATATTCGACGGCCACGCCGCGATGCTGTCCGGCGGACGCACGCATCACGAGTTGTTGCTGATCGAAGTTGGCAATGCCCCCGGACCGCTCGCCGGGCGCCGCATCGGGCTGTATCACGTCGGCTGGAAGATCGGCGACTCGCTGGCGGAGCTGCGCGCGGTGAAACGACGGCTGGAACAACACGCGGTCGACATCGACGCCATCTCGGATCACACCATCAGCCAAAGCCTGTACCTGCGCGATCCGGACGGCAACGAGCTGGAGCTTTACGTCGATGATCCGTCCATCGACTGGAAGCGGGACCGCGGCTGGATGGAGGCGCCGGTTAAACCGCTGCGATTGTGACAACCGGGATCGCGCCGGGCGCGCCCGGTCGCTCAGTCGCGCCTTTTGAACGTGAGGAAGAAGTTTTCCTTCAGCAGGTCACGGTCCTCGATCAGCTCGAATCCCGCCGCCTCGATCTCCCGTCTCGCCTCGTCCTTGCCGAGGCGCGTATGCTCCAGCACCCACTGCGAACTTTTACCTGGCTCGCGCCGGAAATCGATCACCACCAGCGTACCGCTGGGTTTGAGCGCGCGGTGGATCGAGGCCATGATCGGCTGCGGGTGCTCCAAGTGATGGTAGGTGTCGGAGAGGAACACGAGATCGACGCTATTCGCCGGCAGTTTGGTGTCGGTTTGTGTATTGACGATCCCCTCGACGTTATTGAGCCCCTGCTCGCGCGCCGTCCGCAGAATGTTGTCGATGAATTTTTTCGAGATATCGACGGCGTACACCTTGCCCTTCGGTCCCACCGCCTTCGCGAATAGTCGCGTGTACAGACCGGTGCCGGCACCGACGTCGGCGACCGCCATGCCCGCTCGTACGCCGGTGGCAGCGAGAATGGCATCGCGCTGGTCGTACACCTCGCGCCCCGGCCGCTCGAAGCGCTCGACCCAGGTCTGGTAGTCGGGATCCGTGTACGGCTGATTGATCGCGGGATCGGCGCCAGCGGCGTACGCCGCGCCAACCATCGCGTATGCGGCGACGAAAGCAAATGGGGCGAGATAGCGTTTCATTTCGCGGTCTCCAGCGCCGGGCCGGCCGTGTTTTCCGCGTGCGCCTTGAAAAACGCCGCACCTTGTTCGAGTGCGTCGTCGAGCGCGATATGGGTGTGCTTATGCGCATTGTCGAACCAGCGCTTCGGAAGATAGGTGCGCGATGTCTGGGTAAACGTGACGCGACGCATGCCCATGACATACGAGCGCACATCAAGCGCGTTTTCGCGGAACGGACGTTCGCCGGTAAAGCGAAACAGATACCAGTAGATCCACATGAAGTCCCAACTCGCGGGCCAGCCGAGGAACACCAACCGGCCCGACAACGCGGTGAGCCAAGCGAGATACTCCGGCATCACGACCTGCGGCGCACGCGGATCGCGGCGGCACGCGGCCCACGCCTCGGGAAAACCTTGCCACCACTCCATGGTGCGCGCGTCGGCGCTGGCGCCGGGCAACGTTTCGAGATTCGCGGTATAGGTCTGCAGCAGCGTCCCGTCCGCGGTATACGCGGCGGAGGCAAAGCTCAACATGGAATGCGGGCCGGGAATCGGGCCGTCGGCCTCGATGTCGGTGCTGACGTAGATTTCTCTCTGCGCCGCCACCGTTACTTCAACGGGTACAGCTTACCGCCCGCGCCGGGCTTGTCGTACTGATAGAAGCTTTGCCCCATGGCGCGATCGAGCTGCTGCAAGCGCGCGCTGGGACTCGGATGCGTTTTATAAAGAAGCTGCACGCGGTCGTCGCCCTGCGCAACACTCGCGATCTTGTGTAACACCGCCGGCAACCCATACGGGCTATATCCAGCACGCGCCGCCAGCGCGACGCCATGGCGATCGGCCTCGAATTCCGCGTCTTGGTCCAGACGCCGCGCGAAAATCTCAGCGCCGTTGCCGACCAGGCGCTTGAGCATGGCGTCCTTGTCGTCGTTGAGTTTCTTGTCCACCGCCTTGCGGCCTTCATCGACGAGCGCCGCCTTGCGCATGACCTCGATGTGATGGCGCTCGACCACGTGCGCGATCTCATGGCCCAAGACACCCGCGAGCTCGGCCTCGTCGCTCAAGCTCGCGTACAGCCCGCGTGTAATGAGCACGTAACCGCCGGGGGCAGCGAAGGCGTTGACGTCGCCGGACTCGACCACGCCGAAGCGCCACGGCAATTCCGCGCGCCCGCTCTGCATTGCCACCCAGCGACCAACCTTGTTCACGTATTGCTGCAGGCCGTCGTCCTTCACCAGCGGCGCGACGCCGAGCAGATTCGCCGCCACCTGCTGACCCACACGGATTTCGTCTTCCGGCGTCAGCGCCAGCAGCATGCGCTTGGAGTCCGGAATTTTCGAGGACAACTTGTCGCGCAGACTTTCGGCCGAGACGGCGGATGAGCCGATCACGGCGACGAACAACAACGCGAGACGACAAGTTTGCCGCATCATTTCGGCGCCGCCGGGGCTTCAACGCGCCTGGCCGCAAGGCCGTGCTTGCGCGCGTACTCGGACGCCTGCGCGTCGGTCGCCGCATAGCTGTCCAACTTTCTCAGCTCCTCGGGATTCGCCGCCGCGGTGCGTAGCTGTTCTTCGTTGAGTCCGCGGATACCGCTGGTGGCGACTATGTTGCCGCTGCCCGCGCGCCCGGTGGCGATGCGCTTGGCCGCGTCGAGATCGCTCGTCTTGCCGCCGGCGCCCGGCGGCTGTGTGCTGACATGCAGCAACCGCACCCAGCCTTGCTGCCCTTGCGCCGTCACGCGCAACCACCCGCCCTGGCGATCGACGACGGTGAGCGCAGTCTTCGCCGCGAGCTGCTTCAGCGTCTTGGCGTCCACCGCGGGTTTGTCTTTGAGTTCGGTCGCGCGCACGACGGTGCCGGGTGTCGGCGCCATCTTGGCGACCGCAGGCGCCGCCGCTTCGGCGGTGCCAGCTGCCGCGCGTTGCTGCCGCTGCGGCTCCGAGCCCGTGTGGCCGCTCGCCGGTGGCGTGTCGGCGCTGTTGCCGCAGGCATTCAGCAGCGAGACGACGATCAGCGGTAATGAAACAGCGAAACGCATAGCAGCATTCTACACGGCCGAGGATTGCGCCTGGAACCCAGCGCGCTGTAAGCGCTCCGACGGCGCGAGCGCCGTACACGCAGCGGTTGTTTGGGTAAACGCCCGCGTCGCGCGCAGGGTTCCTCCCGCTTGTTCCGGCAGCGCCAATGCCTCCATCAATGCGGCGCGCGCTTGCGTGCGCCAGGTGCCGGCGTCGTCGACGGTGAAGCCGACGCTGTGCAGTCCCACTCGCAGCGGCACCTCGCCGCGCCGCTCCAAGCGCGCGAGCGCGGTATCGAGCATGTGCAGCAAGTCGGACAGCGCCGGGCAGGTTTTGTCCGGGGCGACCAGCCAGTAAAACAACAGGATGTCGCGGTGAGCGTAGTCCAGCAGCGGTGCCTGCTTAAAGATACGCGCCGCCGCCACGCCGTAACGCGTCAGACCGACGCGCCGCAAGAGCTCCCCGCGCACGCGCCGGCGCGCGGCGTTGTCGGCGGCGCCGATGCGGCAGCTGAGATAGAGCACCTGACATGGGCGGCCGACGTCGAGCGCGCCGGAGAACAGCGGATGGCCGTTGCGCCGCCAGACAACGACGTAAGCGTAAAACCGCGCGACGGTGAAGTACGCGAGCCCCGCCGTGAACGGCGCCGTAAGATCGACGAACAAGGTGCTGTAGTTCAGGAACAAATAGCTGACCGCGAGAAACGTCGTCTGCGTTAAGGTGAACAGCAGGTTCACCGAGCGTTCGTCGACGTTGTAGACGAACGCCGCCGCAAGTGCGGCAAGGGCCGCGACGGTGATGACGAGATAGATCCACGGCGGGATTTCGTTGAGATAGTCGCCGTTGCGCAGGTTGTCGAGCGCGGTGGCGAATATCTCCACGCCGGGATGCAGCTGCGCCAGCGGCGTCGGTTTGATATCGAACAGCGACGGCGCGGTCGAGCCGATGATGACGATCTTGTCCGCGAATTGCTCACCCGCTTTCGAGCCCGGCCGCGTCAGGCCCGCATATACCGAGTGAAACGACAGCGTCGGATACACCAACGGTGGACCGCGCCAGTTGAGCAGCACATCGGAACGCTCGGGCAGCGTGGCGCCGAGCGCGGCGGCGACGTTGGCCGGCAACGATCCGATACGGTAGCCATGAGCGTCGCGATACACGTGATAGCGGCGCGTGATGCCGTCGATGTCGCTATAAAGGTTATTCGTGCCGAGGCGCCGGCCGTCCAATACGTCGTAAAAGTACGGCACCACCATGGCGACGGTCGCGTTCGCGGCCGCATCGTCCTCGACGCGCGTTACACCCGCGAGCGCGGCCAATTCGAGCTCGCTCAGACCATCGTTCTCCGGATTCAACCGAATCATCGGAAAGTATGTGGTCGGCGTCGCTGCCACCACGTCGCGAAAGTACTGATCGGCCTGCGCCTGGTACACATCGGCGTCGCTGAAGGTGATGTCGAACACGATTGCGCGAGGCCGCGCGCGCGCCAGCGCCTCCGTCAGCTCCGCCATCACCGCGCGCGACCACGGCCAGCGACCGTACTGCGGTGCCATCGCCTCGAGGCTGGCCTCGTCGATGTCGATCAACACGATGTCCGGATCGGGCGCGGGCGTGTTGAAGCGATTCTTGATGATAAGGTCGTACGCCTGTTGTTTCATACCGACGTTCATCTCGGTGACCAGCGCGTATACCGCGACCAACGCCAAGACGACGGCGAGCCCGATGTAGAAGCGGTTGCCGAGGCGCTCGGACATGCGCCCCAGCGGCAGCGCCGCGATCCGGGCGGCGCGCAGGAATACCGACGGGGCGCTCAGAGCGTCGCCCCCGGTTCCGCGAGCGAGTACTTGGAGAGATGGCCGACGATGTAGTCATATGCCTCGTCGACGGAGTCGGTTTGAAAAAACAAGTTGAGGTCTTCGGCGTTGATCGCGCCGTAGTCGACCAGCGCCTCAAAGTTGATGACGTCGCGCCAGTACTTGGTGCCAAACAACACCACCGGCAGGTGTTTGCGAATCTTGTGCGTCTGCAACAGCGTCAAAATCTCGAACAACTCATCGAGCGTGCCGAAACCGCCAGGGAACACGATCACCGCCTTGGCGAGATATGCGAACCAAAATTTGCGCATGAAGAAATAGTGAAAGTGAAACGACAGCTCGCGCGTCACGTATTGGTTGTCGAACTCTTCCACCGGAATCGAAATCGTGAGCCCGACGTTCTTGCCCTTGGCCTCGGACGCGCCGCGGTTCGCCGCCTCCATAACCCCCGGCCCGCCGCCGGTGCAGACCACGAACCGGCGCTTGTCGTCGTTGAGCTGCTTCGACCATTCGGTGAGCCGGCGCGCGAGCGTGCGCGCCGCCTCGTAGTACTCCGCCATCTCCAGCCGGCGCCGCGCGCGCTTGCCGTCGTCACCCGCGGTTTCGGCGACGCGCAGTTCCTGCTCCGCCTGCTCGCGCGAGAGCCAGCGCGCCGAGCCCATGAACACAATCGTGTCCTCAACGCGATAGTGCGCAAAGCGGCTCGCGGGCTCGAGATACTCGGCGAGGATGCGCAACGGACGCGCGTCGCGGCTGTTCAAGAACGTTTCGTTGCCGTAGGCCTTGATGCTGGCGCGTCGGCGATCGGCGGCGGGTGGTTTGCTGCTCATGAGAACTCCCTGGCGTTGGTTGGCGCTTCGCGCGCATGATAGGTTGCGAAGCGTGCTGTGCGAAGCGCCGTCTAAAAAAGAAACCCCGCGTACGCGGGGTTTCGAAAGGATGCGTGGCAACGAAGCGTTAGATAGGGGTCACCTTGGCAGCGGCCGGGCCCTTCGGGGTCTGCTGGATCTCGAAGCTGACCTGCTGCCCCTCGACCAGACTTTTAAAGCCATTGCCCTGGATGGCGGAGTAGTGCACGAACACGTCTTTACCGCCGTCCTTCGGCGTGATGAAGCCAAACCCCTTACCTTCGTTGAACCACTTAACTGTTCCGGTAATCACAAGTCACCTCTGGTGGATAGTCGGGTACTGCAGATGCGTGGTGCGGATTCACGGGAGTAGCTGCCGAACATAACCGGAGGGACTCCGAAATGACCGAGACGTCGACTGCAGTGCCTGGGAGCCTAATGGAGCGCAAATTAAAAAGCCATAGGAAACGACCGTAGTCAATCGTCGATCCATGCAACGAGGTAGTACAGTTTAAAACCCTCGGACGAGCGCGCCGGTCCGACCACCTTGGCGGCGTACCGCTTCGCTGCCGGGTCCGCCCCCGCCACCGCCGCCGACGGCGAGTCGACGACCTGCACGCATTCTTCCGGGAACCGGCCGCGCGTGCGCTTTGGGGCATAGACGACGGCGTAGTGCTCGCCTACGACGGTGCTTTCGGGATCGACGTAAATGCCTTTCATATTGGACCTTTTGGCCATTATCCGGCCCAGACCCCCGGCTCACAACGCTCGGTACACTTTTTCCTGCCCGCCAAGTCTACAAACACCCCCGGTCGCTGTGATAAACTGCACGCCGTTTTCCCCGTACTGCCAAGCGTTTAGCGCCCTTTTGCGTTTGCCGGAGAGCGGGAACCTTTTGTCACTTCGCAGGATGCCAAATGGCCCAAACATTGCCCAAGACCGACAGCACCGTTCGCACCGCACCCACTCGCACCGTGAAGGCCCCGGCTAATCCGGCGCGCCCGAGCGACTACGTCGTCGCGCGCGTGGAAAAGGCCGATGTCCCCGATGGGGCCAAGGGCCATTGGTACCGTTATGTGCTCGACAACGGTCGCTCCACGATTGCCGGTCAGCGCAAAGGTTCGTATAAGGACGTGATGGCGCACGCGCAGCGCTACGCGCAGCAGTTGAATGCCCGCAGTCTGGGCGCGCCTTCGGTGTGGGCCCCGCGCAAGCCGGACGCCGCCAAAACCAAACCCAAGTCGTAACTTTTCGCTCGCGTGGACGAGCAAACCCGCACCGAGCTAGAGGCCGCGGCCTTTCGCGGCCTGGTGCAGCACCTGCGCCGGCGCACCGATGTGCAGAACATCGACCTCATGAACCTCGCCGGCTTCTGCCGTAACTGCCTGTCGAAGTGGTACCTCGCCGCTGCCAAGGAACGCGGCCTTGCGCTCACCGACGCGCAGGCACGCGAGGTGGTGTACGGCATGCCGTACGAGGAGTGGCGCCGCCTTTACAAAAAAGAAGCGACGCCGGAACAGCAGAAACGTTTCGAAGAAACCAAACCCCAGCACGCCTTCGTCAGCGGACATCAGAAATGACCCCACCATGCCTTGCCCGGCGAGGCATGGTGGGGTCATCCCGCGCGAAGCGAGGGGTGAGCCGGAGAATTCACGAAGACACTTAAGGGGTCTTCGTGCCGGCGAACGCCCGGCCACGGAGGGCCGGGCTGGGGCGTATCGAGGCCGATACGTATCGCCAGGGATGGCAGTACTGAAAGCAATCCTCGTCTAAAACGCAGCGAGATTTCTCGCCCCGCTCGAAATGACAGAATCGACCGTGTCATCCCGACCCAAGGCCCTTTAATAAAACCGGTCCGTGGACTTCTTCGCCACCTGCCCCAAAGGCCTCGAATCCCTCCTCGCGGATGAGCTGCGCGCACTCGGCGCCGATGGCGTACGCGAGACGCGCGCCGGCGTCGCCTTTACCGGCGTGCTCGCGGTCGCGTATCGCGCTTGTCTCTGGTCGCGGCTCGCGAGCCGCGTGTTGCTGCCGCTCGCGCGGTTCCAGGCGCCGACGCCTGAGGCGCTGTATACGGGCGTGCAGACCATCACGTGGTCCGAGCATCTTGGCGTCGACTCAACGCTCGCCGTCGATTGCAGTGCCATCAACTCGCCGATCCCGCACTCGCACTACGCCGCGCTCAAAGTCAAAGACGCGATCGTGGATCAACTGCGCAGCGCCACCGGCGCGCGGCCGTCGGTCGATACCGAACGGCCCGATATCCGCGTGAACGTACACCTGCATCACAGCGACGCGACCGTGAGCCTCGATCTCTCCGGCGACAGTTTGCACCGGCGCGGCTATCGCGCCGACGGTCATGCCGCGCCGCTCAAGGAAAACCTGGCGGCGGCGATACTGCTGCGCGCGAACTGGCCGGCGATCGCGAAGAGCGGCGGCGCGCTGGTCGATCCCATGTGCGGCTCCGGCACGCTGCTCGCCGAGGCCGGACTCATGGCCGGCGATATTGCGCCCGGGCTGCTGCGTCCCCGCTTCGGTTTCAGCCGCTGGCACGGCCACGACACGGCGCTGTGGCAAACGCTAATCGATGAAGCCGAGACCCGGCGCGCCGCCGGCCTCGCGCAGATTCCGCCGCTACTGGGCTACGACAACGACGCGCGCGCCGTGCGCGCGGCGCGGGAGAATCTGCGCCGTGCGGGCTTGGGCGAAGTCGCGCGCATCGAAACGCGCGCGCTGGCCGACTGTGTCATCGCCGATGCACCACCCGGTCTCGTCGTCGCCAATCCACCGTACGGCGAGCGCATGGGCGAGGCCGGCGAGCTGCCGGCGCTGTACGCGGAGCTCGGCACGGCGCTGACGCGCTGCTTCGCCGGCTGGCGCGCGGCGATCTTTACCGCCCGCCCCGAGTTCGGCCTGCGCTTAGGGTTGCGCGCCACGCGCAAACATTCGCTGTACAACGGCGCGCTCGAATGTCAGTTGCTGCATTTCGATATCGACGCGGCGCACGCGATTCAGCGGCGCGAACCGAAACCGGTGGTGCTCGGTGCCGGCGCCGAGATGTTCGCCAACCGTCTGCGCAAGGACCTGCGCCACTTCGGACGCTGGGCCGCGCGCGCCGGCATCGGCGCTTATCGCGTGTACGACGCCGATCTGCACGAGTACAACTTCGCCATCGACGTCTACGAAAGCGACAAACGCTACGCGCACGTGCAGGAGTACGACGCACCCGACAGCGTCGATGAACAGCTCGCGCGCCAGCGGCGGCGTGAGGCGCTGGAGGTGATCCCGACCGTGCTTGAAATACCCAAAGAGCAGATGGCGTTCAAAGTCCGTCGGCGGCAGAAGGGGCACACCCAGTACGAAAAGCTCGGCGAGAGCGGGCGGTTCCACGAGGTGCACGAGGGGCCGGCGCGATTTTGGGTTAACTTCACCGACTACCTCGATACCGGATTATTTCTCGACCACCGGCTGACGCGCGCGCTGCTGGGCGAAATGGCAGCGGGTAAGCGTTTTCTCAATCTTTTCGGCTATACCGGCGCGGCCACGGTGCATGCGGCGCTGGGCGGTGCACGCTCGACTGCGACGGTCGACTTGTCGCATACGTATCTCGATTGGGCGCGGCGCAACTTGGCGTTGAACAAAATCAGCGGCGCGCATGAATTGATCCAAGCGGATGTCCTCGAGTGGTTACAGCAGGCGCGCGGGCACCAATACGATCTGATATTTCTCGATCCGCCCACGTTCTCGCGCTCCAAGCGCATGACCGACACGCTCGACATCCAGCGCGATCACGTGCTGCTGATCCAGGCGGCGCTGGCGCTGCTCGCGGACGACGGCGTGCTCGTATTCTCGACCAACAACCGCCGCTTCAAGCTGGACACGAACGCGCTCGCGGGTGTGTCGATACGCGACATTACACGCCAGACCATCCCCAAAGACTTCGAACGCAACCCGCGCATTCACCAGTGTTACCGCATCGGCAAAGGACCTGGCTGACGCGCGACGAGCTACACTTTCAGTTAATTGCCGTCAGCC
>JBKHXU010000054.1:0-3726 GCA_046565865.1 Gammaproteobacteria bacterium | reverse complement strand
TCGCTCGAGCGCGATTGGATCGAGCCGGCATGGAAGGCGATCAAGCGCCGCGAGCTGCATGCGCTCGTCGTGTGCGACGATCAAGGACGCCGCTATCGCCTTACGTCGAGCGGTGCTCGCCGCTGGTGGCGCCGGCGGGTAGAATTTCCGCGCGATTCGCGCCCATGAACCGTCTCATCACCCGTCGTCCCACGCCTGACCCGATCGCGGCCGATGCCGCGTTGCATCCGGTGCTGGCGCGCATCTACCGCGCGCGCAACGCCTCGGGCAGCGATGAACTCGAGCGCTCGTTCGAACGCCTGTTGCCGCCAAGCGGGCTCAAGGGCATCGACGCCGCCGTCGCGCTTCTAGTCGAGACGCTGCGCGACGGCGGGCGCATCCTCATCGTCGCCGATTTCGACGCTGACGGCGCCACCAGTTGCGCGCTCACGGTGCGCGCGCTGCGCATGCTCGGCGCGAGCGACGTGCGCTATCTGGTGCCGAATCGGTTCGAGTACGGCTATGGGCTCACGCCCGAGATCGTGGCGCTGGCGCAAGCGCAGTCGCCGCGGCTGCTCATCACCGTCGACAACGGCATCTCCAGCATCGGCGGCGTGCGCGCCGCGAAGCAGGCCGGCATGCGCGTGCTCATCACCGACCACCATCTGCCGGGCGCCGAGTTGCCGCCGGCGGACGCCATCGTCAATCCGAATCAACCGGGTTGCGGTTTCGCCAGTAAACATTTGGCCGGCGTCGGCGTCGCGTTTTATCTGATGCTGGCAACACGCGCGGCACTGCGCGCGAGCGGATGGTTCACATCGACGCGTCCCGAACCGAATCTCGCCCGGCTGCTCGATCTGGTCGCGCTCGGCACTGTCGCCGATCTGGTGCCGCTCGATTACAACAATCGCATCCTCGTCGCCCAGGGCCTGGCGCGCATGCGCGCCGGACATTGTTGTGCCGGCGTGCGCGCGCTGCTCGCCATTGCCGGCCGCGCGCTGCCGCGCCTGACCGCGGGCGATCTCGGGTTCTGTGTGGCGCCGCGTCTCAACGCCGCCGGGCGCCTGACCGACATGACGCGCGGCATCGAGTGCCTGCTGGCCGACGACGAGGCCAGCGCGGCCGCTATCGCCGCCGAGCTCGACGCGCTCAACCGCGATCGGCGCGCGATCGAGGCGGATATGCAGGCGCAGGCACTCGCCGCCGTCGCCGGGCTGCGCCTCGACGCCAACGGTCTGCCGTTTGGTCTGTGTTTGTACGACGCGTCATGGCATCAGGGCGTGATCGGGCTCGTGGCATCGCGCGTCAAGGACAAGGTGCATCGCCCCGTGATCGCGTTCGCGCCCGGCACCGGTTCCGAGATCAAAGGTTCGGCGCGCTCGATCGACGGGCTGCATATCCGCGACGCGCTCGACGCGGTCGCCGCGCGCCACCCGGGCCTGCTGCGTAAGTTCGGCGGCCACGCGATGGCCGCCGGCGTGACGCTGGAGCGCGATCAGTTCGACGCGTTTCGCGCCGCGTTCGACCGCGAGGTGCGCGCCAAGATCAGTGATGCCGACCTGCAGCATCGTGTGTTGTCCGACGGCGAGCTCACCGATAGCGAGTTGAGCCTGACGTTGGCCGAGGTGCTGCGCGATGCCGGGCCCTGGGGCCAGGGCTTTCCGGAGCCTATCTTCGACGGCGAGTTCGATGTGATCGAGCGCCGCGTCGTCGGCGAACTCCACCTCAAGCTCTCGCTGCGCGGCAACGGCCAGCGCGCCACGACGCCATCGCCTTCAATGCGGTCGAGAACGGTACAGCCCCGTCCTGGGAACGGGTGCGCGCCGCCTATCGCTTGGACGTGAACGAATATCGCGGCACGCGCGCGTTGCAATTGGTGCTCGAATACGTCGAGCCGGTGGCGGCGACGCCCATTAAAAGTGCGGCGCTGAACGTGTAGCATGCGTTTGACGTTCTAGCGGTATCGCAACGAGTCATTCATGAACACGATCGAAGCCTATATCGGCAACACACCGCTGGTGCGCCTGCAACGCATGCCGGGGCGTACGACGAACACCATCCTGGCCAAGCTCGAAGGTAACAATCCCGCCGGCTCGGTCAAGGATCGGCCGGCGCTCAGCATGATCCGCCACGCCGAGGCGCGCGGCGAGATCAGCCCGGGCGACACGCTGATCGAGGCCACGAGCGGCAACACCGGTATCGCACTGGCGATGGCGGCGGCGATCAAGGGCTATCGCATGGTGTTGATCATGCCGGAACACATGAGTATCGAGCGCCGCGCGGTGATGAAGGCGTTCGGCGCCGAGATCGTGCTGGTATCGCGCGCCGCGGGCATGGAGGGCGCGCGCGATTTGGCGGCGTCGATGCAGCAGCAAGGCAAAGGCAAAGTGCTCGATCAGTTCGCGAACCCCGACAACCCGCGCGCGCATTACGAAGGCACAGGCCCCGAAATTTGGCGCGATACCGATGGCCGCGTCACGCACTTTGTAAGTGCCATGGGTACGACCGGTACGATCATGGGCACGTCGCGTTTCCTCAAGGAAAAAAACAGTGCGATCCAAATCGTCGGCGTGCAACCCGGACCGAACGCGTCCATCCCCGGCATCCGCGCCTGGCCCAAAGAGTATCTGCCGAAGATTTACAACGCGAAGCAGGTCGATCGCATTCTCGAAGTGACACAGCAAGAAGCGGAAGAAACGATGCGGCGCTTGGCGCGCGAAGAGGGCATCTTCTGCGGCGTCTCGTCAGGCGGCGCGGTGAGCGCGGCGCTGCGGCTCTCCGGCGAAGTCACGAATGCCACGATCGTCGTCATCATCTGCGATCGCGGCGACCGCTATCTCTCGACCGGCGTGTTCCCGGAATAGTGAACGTCCTCGCGTTCGATATCGAGACGGTCCCGGACGTCAACACCGGCCGGCGCCTATATGGGCTTACGGATCTCAGCGACGCCGAGGTCGCGCGCGTGATGGTTATGAAGCGCCGTGGCCAGACCGGCGATTCGGAATTTTTGCGCCACTATATGCAGCGCATCGTCACCATATCGGCGGTGCTGCGGCACGGTGAACAACTGCGCGTGTGGTCGCTCGGCGAGCCACAGTCGGACGAGGCGGAGCTGATTCGGCGCTTCTTCGACGGCATCGAGCGCTATACGCCGACGCTGGTGTCGTGGAACGGCTGTGGTTTCGATCTGCCGGTGTTGCACTACCGCGCACTCAAGCACGGCGTCAGCGCGCCGCGCTATTGGGAGACGGGCGCCGAGGACCATAGCTTCCGCTTCAACAACTACATCAATCGCTATCACGAGCGGCATACCGATCTCATGGACGTGCTGTCGAGTTTCCAGCCGCGCGCCGCCGCACCGCTCGACGACATCGCGGTGATGCTTGGCCTGCCCGGCAAGATGGGGCGCAGCGGCGCCGCGGTGTGGGATCAATTTTTGGCCGGCAAGATCCAGGAGATCCGCGACTACTGCGAGACCGATGCGCTCAATACGTATCTCGTCTATCTGCGCTTCGAGCTGATGCGCGGCAATTTAGACGAGGCCGGTTGGCGCGCCGAGTGCGAGCGCGTGCGAAGCACATTGCGCGAGGCGAACAAACCGCACTTCAACGAGTTTTTAGCGGCATGGCCAGCATGACCGATGCCACGAGTCCGTCATTCCCGCGCAAGCGGGAATTGAGCGACGCCGCCCATGGGCTGGATGCCCGCTCGCACGGGCATGGCGGCGCAGACGATCGCGAGCTCGCA
>JBKHXU010000053.1:0-25657 GCA_046565865.1 Gammaproteobacteria bacterium | reverse complement strand
AGCTCGGCGGTCAGGCGCGAGTCGAAGGCGTGTCCGGTACCTGGAAGGACTTGACCGACTCGGTGAACTTCATGGCCGGCAACTTGACCGGCCAGGTGCGCGGTATCGCCAAGGTCGTGACCGCGGTGGCGAACGGCGACCTGGCGCAAAAACTCACGGTGGAAGCGAAGGGCGAAATCGCCGCGCTCGCCGAGACCATCAATGCCATGACCAACACGCTCGCGACGTTCGCCGACCAGGTGACGACGGTGGCGCGCGAAGTGGGCGTCGAAGGAAAGTTGGGCGGCCAGGCGAAAGTACCGGGCGCGTCCGGCACTTGGAAGGGCCTCACCGAAAACGTGAACCAGCTCGCGGCGAACCTGACGACACAGGTGCGCGCGATCGCCGAGGTGGCGACGGCGGTGACGCAGGGCGACTTGACCCGGTCGATCGCGGTCGAGGCGCAAGGCGAAGTGGCGGCGCTCAAGGATACGATCAACGAAATGATTCGTAACCTGAAGGACACCACGCAGAAGAACACCGAGCAGGACTGGCTCAAGACCAACCTCGCCAAGTTCAGCCGCATGTTGCAGGGCCAGAAAGACCTCAACACCGTCGGCCGGCTCATTCTGTCGGAGCTGTGTCCGGTGGTGGCGGCGCAGCAGGCCGAGTTCTACGTACTCGACACCAGCCAAGACCCGCCGGCGCTGACGCTGCTCGCGAGCTATGCCTCCGAGGGCCAAGCGCGGCTGCACAAGCGGCTCGATCTCGGCGAGGGTCTGGTCGGGCAGTGTGCACTCGAGAAGCAAAAGATTCTGCTCAACAACGTACCGCGCGACTACGTGCGTATCGCCTCGGGCTTAGGCGAGGCGCCGCCGCAAAACATCCTGGTGCTGCCGGTCGTGTTCGAAGGCCAGGTACGCGGCGTACTCGAGCTTGCCTCGTTCGATCGGTTCAACCCGACGCACCAGGCGTTCCTCGATCAGCTCATGGAAAGTATCGGCATCGTTATCAACACCATCGAAGCCAACATGCGTACCGAGGACCTGCTGGCGCAATCGCAGTCGCTGGCGGAGGCGTTGCAAAGCCGGCAACAAGAGCTGCAACAAACCAACCAGGAGCTGCAAGAGAAGGCGCGGCTGTTGGCGCATCAAAACCAGGAAGTGGAGCGCAAGAACACGGAAGTGGAGCAGGCGCGTCAGGCGTTGGAAGAGAAGGCGGAGCAGTTGGCGCTGACCTCCAAGTACAAGTCCGAGTTCCTGGCCAACATGTCCCACGAGTTACGCACGCCGCTCAACAGCTTGCTGATTTTGTCGGACCAGCTGTGCAAGAACCCGGAAGGCAACTTGAATCAGAAGCAGGTGGATTTCGCCAAGACCATCCACTCGTCGGGCAACGACCTGCTCATGCTCATCAACGACATTCTCGACCTGTCGAAGATCGAGTCCGGTACCGTGGTAGTCGATCCGGGTGAGTTGTATCTCGGCGACCTCAAGCACTACGTCGAGCGTACCTTCAGCCACGTGGCCGAGTCGCGCAACGTCGGCTTCCTGATCCGGCTCGATCCACACCTGCCACGCTCGATGATCACCGACGCCAAGCGCTTGCAGCAGATCCTGAAGAACATGCTGTCGAACGCGTTCAAGTTCACGCACTACGGCCAGGTGACGCTCGCGATCGAGCCGGTGCACGCCGGCTGGAACCCGGGCAACGACGACTTGAACCGCGCGCCCAAGGTGCTGGCGTTCTCGGTTACGGACACCGGCATCGGCATTCCGCCGGACAAGCAGCAGATCATCTTCGAAGCGTTCCAACAGGCGGACGGCTCGACCTCGCGCAAGTACGGCGGCACCGGCCTCGGTCTCGCCATCAGCCGCGAGCTGTCGCGCCTGCTCGGGGGCGAAATTCGTCTCATCAGCACCCCGGGCAAGGGCAGCACGTTTACCCTATACCTACCGCAGAGCTACGCGCCGCCGCGCTCGGCGCGTAAGTCGGTACTTGGCGAGAGCGCCAAGCACGCCGCGTTTACCCCGCGCCTGGTGCATACGGCGGAGAAGCTGGCGTCAGCGAAACTCGATGCGCCCATAGACGTGCCGGTGCTGTTCCCGCCGGACGTGCCGCCGCCGCCGATGGTCAACGAGGCGGACGACGATCGTGATGCGATTCAACCGGGCGATCGCGTGCTCTTGATCGTCGAGAACGACATCGGCTTCGCCCGCGTGTTGCTGGAGAGCGCGCGCGAAAAAGGGTTCAAGGGAGTGGTTGCGCCGCTCGGCGCCGCCGCGTTGACGCTCACGCACGACTATCAACCGGTCGCAATCACGCTCGATATTTATCTGCCGGATATCGACGGCTGGCGCGTGCTGGATCGGCTGAAAGGCGATCTCGCCACGCGGCACATTCCGGTATACGTGATCTCGACCGACGACGCGCGCGAGCGCGCGCTGCGTTCGGCGGCGTTCGGATTCATCGCCAAGCCAATCCAGGGCAAGGACGTGATCGACCAGTTCTTGGACGGCGTCAAGGCGTACACCAGTCGCGGCTCGCGCACCATCGCCGTCATCGATTCGGGGCAGGCGCGCTTTGAGCGGTTGCGCGCGCTAATAGAGGACAAAGACGTCTCCGTCATGCGCCTCGACGACATGGAACAGGCGCTGGCCGCGCTGGCGGACAATAACTTCGATTGCATGGTGATCGCGACCGACGGCGGCACCGATGTCGCCGCCTGCGCTGCGGCGATGCCGGACCACCCGCGGCTCAGCGATTTGCCGATCATTTTCTACGACGAGGACGAGCGCCTGGACGAGTCGGACGCCGAGTTCAGGCGCTGCGCCGCGCGCGGTGTCGTGCGCCATATTCGCTCACAAGAACGGCTGGTCGAGCAGTTGAGCCTGTTCCTGCACCGGCGCATCGCCGCCATGACCGCTGACATGCGGCGCGTCGTCGAGAGTCTGCACCAATCGGACAAGATTCTGAGCGGACGCAAACTGCTGATCGTCGACGATGACATGCGCAACATCTTCGCGCTGACGACGGTGCTCGAGGAGTACAACATGAAGGTCGTTTCGGCCGGAAACGGCCGCGACGCCATCGAGCTGCTCAGGCGACCGGACAACGGCATCGAGATTGTGTTGATGGACATCATGATGCCGGAGATGGACGGCATCGACACCATGCGCGAGCTGCGCAAGCTGTCGATGCTCAAGGATCTGCCGATCATCGCGGTCACCGCCAAGGCGATGAAGGGCGACCGCGAGCGCTGCATCGAGGCTGCGCCTGGGATTATCTGTCGAAGCCGGTCGATACCGAACAGATGCTTGCGGTGTTGCGTGCATGGCTCTACCGCTAGGACGATCAGCGCCGGATCGCGCTGGAGTGGCAGGGGCCGGTTATAGCCGCGGCACGTCGCTCGTTCGGGTGGACGGCGAACGCGCCGACATCCTCGTGGTCGACGACCTGCCGGAGAAGCTGCTGGTCTTCGAGACCGTGCTCGAGGAGCTCGGTCAGAACCTGCATACGGCGCGTTCGGGCGAGGAGGCGCTGCGTGCCGTGCTCGAGCGCGAGTTTGCCGTCATTCTGTTGGACGTGAACATGCCCGGACTCGACGGTTTCGAGACCGCGCGCCTGATTCGCCAGCGCAAAAGTTCGGCGCATACGCCCATCATTTTTATCACCGCCTACGCGGACGAGATGCAGACGTCGCAAGGCTATTCGCTCGGCGCCGTGGATTACATTCTGTCGCCCGTGGTGCCGGAGGTCCTGCGCGCGAAGGTCAATGTGTTCGTCGATCTGTACCACATGCGCCAGCGCATCAAGGAGCAGGCGGATGAACGCATCGCGCTGTTGCAGGCGGAAATGGCGCGCGCGGCGGCCGAGGAGGCGACGCGCCGCTCGACATTCCTGGCCGACGCCGGCCGCGTCCTGGCCGGTTCGCTCGACGTGCACAAGACATCGCGCGAGCTGGCGCGGTTGGTGATACCGCTGCTGGGCGACGTCAGCACGCTCGTATTGAACGCCGAAGGCGAGGAACTGCCGCCGGGCGAAATCGCGTACCGAGACGGTGATGAGCTTTGCCACGCGGGGTTCTGCCCGACACCCGATTCCGAGCTGCGGCACGTGATCGATCGCGTGGCGAGCACCGGCACACCCGAGGCGCTGAGCACGATCGACGGCATGCCGGGCAAGTTGCGCCTGACCCGCGTGGTCCCCCAGGCCCTCTTCCTCGGACGGGCGGTGCACTCGGCTGTGGTGATGCCGCTGGCGGTCCACGGTCGCCGGCTCGGTGTGTGGGTGCTTGGGCTGGCGGCGCCGGAACGGCGCTTCAACGCCAAGGACTTGGCGTTGACCTACGACCTCGCCGACCGCGTTGCGATCTCCATCGACAACGCGAGCCTGCTGGCGCGCGAACAGGCGGCGCGGGCGGAGCTAGCGCAGCTCAATGCCGAGCTCGCGCGCAGCAACACCGAGTTGGACGCGTTTGCCTACATCGCCTCGCACGACCTCAAGGAACCGCTGCGCGGCATTCACAACTACGCGCACTTTCTAATCGAGGACTATGCCGACAAGCTGGACGAGGCCGGCGCGAGCAAGCTGAAAACATTGACGCGCCTGACGCAGCGCATGCAAAGCCTGCTGGACTCGCTGCTGCATTACTCGCGCCTCGGGCGCCAAGAGTTGAGCTTACGGCCGGTCAACTTGCAGCGGGTGCTGGACGGCGCGCTCGAACTGCTGCAGGCGCGCGTGGAAGAGGCAGGGGTCGCGATACGCGTGCCGAGACCGCTACCGACGGTGATCGTCGATCACCGTTGCATCGGCGAAATATTCAGCAATCTCATCGCCAATGCGATCAAGTACAACGACAAGACCGAGCGCTGGGTCGAGATCGGTTATTGCGAGACGGAAGACCAAAGCCACCCGGCGCTGTATGTCAAGGATAATGGCATCGGCATTCCGGAGCAGCATCGCGATGCGATCTTCCGTATCTTCCGCCGGCTGCATGGCCGCGAGGAGTACGGCGGCGGCGTCGGCGCCGGGCTCACGATTGTCAAGAAGATCGTCGAGCGTCATGGGGGGCGTATATGGATAGAGTCGGATGTAGGTGTGGGTACCACGTTTTATTTCACGCTGGCACCGACCCGGTACCACCATAGCGAGCAGATTGATGATCCTACTGGTAGAGGACAATGACGAAGATCACATGGCGTTCGAGCGCGCGTTGGCAAGTTCCGATGCGCAGCGCCCGGTGCATCGATGCCACAGCGGCGACGAGGCGCTCGCGTTTCTGGAGCGCTGCCACGCGGCCGGCGGCGGGCCGACGCGGTTGCCGGCGCTCATCGTGCTCGATCTCAACATGCCGGGCAGCGACGGGCGAGAGATCCTACGACGCCTCAAGCGCGATGCGCGGTTTCGCGCGATCCCGATCGTGATCGTCACCACCTCCTCCAATCCGCGCGATGTCAACGCCTGCTACGACGACGGCGCCAACAGTTACGTGGTGAAATCCATCGACTTCGCCAAGTTCGAGCACGATATCCGCTTGTTGGTCGAGTATTGGTTCGAGGCATCGCTGTTGCCGGCGACGGTCGACGCGTACAACGAGCCATGATCCGCCCCAATCGCTGCACCCTGCTGTTGATCGACGACGCGTCCGAGGATCGCGAGACCTATCGGCGCTATCTGGAGCAGAACCGCGAGTGCCTTTACCGCATCATCGAGGCGGAGACCGGCGAACAAGCGTTGAAGCTCGCGGCTGAGCGCCGGCCGGACTGCATCCTGCTCGACTATCGCCTGCCCGACGCCGACGGCCTGGCGCTGCTGACGCGCCTGACGCGGCAATCGATTGAGGACCCGTACGCCATCGTCATGTTGACCGGCGCGGGTGAGGTGACCGTGGCGGTGCAAGCGCTGAAAGGCGGGGCGCTCGACTATCTCGACAAAAACAATCTCAGCCCTGACCGGTTGCATCGCGCAGTGCAGTACGCCATGGGCCATGCGACGCTCAAGCGCGAGCTGAACAATCAACGCCTGTGGTCGCGCGCGCTGTTGCGCAGCCTCAATGAGGCAGTGATCGCGGGTGACGCCGCCGGGCGCATCAGCTTCATGAATGGGGCTGCCGAGATGTTGACCGGCTGGCCGGCGGAAATGGCGGTCGGTCAACCGATCGAATCTGTATACCGCATCATCAATCAGAAAACCCGCGAGCCGGTCACCGTCGCGCATGCCAACGGCCGCCAGACGGATCAACCCTTGGTGTTCGTCGCACGTGACGGCGGCGAAGTCCCGGTGGATCACAGTTACGCGCCGATTACCACCGCCAAGGGGGAGTTCATCGGCAGCGTCATCGTCGCGCGCGACGTTACGCGCAAGCGGCAGACGGAGACGACGCTGCGCGAGAGCGAAGAGCGCTTCGCGTTGGCGGCGCGCGCCACCGGCGATGCGATCTGGGACTGGAACCTGGCGACCAAGGCGGTTTGGTCCAACGAGTCGTTCGTGGCCCACTTCGGGGAACCCACCGAGACACCGAGCGGGCGCCCGCTGGCGCATATCCATGACACCGATCGCGAACGCATAGCGGTGCAAACCGAGGCGGCACTCAAACGACGCGATAGCGACTGGGCGTTTCACTACCGCTGTCAGCGACCGAATGGAAAATCGACGAACGTCTTCGAGCGCGCCTATGTCGTGCGCGACGCACACGGGCGGCCGGTGCGCGTGGTGGCGAGCATTCTAGATGCGGACGACTGTATGGTTCCGGGAGGCGGCGAGTTTGCGGTGCCGGCCGATCTGGCTGCGCTCAACGCCCTGGCCATGGAGCTGCGCGATGGGATCGAGCTGGCGCGCGTCGCCAAACGCGGCGAATCATCTGGCGATCCGGCGCTGACCTACGTCACACAGTTGGCCGATCGCCTGCTGCAACATCTGCAACATCATGCCGCGGTGGCGGCGGCCACGGTCGATCGCGGCGGTGGCGCGGCGACCCCGGTGCCGCCGTCCACGGACGCCCTCGAGCTGCGCCCGCAGCGCCGCGCCGACTCGTCCAACCCGGTGCGCTAGCGACCCACCCACCGTCGCGCGCGCCGTGTTGACTTAACGACCCGCGCCCTTACCATGCCGAGACGCGCCGCACGACCCGGCGCGGCGCATACGCTATGAGCTTACCCGCATTGCGAGACACCCTGCGCAGCGTGCCGCCCGGACCCGGCGTGTACCGTTTCGTCGACGACAAAGGCGAGGTGCTGTACGTCGGTAAGGCGCGCAGCCTGCAGAAGCGCGTGGCCAGTTATTTCCGCGCCACCGGACGCGGCCTGTCGCCGAAGATCCAGGCGCTGGTCAAGCGCACGCATGCCGTCGAGACCACGGTCACGCACACCGAAACCGAGGCGCTGCTGCTCGAAAACAATCTGATCAAGTCGCTCAAGCCGCGCTACAACGTGGTACTGCGCGACGATAAGAGTTATCCGTACATCTTCGTGTCCGACCAGCCCTATCCGCGTCTCGGCTTCCACCGCGGCGTCAAGCGTGAGAAGGGGCGATACTTCGGCCCGTACCCGTCGGCGTCGGCGGTGCGCGAGAGCTTGAATCTGTTGCAAAAGGTGTTTCCGGTGCGCCAGTGCGAAGACACGTTTTTTCGCAATCGCTCGCGCCCGTGCTTGCAATATCAGATCAAGCGCTGTTCCGGCCCGTGCGTCGGGCTGGTCGAGGCCGAGATGTACGCCGAGGACGTGCGCCACGCAATCATGTTCCTTGAGGGCAAGAGCCGGCTCGTGATCGACGAAATGGTCAAGCGCATGGAGCACGCGGCCGGCAGCGAGCAGTACGAGACCGCCGCGCTCTACCGCGATCGCGTCGCCGCCTTGAAACGCGTGCAGGAGCGGCAATACATCACGCGCGAGGGCGGCGACGCCGACGTGCTCGCGGTCGCGGCCGCGAACGGTTTGATTTGCATCGAGGCCACGTTCGTACGCGGCGGGCTCAACCTTGGGAACAAAACGTTCTTCCCCAAAGCCGGCACCGAGGTGACGCCAGCCGAGGCGCTGGCCGCGTTCCTGCCGCAGTATTACCTCGGCGCCGGCGCGAGCGCGCGGCCGATCCCGGCGCGGGTCTATCTCAATCAGCCGATCGCCGATACGAAACTGCTCGAAGACGCCTTTGCTATGCAGGCCGGACAGCGTGTCGCGCTCGTCAGTGGCGGAGCACTTCGCGGCGCGCCGCGACGCTGGGTGAAGATGGCCGAGCTTAACGCGCGCGAGGCGTTGCGCCGGCTGGCGCAGAGCCGCTTGAGTCTGCACGAGCGTTTCGAGGCACTGCGCGAGGCATTGGATTTGGCGCAGACGCCGGAGCGGCTCGAGTGCTTCGACATCAGTCACACCATGGGCGAAGCGACGGTGGCGTCCTGCGTCGTGTTCGACGCCAACGGTCCGGTGAAATCGGATTATCGTCGCTTCAACATCGAAGACGTCACCGCCGGCGACGACTACGGCGCGTTGCGCCAGGCGCTGACGCGGCGCTACCAGAAGATCAAAGAGGGCGTCGGGCGCTTGCCGGATATCCTGTTCATCGACGGCGGCAAGGGCCAGCTGGCAACGGCGCAGGAGGTGATGGACGAGCTGCAAGTGAGCGGAATGTGCCTCGTTGGCATCGCCAAGGGCCGCGAGCGCCGCCCGGGCGACGAGCAACTTTTCTTGTCGGCCACCGGGGCGCCCACTATACTGCCGCCCGACTCGCCGGCTTTACATCTTATCCAGCAGATTCGCGACGAGGCGCATCGTTTTGCGATCGCCGGCCACCGCAACCGTCGCGGCCGGGCGCGCACGACGTCGCCGCTCGAACGCATCGCCGGCATCGGCGACAAACGCCGTCAGGCGCTGTTGAAAAATCTGGGCGGCATGCGCGAGGTGCAGCGCGCCGGCGTCGAGGATCTGGCGCGGATACCGGGGATCAGCCCGAAGCTCGCCCGGCGCATTTACGACGCATTTCACGAACGAGAACCCGAACAATAATGCAGTGGAATGCCCCCAATCTCCTAACGCTGCTGCGGATCGTGCTGATCCCGCTGTTCGTCATTGCCTATTACCTGCCGTATCGCGATGCGCACATTCTGGCCACGGTGCTGTTCGTCGTCGCCGCGATCACCGATTGGCTCGACGGTTATCTCGCGCGGCGCTTGCAGCAGCTATCGCCGTTCGGCGCGTTTCTCGACCCGGTGGCCGACAAACTCATGGTGGCGGCGGCGCTGGTCATGCTCGCCGCCGATCCGAGGATCTACGCGGAAGCGCTCGATGCACGCGTGTTCGCGATCGTCGTGCTGGTTATCCTTGGGCGGGAAATCACCGTTTCGGCGCTGCGCGAATGGATGGCCGAGCTCGGCAACCGCTCGCGTGTAGCGGTGTCGTTTGTCGGCAAGTTCAAGACTACCGCGCAAATGTTCGCCATCCCATTCCTCATCTGGCGCGAACCCCTTTGGGGCTTGCCAGTGTTCCGGACCGGCGAAATCCTGCTTTACGCCGCAGCGGCGCTCACACTATGGTCCATGCTCGTCTATTTGCGCCTTGCATGGCCGAGTTTGATGCAACCGAACGCGCCCACGCGCAAGCCCTAGGGCAAAACGTCATCTCCTTGACACAATGGCTTCGCCCCTTAAAATGGTCGGCCTCCATGCGGGAATAGCTCAGTTGGTAGAGCGCAACCTTGCCAAGGTTGAGGTCGCGAGTTCGAGCCTCGTTTCCCGCTCCAAATTTAGACGACGGGGAGGCGCCATGCCTTCCCGTTTTTTGTTTTAGGAAGACCTGCGGCTGGGTGGCAGAGTGGTTATGCAGCGGCCTGCAAAGCCGTGTACGCCGGTTCGATTCCGACCCCAGCCTCCATTCCTGCACGTGCGTAGGCCCGAGTGGCGGAATTGGTAGACGCAACGGACTTAAAATCCGTTGGGGGGCAACCCCCGTGCCGGTTCGATTCCGGCCTTGGGCACCAATCTCAGCTTCTACCGTTCGATGCGAGCATGCGTCCCGCGCGTGCCTCGATGGCGCGCGCCTGGCGCTCGTAGCGGTTGTTCACGTAGCCGACACGTCGGAGCTCACGGAAGTAGCGGAACCAAAAGCGCAGGGGGTCGGCGCGGAATTGGGCGACGTGGGCAATTTCATGACAGACGAGCAGTGGGTCCGAGTCGTCCTCGACCAGGATCAGCCAGCCGAGCGCGAGGCCGCGGAAGCGGCGCCACCAGAGCGGCCAGCGCAGGATCAAACAAAACGGCGCGACCCTGCCGCTGGCGGCGCGGTACAGAAGGCGCTCGCGTTTGGTCGGGCGGCGTAGCATCAGCGTTGCACCGTTCCGGTCAGCTCGGAGCGTTCCACCGCGATGTGCAGGTCGTAGCGGCGGATGATGCCTTGTACCAAGTCATAGAACCATTGCTGGGCGAACGGCGAGACGTAGACGCGTTCGACGATTCGATCGACCTGCACCGGTAATTGCCAGCCGCTTTCCTCTTCGATCGCATTGGTCCCCGCCGGCGGACGACCGAGCACGGCACGCAGTTCCTTCTCATGCTCATACGCCCGGCGTTTGAAAAAGAACGGCAGCAGCGGGTCGTCGCTCGCGGGCGGATTGTCCGCATACTGCACGAGGTGGATACGGACGTATTCGGGCAGTCCGGCGCGTAAGCGTTCATACGTGGAGCGCAACGCCAACGCTTCCTGCGGCGGACTATATATTCGCCACATCGCCTCCGATTCGTGCTCGCTCGCGTGCCAACTGCTCACGGCGGCGCGCTGCCGGCGCGCGCGTTCCGCGTCGGTCAACGGTCGCTGCCTGCCGCCTTCGAGCACATCCGGGAATAGCTCCGTATACGGCAAGAACAGCGCCCCGGCCTCGAGCATCCACATAAACTTTGCAAAATTCAGATAGCGCCAGACGGCAGCACGGGGGTCGCGCGGGAGCGGGAGCGGGGGATTCTTCGGGGCGACGACGGCGGAGTTCACGCGCGCGGACTGCCAGGTTCGACCGGGCGTAACGTATCAAGATCGTCGCAACGCACACAATGCGGTTTTTTGCCCGCGCCGGTACGGGAAACCACCCGAGCATTCACGTCCTCGTCCGCTGCTAAAATGGGCAGCATCTCGATGTCGGACGCATCGCATGGACGCGCTGCTGGCGATCGACTGGAAGCATCTGCTCGAACCAACGGTCCCGCCGCTGGAACTGGTGCTGCGCGGCACCGTCATGTATCTCGGTATTCTGGTCGTGGTGCGGATGCTGCTGCGCCGCGAGGCGGCGGCCATCTCGCTGCCGGACTTGTTGATGGTCGTGCTGCTGTCCGATGCGGCGCAAAACGCCATGGCCGACAACTACAGCTCGTTGACCGATGGCGTCATATTGGTCGGCACGATCATCCTATGGAACTACACGCTTGATCGTCTCGCGTTTCACGTACCGTTCTTTACCCGCCTCGTGCATCCGCCGCCGCTGCCGTTGGTGCGCAACGGGCAGTTGCTCAAACGCAATATGCGCATGGAGTCGATCTCCGAAGACGAGCTGATGTCGCAACTGCGCCAAACCGGCGTCGATGACATCGCCAAGGTCAAGGTGGCGCACATCGAAGGCGACGGTCGCATCAGCGTGATCAAGCGCGAGTAGCGCGGCGATAGCCCTTGGCCGCCGTGCGCTCGTCGCGGGCCTCGGCCAGTAGCGTCGCCGCCGACTGCATCACCGCCTGTACCGGGATATCGGCGATGAAGGACGCGCGGTGGTCGCAGTTGTCGTCGAGCGTGTTGCGCTCGCAAACCGGGCAATGCAGGCGCCATGACACGAATGGATGATGCTTGCGCCGCGTCGTGGGCCCGCCGTTGATCATGTTCCCGCACCAGTACAGCCCGATGGTACGGGCACCGACGGCGCCCGCCAGATGCAGCGGGCCCGAATCGTTGGAGATGACGACGTGCGAGCGCGCCAGCAGCGCCGCCAGGCCGCCAAGCGATAGCCGCTGACAGAGCGCGATCGCTTCGCGGCGCATGGCGCCGACGACAGCATCGACAATCGCGCGTTCGCTCTCGCCGCCGCTGACAATGATGCGGGCGCCACTGTCCACCAAATAATCGGCCACGGCGGCGAATTGAGTCACGGGCCAGAGTCGACGGCCGTCGGTGGCGCCGGGATGAAGCACGACCCATGGCCGGTCGTCCGGAAGTTGCAGGCGATCGACCTCGGCATCATCGGCGGGTGTGACCGCCAGGTCGGGCTCGACGGTGACGGGTGCAGCGCCGACCAGCGACATCACCTCGATATAGCGCAACACCTCGGGTTGAAAATAGAAATACGGTATCCACGCATCGAGCGCCTCGGCGTCCGGACTTTTAAGACCGATGGCGAAGCGCGCACGCAGCCGGCGCGTGAATGGGTTGGAGTATCGACCGCCGCCGTGCAACTGAATCGCGAGATCGAACCGCTCCGCGGCCATGGCGGCGAAAAATCGCTCAAGCCCGTCGTGGTCGTCGGTGTCGTCTGTGTCTGCGCCGACGCCGCGACAGCGCGGAATGACCTCGACGCGGTCGATCGGTCCCGGACGACCGGTCAGGAGATCGCGGTGCCACTGCTTTCCCAACAGGACGATCTCAGCCTGCGCAAAGCGCGCGCGCAACGCGCACAGCGCCGGCACGGCGAACAAATAGTCGCCGATGCCATTGGCGCGCACGACGGCTATCTTGCGGACTGGGTGCGCAAATCCGAGGTCGTTGCCGCTTCCGACCATTCAATAAGCTCCATTGCCGATTGCGTGACTTGTTCCGCGGACACGCAGTCGACGGCCGCCGCCGGTTCCAGTGGCCGAAACGGCCCGGCTTTCAGAGGGCCGTAGCGATGCGAACCGCTGGCGCGAAAAATCGTGATGGTCGGCGCGCTGAGTGCGTAGGCGATATGTGCCGGACCCGAGTCGCTCGTGATCAACAGCGTTAGCCGCGTGATCACCGCACCCAGCGTACCCAGTGCCGTGAGCCCGGTGAGGTCGCGACATATGCCGCCCAGGCGTTCGGCTAAAACACGGTTGTAGTCGTATTCGCCCGCGCCGCCGAGAATAACGACGGTGCCGCCGTAGCGCGCGTGCAGCGCGCGTGCCGTCTGTTCGAAGCGATCGAGCGGCCAGCGCCGCAGCGGGTCGTGCGCCGTGGGATGCAGGCCGATCAGTGGGCGCGGCATTTGCTGCAGCAGCGCTTCGGCGCGCAGGTGATCGACATGCGTTAACGGAAACTCGGTGTGATCGCCGGCCGGCAGTGCCCCCAGGAACACCGGCAACGCCATGACGCGATGAATCTCATGGCCGTGTTGCGGCAGCGGCAGGGCGGCGTCGAGCCGCACGGCCGCATCACCGGCGCGCACGAACCCGGCGTTGTAACGCGCACCGAGTAACAGCAGAAATGGATTGGAGTACACGCCCGATCCCTGTAGCTGCAGTGCGAGATCGAACCGTTGCGCCTGCATGCGCTGCAAAAAACGCAGCGCGTTTTGCGCCTCGAACAACTGCACCGCGATGCCGGGAAATCCGGGAAACGGGGCGACCTCGTCGACGTACGGCAGTCGTTCGGCGAGCCGGCGCAACAGCGGCACCGTAATCAGCGTGATGCGCGCGCCAGGCAACGCCGCGCGCAGCGCGCGTAGCGCCGGCATGGCGCACAGAAAATCGCCGATACGCGACGCGCGCAGCACCGCCACGCGTTGCGGCGGTTCGGGCAATCGATGCAGCAATCCCGGCATCGAAGTTAGCGCATCACGCATAGCGCGTCTCCGGCACGTAACGCCGAATCATTTCCGGCAGCAGCGCCAACGCGTGTCCGTCGATGCCGCCGGCGGCATTGAGCACCGTCGACGGTTCCTCGGCGTGATAGGTGCCCGAGGGCATGATGGCGCAGCCGCCGAAACGCCGTAGTAATAAGTTTTGTACCAGCACCTCTTCGCCCGAGTGATAACGCGGTAAGCGGGACCAAAATCCAAAACCACCGACGGCCTTGAGTTTCGCGCGGTCATACAGCACGCACGAGGCGACCCACGCGACCTTATATAGGCGCGGCGCATCGGTCGCCGCATGCCGCGCGCTCGCATGAAACAGGTTCGCGGCGCGATGCAGGTGATAGCGCTCCCAGGCATTGGTACCGGGATCGACGATTTCCGGCCGCACCGGTCCATCCCAGAACTCCACCCGCTGTTGCGCCGGGCGCACGTCGCCGCGAAATGAAAGACCCGCGGGAAAGGCGCCGACGAAACCGCAGTTCTGCGTCGTGACTACGTGCAAGAGCCAGTCGAGCACATGCGGTTCCATGAGGACGTCGTCGTCGAGATAGAGCACGTACGGCGCCGTCGCGCGCCCGAGCAGGAATGCTCGCTGTTCGGCGATGCCCCGACGTTGCGGGCGGTAGTGCCATTCGCCGGGCGCGGAGCGGGTTTCGACGACGCGCCGCAGCGCGGCGATCGTCGGGCGCTGCAGTGTCGGCGTGTCGCTCTGATCGGCGACGATGAGTCGATAACGGGTCTCGCTCTGCGTCGCCAGTCCGGACAGCGTCATGGCCAACGCCTCGGGGCGATTGTGCGTGGTCAACAACACATCAACGTAAGCCATGGTCTCGCGTCGACGATGTGAGAATCGGCTTAGCGGTCAATGCCGCCTGCCGACGCTGGGCTGGGGTGGCGATATCGAGCGACGGTGTCATGCGTTGAGTTGCGGCGTCGCGCGGATGCGTTCGATGAGTCCGCTCGTAGAGCGGTCGGATAGATACGGCAGAATGCACACGGCGCCGCCGAGGTGTTCAACCAGTGGCGCCTCCGGCAACGTCTCGCGCGTGTAGTCGCCGCCTTTGACGTAGAGATCGGGGCGGATCAAGCGAATGAGATCGGTCGGGGAATCGCCGTCGAATGCGGTGACGTGGTCCACGTACGACAAAGCCGTCAGTACTTTTATACGATCGTCGAGCGTATTAATGGGTCGGCTGGCACCTTTTAATCGGCGCACACTGGCGTCGCTATTGACGCCAACAATGAGTACGTCGCCAAGCGCCTTCGCCTTGTTGAGCAACGCCACGTGCCCGCGGTGCAGAATATCGAAACAACCGTTGGTGAATACGATCCGTGCGCCGCGCGCACGGTAAGCGCGCACACGGTCCCTGATCGTTGTATCGTCGCCCAGGCGTTTTTCACCGCCGCCGATCATCGCGCGCAGCTCATCGGCGTGACACGGCACCGTGCCATCCTTGCCGACTACGACCGCCGCCGCGGCCGATGCCAATTCTGCAGCCTCCGGCGTATCGGCGCCGACCGCCAGCGCGAGCGCGAATGCGGCGGCAAAGGTATCGCCGCCGCCGGTGGAGCGCGATCGCTGGGCCGGGCGCGCGTACGTGCGATAGGGGGCGCGGTCGCGCTCCAGGATGATGGCGCCGTCGATATCGAGCGTTACCGCGGCGATGCGTGCACGCGTTGCGTCGAGCAACGCTGCGGCGCGGGCAATCGCCGTCTCCGCTCGTCCCGGCCCGCGTTCGGCGCCGGTCAGTCCCAGCAACTGCGCCGCTTCGTGGAAGCTCGGCTTGACCGCCGTCACGTTGATTGGTGCGAAGCGCGCAAGTGTTCGCGAATCGGCGACGACGATGCGCGGTTGGCGGCGCTGCAGATAGGTAAGCGATTGGATCAGCGCGGGGGTAAACAAGCCGTATCCATAGTCCGCGAGGATAACCGCGTCGGCCTCGCCGTAAAGCCGTGTCACGCGTGCCGACAGTTCCGCCGCCGCATCGTCGGCATCGGCGCGACTGCCCTGATCGAAGCGCGCCAGCATTTGCGGTCCCCCGAGCAGCCGATGCTTGGCCGGGGTGCGCCGCTCGCCGAGCGCGATGAGGTGCATCGTCTCGACGCCGAATCGATCGAGCGCAGCGCGCAGCGCGTCGCCCTCGGCATCGTCGCCGACGACGCCAACCAGGCTCACGTCGGCGCCGAGCGTGCGCGCGTTAAGTGCGGTATTCCCGGCACCGCCGGGAACCTGCAAACAGTTTTCGATCTCGACGATGGGAACGGGCGCCTCGCGGCAGAGCTGACCGACAGGACCGGAGAGGTATACGTCGAGCAGGGCGTCGCCGATGACGACGACGTGACGTCCCTTGAAATCAGCAGCGAGGCGGGCGAGATCAATGTCCATTCAATCGAACCTGAACGAGCCGCGGTCCGTGCGACTCGGCGGCAAATATATCAGAGAAGCGGCACGAGGTCAGACCGATCGTCGAAAAGGTTCGGCATCAATTCCAATACGGTGAAGGCGGGAACCGGCGCGCGGAGACGTGTGTGCGCGATGCAACTTCGCGTCGGTTCAATGCGACGGATGAATCGCCGCGCGCTACGTGTTTTTGCTGATGCGCGCGCGCGGGTCTGATTGCACAATAGCGGCGCTCGACGCTCTTTTCGTAGTGCGCTTTATGCACCAAAACGAGGGACTTTATGATCGCAAGGATTGCGATGATCAGCGAGCACGCCTCGCCTCTCGCCAGCCTCGGCGGCGTTGATAGCGGTGGTCAAAACGTCTACGTCTCCCAACTCGCCCATCACCTCGCGGCACGCGGTTTCAAAGTCGATGTGTTCACGCGACGCGACGATGCGTCGTTGCCGGACATCGTCGATTTCATCACCCGCGTGCGCGTCATACATATCGATGCAGGACCGCCGCGGCCGATACCGAAGGAACAGCTGCTGCCGCACATGGCGGAGTTCGCGTGCAACATGGCGCGTTTCTGCGATCGACAGCGTGCACCGTACGACATCGCGCACGCCAACTTTTGGACTTCCGGCGTGGTCGCAATGGCAATGAAGCGCGAGTCGGGCGTTCCGTTCGTCACCACGTTTCATGCGCTCGGCCGCGTGCGCAAACTGCATCAAGGCGACGCCGACCGGTTTCCGCGGACACGTGAAGAGGTTGAGGCGCGGATCATCCGCGAGTCCAACCGCGTCATCGCTGAATGCGCGCAGGACCGAAACGACTTGATCCGACTCTATGATGCCGAACCGTCCAAGGTTTGCGTGATTCCGTGCGGCTTCGATCCGGCGGAGTTGTGGCCGCTCGATAAACGTGTGGCGCGCACCGAGCTCGGGTTCGCCGCGGGCGAGCGTCTGATACTGCAACTCGGCCGCATTGTTCCGCGCAAGGGCATCGATGTGCCGATACGCGCGCTCGCACGCCTGCGCACAACGTACGGTATCGATGCGCGACTACTGATCGTTGGCGGCGAGTCGGACGAACCGAGCCGGGTCGCGACGCCCGAAATCGGACGGCTGCAGCAGATTGCGGCGGAAGCAGGCGTCGCCGAACGGGTGCAATTTACCGGCCGCCGCCCGCGGCCGGTGCTGCGGTACTACTACAGTGCCGCCGATGTGTTCGTCACCACCCCGTGGTACGAACCGTTCGGTATCACGCCGCTCGAAGCGATGGCGTGTGCCACGCCGGTCGTCGGCGCGCGGGTGGGGGGCATCAAGACCACCGTGCGCGACGGTAAAACCGGTTACCTGGTACCGCCGCGGGATCCGGATGCCTTGGCCGAACGGTTGGCCCATCTCTTTCGCCAGCCCGCGTTGCTGCGGCAAATGGGCCGCGCCGGGCGCGAGCGGGCGGTGCGCGCCTTTACCTGGGATCAAATTGCCGAGCGCGTGGCGGCGGTTTATGCCCGCGTGGCGCAGGCGCGCCGGCCGGGGGCGGAGAACGACCAAGCGCACCAGTCACTTAGATCTTTTGGTATGAAACCAGTGTCTTAGAAACGTTTTCGCAAGGAATGCCGAGCAGACATGGAAAGCTTACGTAATAAGGTCGCCGTCGTTACCGGCGGTGGGCGCGGATTGGGGGCGGAGATCTGCCGGCAACTTGCCGGTGCCGGAATGACGGTCGCGTGTCTCGACGTACGCGGCGACTTGGCGCGCAGTGTGATCGACGAGATCGAGACAGCCGGTGGGCGCGCGAGCGTGACGGTCGCGGACATCAGCCAGCCGCAGAATGCGGCGCAGGCCATCGGCGCGATCGTGCGCACGCACGGGCGGCTGGACGTACTCGTCAACAATGCCGCCATCGACGTCACGCTGCCGGTCGATGAGCTGGCGCCGGAGGACTGGAGCCGGATCATCGCCACCAACCTCAACGGCCCGTACTGGCTATGCCGGGCGGCGTTTCCGCTGATGAAGGAACAGGGTGGGGGCCAAGTGGTCAACATCACCTCGACCGCCGCCAAGCGCACTTGGGCCAACGCCTCGGCCTATCACGCCAGCAAGTGGGGCTTGCTCGGCTTGAGCCATGCGCTGCATGTCGAAGGACGCGCACACAAGATCAAGGTGACCGCGGTCGTCGCCGGTGGTATGCGCACACCATTTTTGCTCGACCGATTCCCGGACATCGACACCGCAACGCTTCAGGACCCGCGCAACGTGGCCGAAACCGTGCTGTTCGTGTTGACGCGACCGCCGGAAACCGTCATCCCGGAAATCATGGTGCTGCCGATGACGGAGACCTCGTGGCCGTGAGCGCGAAGGCGGTATTCATCGATAAAGATGGCACCTTGATCGAGGACGTGCCGTACAACGTCGACCCGCAGCGGATACGCTTGACCGCCGGCGCCGTGCGCGGCCTGCAACGGTTGCAGCGACTGGGCTACTTATTAATCGGTGTATCCAACCAGCCGGGCATTGCCCTCGGGCATTTCACGGAAACCGCGCTCGACGCCGCCGTAAGGCACTTGCGTGCGTTGCTCGCCGAAAGCTCGGTGCAGTTGGCCGGTTTTTATTACTGCCCGCACGACCCGGCCGGCAGGTCGCGGCGATATGCCATGCACTGCCGCTGCCGCAAGCCGGAGCCCGGCCTGCTGTTTACGGCCGCGTACATTCATGACATCGACCTGCATCAGTCCTGGCTCATCGGCGATATTTTGAACGACGTCGAAGCCGGCGCGCATGCCGGTTGCCGTACCGTGCTGCTCGACAACGGCAACGAAACCGAATGGAAGCGCGGTCCGTTTCGTGAACCGAGCTGTCGCGCGCGGGATCTGGCCGAGGCCGCGCGCTGTATCGAGGAAATCGACACGCTGGACAGCATGAGCGACAAGTGCCGACCGGGTGTGCGCATGATGCGCCGCGTTGCGCCGAATAGCGGCGGCCCCCTGCGCACATGACCCACGATCCGATGCGCCACACCGATTGGACCAATGCGCGTCGCGTGTTGGCGGTGCGACTGGACGCCGTCGGCGATCTGCTGATGACGACGCCCGCGCTGCGAGCGTTAAAGCGCGCGAAACGCGGGCGACACCTGACGTTGCTCACGTCCGCCGCCGGGGCCAAGATCGCGCGCCTGGTACCGGACATCGACGATGTGATCGTGTATCAAGCGCCGTGGATGCGGGCGAGCGGACGCATCGCGGCCGATGCCGACCACGCCATCATCGAACGACTACGCGCCGGCAAGTTCGATGCCGCGGCGATATTCACCGTGTACAGCCAGAATCCGTGGGCGGCGGCGTTCTTATGTCGCCTCGCCGACATTCCGCGTCGGCTCGCGCACTCGCGCGAGAATCCGTATCAGCTGTTGACGGACTGGATTCCGGAGCCCGAGCCACAATCGTTGATGCGCCACGAGGTGCGTCGGCAGTTGGACCTGGTCGCGCACGTAGGCGCGGCGTCCGACGATCTACCGCTCGCATTGGCGCTGCCACCGGAGGCGCACGCCCGCGCGCAACTGTTTTTAGACAGCGCGCATATCGATACCCGTACGCCGTGGGTCGTCATTCATCCCGGCGCGAGCGCGCCGTCCCGCCGCTACCCCGCGGAGACCTACGCGCAGGTGGCGCGTACATTGGTGCGACGTTACGGCTGGCAAATCGTGTTTACCGGCAGCGCCGGCGAGACGGCGTTGATCGAACACATCCGCGCGCTGATGGGAACGCCGTCGCACTCCGCCCCCGGACGTCTCGATCTGCCGGCGCTTTGTGCGCTTATCGACATGGTGCCGGTGGTGATTGTGAACAACACCGGTCCGGCACACATCGCCGCCGCGGTCGGCACCCCGGTGGTCGTGCTCTACGCGCTTACTAACCTGCAACACATGCCGTGGATGGTGGACAGCCGGGTGCTGTACCACGACGTGCCGTGCAAGCACTGCTACAAAAGCATCTGCCCCCAAGGTCATCACGACTGCTTGCGTCGCGTCCCGCCGGAAGCCGTGGTGAATGCCGCGCTGGACCTGGTAACGGTTCGCCCGACGCGGCGCCGCGACCTCACACTGCCCGTGGGCGAAGGGCTGCGATGAAGCGCGCTGCCTATACGCTCGGCATCAATGCTGCCTATCACGATTCGGCCGCGTGTCTCGTGCGCGACGGTCGCGTGTTGGCGGCGGCGGAGGAGGAGCGCTTCACCCGCATCAAGCACGCGAAACGGCCGGTGCCGTTTGCGGCGTGGGAGTTGCCGTTTCATGCCATCGACTATTGCTTGAGCGTGGCCGATATCACGCTCGACGATGTCGACCACGTGGCGTATTCGTACGATCCGTATCAATTGCTGCCGCCCGGAACCGAGCGTTTGGAGCTGCCGCTCGAACCGAGCGCGACGGCGCAGAGCGACCCGACGCAATCGCCGTGGGACCCGCTGTTCTTGAGCTATATCGTCAACGCCCCGCGGCAACTCGCCGGGGGCGCGCCGCACCACTTGGGCGAGCGGCTGCGCGCCAAGTCGCGCCGTTATCAATGGCATTTCGTGGATCATCATTTGACGCACGAGGCCAGCGCGTTTTTACCGAGCCCGTATCGCGAGGCGGCGATCCTCACCATGGACGGACGCGGCGAACGCACGACCACGAGCTATGGCCACGGCAGCGGCAAACGCATGGAGCGTATTCGGGCTATCGAGCTGCCGAATTCGCTCGGACTCTTGTACGAGGAAGTGACGCGGCACTTGGGATTCCTGCATTCCTCCGACGAATACAAGGTGATGGCGCTCGCCTCGTACGGCAACCCGCGCTTTGCGTCGACGTTTCGCCGCGTGCTCTGCAGCGACGGCGCCGGCGGTTATTGCGTGACGCCGGTCGACTTGAGCGAGCACTTTGGTCCGGCCCGCGCGCGCGGTGCGCCCTTCACGACCGAGCATTTCGATCTCGCGAGTTCGTTGCAACAGGTCTTGGAAGAGGCGGTGTACGGCATGGCCGACTGGTTGCACGCGCAGACCGGACACGATTCGCTCTGCATGGCCGGCGGCGTGGCGCTGAACTGCGTGTTGAACGGTCGCCTGTTGCGCCGCGGCCCGTTCAAGCGCATCTGGGTACAACCGGCATCCGGCGAGGCCGGTACCGCGATGGGCGCGGCGCTCTATATCGACGCGCGCGAACGCGCGGACGACGCGCGCCACTACGTGATGGAGCACGCGTTGTTGGGCCCGGATTACGACGAGGGCGAGATCGAGCAGTTTCTCAAATGGTCGCGCCTGCGGTATCGGCGTTGGCACAAGATCGACGAGGTCGCGGCACTGCTGGCGCAGGGGGCGATCATCGGGTGGTTCCAGGGACGCATGGAGTACGGACCGCGCGCCCTCGGCGGGCGCTCGATCCTGGCGTCGCCGATCCCGCGCGACATGCAGGCGCGCTTGAACGAGATCAAGGACCGCGAGGATTTCCGCCCGGTGGCGCCGGTGGTGTTGGAGGAGACGGCGGACGACTGGTTCGCCGGTTGTCGCGAGTCGCCGTTCATGTTGTTCGTGTACGAGGTGCGGCCGGAACGCCGGGCGCAGATACCGGCGGTGACGCATGTCGACGGCACCGCACGCGTGCAGACCGTGCGCCGATCGCAGCACCCCGTGTACTACGACCTGATCAAGGCGTTCGCCAAACGCACCGGCGTGCCGGTGTTGGTCAACACCTCGTTCAACACCCGCGGCGAACCGATCGTGCGCACGCCGCGCGACGCGGTCGAATGCTTTTGCACCTCACCGCTCGATGCGTTGGTCATCGGGCCGTTCATCGTACAGAAATCGGACATCACTCATGGCACTTTGCGTTTCCATCGTCGTTCCCACGTATCGTCGCCCGCACTTGCTTGATCGGTGTCTGACGGCGCTTTGCGCCCAGGATCTGGGCGCCGATGCGTACGAGATCGTCGTCGCCGACGACGGCAACGACGCGCGCACGCGCCAACTGGTCGCGGCGCGCGCGCATGCATCGGTCGATAGCCCCGCCATTCGTTATGTCGCGGTCACCGAACACCACGGCCCAGCCGCCGCGCGCAATGCCGGCGCGTGGGCGGCGCGCGCCGAGGTCATCGCCTTCACCGACGACGATTGTGTGCCGGAACCGGATTGGCTGCGATCGGGACTCGCGGCGCTCGAGACAGATGCCCCCACCCTAACCTTTTCTGCTCCGCTTCCTGCTCCGCAGAAAAGTCCAGGGGAACCATCCGTGGTTCCCCGCTCACCGGGCAAACGGTCCACCGAACCGTTTGCGCTTCCCCGGCTCGCCCCGCGCGAAGCGGGGGAGGGGATGGGAGGGGGTGTGGCAGCAGTGTGGGGTCGCATCATCGTGCCGCTGCCGCCCGATCCGACGGACTACGAACGCGACGCCGCGGGATTGCAATCGGCGGGGTTCGTAACCGCCAATTGCTTTTGTCGGCGCGCGGCATTGATCGACATCGGCGGGCTCGACGAGGCATTCACCGCCGCTTGGCGCGAGGACAGTGATCTTTATTTCACGCTGCTCGAACATGGCTACGCGGTGGCGGCGGCGCCGCAGGCGGTGGTGGTGCACCCGGTGCGTCCGGCGCGGTGGGGCGCTAGTTTGCGCCAGCAGCGCAAAATCTTATTCGATGCACTGCTCTACAAAAAGCATCGCGCGCTGTATCGACGCTGCATCCGCGCCGCACCGCCGTGGCGTTACTACGCGATCCTCACCTCGCTCGCGCTGCTGCTGGTCGCGCTCTCTACCACGCGCCCGTGGCTCGGCGCTGGCGCCGGTTTGGTCTGGCTGTTGCTGACGTTGCAATTTTTTCGCGCGCGCCTGCGCGATACATCGCGTCGCCCCATGCATGTCATGGAAATGGCATTGACGTCAGCACTAATTCCGCCCATTGCCGTTTTCTGGCGGCTTGTTGGGGCGGCACGGTTTCGCGTGGTGTTCCTCGGATGACGGCGGCGACGGCAATCACGTTCGCGCAGATCGAGCCGGTCGGTCAGTGCAATCTGCGGTGTCAGATGTGTCCGGTGCAGTTTCGCCCGACCGGGCCGCCGCATGGACCGCTTGCGTTCATGCCGTTCGCGGAGTTCCAACGTCTGTTGGACCAGTTGCCGGGGCTGCGCACGCTGCAGCTGCAGGGCATGGGAGAGCCGCTGATGCATCCGGAATTTTTCAAAATGGTGGAGTACGCAACCGCACGCGGTGTGCGCGTTTCCACCAACAGCAACCTCACGCTGCTTTCCGAGCGCCGGGCGCGGCAGTTGGTCGATAGCGGTCTTTACGAACTGCACGTCTCGCTCGACGCGGCCACGCCCGCGGTCTACGAACGCATCCGTGAGCGCGCCAAGTTCTCGCGGGTGCAGCGCCATTTGCAGACGCTGATGCAGGCGCGCGCGGCGCGCGGAAGCGAGTTGCCGCACGTGCGCCTGGTGGTGGTCTTAATGCGTCAGAACATCGATGAGCTACCGGCGTTAGTGCGCCTTGCGAGCGCACACGGCGTGACGCAGATGTTCGTGCAGTATCTATGTCACGACTTCGACGAGGCGACGCTACCGGCGCAGTATCGTCCGATGCGGGACTTTATCGCCGCGCAAGGGCTGCAAGCTTCGGACGCCGCAAGCGTTGAGTATTCCTTCGCCGAGGCCAGGTACGAAGCCGAGCGGCTCGCGATCGAGCTGCGGTTGCCGCGCACCGTGCCGCGCGCGACGCCGACCCGCGGCGCCGCGCGTTGCGACTGGCCGTGGCGCGGACCGTATATCAGTTATCGCGGCGAGGTGATGCCGTGCTGCATGGTGGGCACACCGGACCGCGCGCAGCTTGGAAGCGTAACCGAGCATGGCATCGACGAGGTATGGAACGGCGCCGACTACCGTTCGTTCCGCCAAGCACTCGAATCCGACACGCCGCCGGCGATATGTCGCAGTTGTTCGGTGTATCGCGGGACCTTTTAGCCAAGGAATAAAAAAATGGAGTCATCGTGACCACCGAAACCCATGGCGCGCCACTCGACGCGCTCGATCTTGCCGGGAGCCGGCGCATTGCGGTGTTTCGCGCGCTGCAGTTCGGCGATTTGTTATGTGCGGTGCCGGCGCTACGCGCCTTGCGGGCGGCGGCGCCGGCGGCGCAAATCACCTTGATCGGTTTGCCGTGGGCGACCGAATTCGCGCAACGCTTTCGCCAATACATCGACGATTTCATCGCCTTCCCCGGTGCACCGGGCATGCCGGAACAAGCGACCGACATCGCCGGCCTCGACGCGTTCTATCGTGACATGCAGGCGCGTCGATTTGATCTTGCACTGCAACTGCACGGTAGCGGCCGCATCACCAACGCGATCGTGCGCGGCATCGGCGCGCGGCGCATGGCCGGATTTTATCCGCCGGATAAACCGGTGACGGATTCGCATTTCATACCGTATCCGGAAGAGGGGACCGAAACCCACCGCCTGTTGCGCCTGATCGCGGCGCTCGGCGCGCCGACGCGCGGCGATACGCTTGAGTTTCCTATGCACGGTTCCGAATGGAAGTAACTCGCGCGCCTGCGCGTCGCCTACGGACTGCGCCCCGGCGAATACGTGTGCATCCACGTCGGTGCGCGCCAGGCCTCGCGCCGCTGGTTGCCGGAACGCTTCGCCGCCGTCGCCGATATCTTGGCGACCCAAGGCCTGCGCGTGGTGCTGACTGGTACGAACGAGGAACAGCTCATCGTCCAAACCGTCGCCCGCGCGATGCACACCGGCGCTATCAATGTCTGCGGCCAGACGCCGATCGGCGTGCTCGCTGCCCTTTATACCGGCGCGCGCCTGGTTGTCTGCAACGACACCGGCATCAGCCACCTCGCGGCCGCGCTGTGCGTACCGAGCGTCGTGGTGTACTCAGGTTCCGACCCGGCACGCTGGGCGCCGCGCGACCACGAACGTCATCGCGCCGTGCACGCGCCGGTCGCGTGCCGGCCGTGCAGTCACGAGGTGTGTCCGATCGGACACGGCTGTGCCACGGGTGTGACGGCGGAACAGGTGAGCGCGACGGCGCTAGAGGTGATGGGGTACGACTGGGGGAAGAGGGTGGCGGGGTGAGGTGGTCGAGCGCCTACCGGCGCGGTTGTCGATGTAATAAATGTACTTGTGGGTGGCTGACCCACGGCAGGTTCCTTTGACTCGGACCGTCCCGGTCCTCGCCCTAACGGGCGCGCTGGAAAACCGCGCGTCCAAATTCGCTCCCGGCGAATTTGTCTTTGCTCGTGCGAAGAAAAGGGACTAAAAGAAAGCACGCCCCTCGATGGCGCGACTGCCCCCGATCCTCACTGCCTCGCTCCTCGAGGTCGAGCGACAGCGCATCCTGCGCTGACGCTCGACCGACGCCCATCCCTGGGCGTCGCCCTAAAGGGCTCGGGTCGCTCGGAAGCGTTCGGCTCGGGCGCGCCATAAAGGGGGCCCCACGGGCATCCACGATTGGCTGTCATTGCGAGGAGCCGGGGGCGACGAGGCAA
>JBKHXU010000052.1:0-24164 GCA_046565865.1 Gammaproteobacteria bacterium | reverse complement strand
TGCTGCGTTCGGGCGAATTCGTGCGCGTGGTATTGAGCGGGGCGCGCCGGCCGAACGCGGTGCGCGTGCCGCAACGCGCGGTGCTCGAAGGCCCGAACGGGAAGTTCGTGTACGTCATCGCCGACGGCAAGGCCGAGCCGCGCCCGGTTCAAGTGGGCGCGTGGGCGGGTGACAACTGGATCATTACCTCGGGTCTCGCCGCTGGCGATCAGGTGATCGTCGATGGCGTGCTCAAGATTCGGCCGGGGGCGCCGGTGACGCCGGCGGCGCCCGCCAAGGACGCGCCGGCCGCGGCCACTCCGGCGAAGCCCAACTCCTAACGCCATGATCTCCCGCTTCTTCATCGATCGGCCGATGTTCGCGGTCGTGATCTCGATTTTTATCGTGATCGTCGGTCTGGCATCGATGGTAAATCTGCCGATCGCGCAATATCCGGAGATCGCGCCGCCGGTCGTTAACGTCACCGCGACCTATCCGGGCGCGAACGCCGAGGTATTGGAGCAGACGGTCGCGGCGCCGCTTGAAGAGCAGATCAATGGCGTCGAGGGCATGATTTACATGAACTCGGTCAGCGCCGCGAGCGGCGTGGTGACGGTGAACGTGACGTTCGACGTCGGCACCAACATCGACGACGCAGCGGTGAACGTGAACAACCGCGTGCGCCTGGCGGAGGCGCGGTTGCCGGCCGAAGTGCGGCGCCAGGGCGTCGTGGTGCAGAAGAGCTCGTCGCAATTCCTGCAAGTTATCGCGTTGCAGTCGCCGAACGATCGCTTCGACGCGGTCTATCTCAGCAACTACGCCACCATCAATCTGCTCGATCGATTGAAGCGCATCCCCGGCGCCGCCAACGTGCAGATCTTCGGCGCCAAGGATTACGCCATGCGCATATGGCTGCGGCCCGATCGCATGGCGCAACTCAGAGTTACGACCGGCGATATCATCGGCGCGGTGCAGGAACAGAATTCGCAGTACGCCGCCGGCCAGATCGGCCAGCCGCCGGCGCCGAAGAACCTCGAACTCAACTACATTATTGCCACCAGCGGACGCCTGACGGAACCGGCGCAGTTCGAGGACATCGTGCTGCGCGCCAATCCCGACGGTTCGATTCTGCGTTTGAAGGACGTGGCGCGCGTCGAGCTCGGCTCGAAGGACTACAGCTTCACCGGCAAGGTCAACGGCAAACCGGCGGCGTTGGTCGGTGTGTTCCTGCAATCGGGCGCGAATGCGCTCGATGTCGCCGCCGAGGTGCGCGCGACCATGACCGAGCTGTCGCAGCGCTTCCCCGAAGGCATGATCTACTCGATCCCGTACGACACCACGCGCTTTGTCGAGGTCTCGATCGAAGAAGTGGTGAAGACGCTAGCCGAGGCGATGTTGCTGGTGTTCCTGGTCGTGTACGTGTTTCTACAAAACTGGCGCGCGACCGTTATTCCGATGGTGGCGGTGCCGGTGTCGCTCATCGGCACCTTCGCCGGCCTGTTCATGCTTGGCTACTCCATCAATACGCTCACGTTGTTCGGCATGGTGCTGTCGATCGGCATCGTGGTCGACGACGCCATCGTCGTGCTCGAAAACGTCGAGCGCATCATGAGCGAGCAGAACAAGTCGCCGCGCGAGGCGGCGATACAGGCGATGCAAGAGGTGACCGGGCCGGTCATTGCCATCGTGCTGGTGCTGTGCGCGGTATTCGTGCCGGTCGCATTCTTAGGCGGCTTGGCCGGCGAGCTGTACGCGCAGTTCGCGGTGACGATCGCGATTTCGGTCGTCATCTCCGGCATCGTCGCGCTCACGCTGTCGCCCGCGCTCTGCGCCACGATCTTAAAGCACGAGCACAAGCAGCAGCACGGTTTCTTCGAGCGCTTCAATCGCTGGTTCGCACGCGTGACCGAGCGTTACACCGACGGCGTGCGGTTCATGCTGAAGCACTTTGCGCTGTCGCTGGCTCTGTTCGCGGTGATGATTCTCGCCACGTTCGGCCTGATGCGCGTCGTGCCGGGCAGTTTCGTGCCGCCCGAGGATCAGGGCTACTACATAACGCTGGTGATCCTGCCGGATGCGGCCACGCTCACCCGCACCGAGCGCATCATGGACCAGGTCGAGCAGGTGGGACGCGCGAGCCCCGCCACGCTCGACACCGTGAGCTTCGCCGGCTTCGATTTGCTCACGTTCAGTTATCGCGGCGCTGCCGGCACCATGTTCGTGCCGCTCAAAGATTGGTCCGAGCGCGAGCAGCACGTGGATCAGGCGATCGGCGAGATGTTCGGCCGCACCATGGGCATCAAAGAGGCGTTGGTGATTGCCTTCAATCCGCCCGCGATCATGGGTCTCGGCGAGACCGGCGGTTTCGAGTTCTATATTCAAAACCGTGGCGGCACCGGCTCGGCGCAGTTGGCGGCGGCGACGCAGCAGTTTTTGCAGGAGGCGGGTAAGCGGCCGGAGCTGACGGGACTCAACACGCTGTTTCGTCCGACCGTGCCGCAATTGCACATCGACCTCGATCGCGAAAAGGCGCGCACGCTCGGCGTGTCGGTGAGCGAGGTGTACGACACGCTGGCCGCGACGATGGGCGCGTTCTACGTCAACGACTTCAACAAGTACGGCCGCACCTACACCGTACAGATGCAGGCCGAGGCCGACTTCCGCAGCCGCCCGGAGGACATCGGCCGCATTTTCGTGCGCGGCAGCGGCGGGCAGATGGTGCCGCTGAGCGCGCTGGTGTCGGTGCGCTACATCGCCGGCCCGGAAATTCTGGAACGCTTCAATAATTTTCCGGCGGCCAAGGTGATCGGCTCGGCCGCGCCCGGTTACAGCTCGGGGCAGGCGATCGCGACGCTCGAAGAAGTCGCGCGCACGGCGCTGCCCGCGGATTTCTCGCTCGACTGGACCGGCGCGGCGTACCAGGAGCGGCGCACCGGCGGCGAGTCGCGCACGTCGCTGTTACTGGCGACGGTCATGGTGTTTTTGATTTTGGCGGCGTTGTACAACCGGTTGTCGCTGCCGTTCGCAGTATTGATGGCGTTGCCGTTCGGTTTGTTCGGCGCGTTGATGGCGGTGTGGCTGCGTGGATTGACGAACGACGTGTATTTCCAAATCGGACTGATCACGCTGCTCGGCCTCGCGGCGAAGAACGCGATCCTGATCGTCGAGTTCGCCATGCTCCGGCGCGAGCACGGCGAATCGACCAACGAGGCGGTGACGCACGCTGCACGGTTGCGATTCCGGCCGATCTTGATGACATCGCTGTCGTTTATTCTCGGCGTGTTGCCGCTCGCCATCAGCACCGGCGCCGGCGCCGCCAGTCGCCATGCGATCGGCACCGGCGTCATGGGCGGCATGTTGGCGGCGACGTTCCTGGCGATCTTTTTCGTGCCGGTGTTCTTCCGGCTGGTGATGGATTGGGATTGGCGGCACGTATCGACACTCGGTCGCAAACTGCGCATCGGAAAGAAACTGAAATGACCCGCACCAACCTACACCGGTCATTGCGAGCGAAGCGAAGCAACCTCCAAAACGCGGCATCGTGCTCGCGTGGTCGCATGACGCTACTAGGCGCTGTGCTGCTGCTGAGCGGATGCATTTCGTTGTCAAAATACGAGCATCCGGCGCAAGACCTGCCGGCGCAGTACCCGACGACCGATGCCGCCGCAACACCAACACCGATCGCCGAGCGTTGGTGGACACTGTTCAACGACGCGACGCTCGATACGCTGATCGACGAGGCGCTCGCGCACAACGCCGATTTGGCGGCGGCCGTGGCGCGTGTGGCGGAAGCGCGCGGGCTGGCGAACGTCAGCGAGTCGGAGCTGTTCCCAGCGATCGATGCGACGCTGCAACGCGATCGCACGCGCCTGTCCACGATCGGCGGCACACCGCTGCCGCCGGGCACGCCGTTGATCAATAACAATACGCGCGCCACGCTCAATGTCTCGTACGAGCTCGATCTGTTCGGCCGCTTGCGCGGCGCGGCCAAGGCGGCACGGGCGCAGGTATTGGCGACGCATGCGGCAGCGGCGACGGTGCGCATCGGTGTCACGGCGCAAGTGGCGCAGGCCTACTTCACGTTGATCGCGCTCGACAGCCAAGTCGACGCCGCGCGGCGCTCGCTCGCGTTGCGCGAGCGCGATCTCGAATTGCAGCACGTGCGCCATCGCGCCGGGTTGATTGGCGACTACCAGCTGCGGCAGCAGGAGGCAGAGGTGGCGGCGGCGCGGGCGCAGGTGCCGGCGTTGAAGCGCGATCGCGCGGCGCAGGAGCTGGCGCTGGCGGTGCTGCTCGGGCGCTCGCCGCGCGCGATCATGAGCGAGGCGATCGAGCGCGGCGGCGATACCGGCGCGTTGCCGCCGCCGGTGGTGCCGGACGGGTTACCGTCCGAGCTGTTACTGCGACGGCCCGATCTGTACGAGACCGAACAACGTTTGATCGCCGCCAACGCCCAGATCGGCGTCGCGCGCGCGGCGTACTTCCCGCGGATTCCGCTGACGGGATATGTCGGCAGCGAAAGTGCCGCGCTCGCCGGGCTCTTCACCGCGCCGGGGCGCATCTGGCAGGTGACCGCAGCGTTGACGCAACCGCTATTCCAAGGCGGGCGGTTGCGCGGCGAGATCGAGGCGGCGCGCGCCCGCGAGCAGCAGGCGCTGGCGCAATATCAGAAGGCGATTCAAAACGCGTTTCGCGAAGTGCGCCAGGCGCTGATCACGCAGGATCGGGCGCGCGAGATTTACGAGGCCGAGGGCGATCGCATCAAGGCGCTGGAGGAGACGCTGCGACTCGCGCGCATCCGATACGACAACGGGCTTGCGAGCCAACTCGAAACGATGGATGCCGAGCGCAATCTGTTGCAGGCGCAGCTCAATCGCATCGCCGCGCTGCGCGACCGGCGCATCGCCGTGACCAATGTGATTCGCGCGCTAGGCGGCGGTTGGGCGGGACCGATGCCGACGGGCGCCCCGTCGCCTTAACCAATCCATCGCGAAACAGGTCAGCGCTTAGGCGAAACACACCCACGTCGTCGCAATGTACTTCACGCCGCGCTCAAGCGTGACGCCGCGATGCACGTGGGTCCAAAACGGCGGGAATAGCACCAGCTTGCCGGTTTCGGGCTTGATGGCGACCTCTTGCAGCGGAAATTCGGTTTCGCCGCCCGGCCCCTCGACGTCGTTCAGGTACCAGATCGCCACCAACTGGCGCGACATGAATTCGCCCGGACCGCTGTCCACGTGCCAGTGGTAAAACTCGCCGGGCAGGGTGCGCTGTAGGTTATAACCGAGATCCTTGAACTTGTTGGCGGCGAAGAACGGGAACATCTTGCTGAGCTCGCGCAGCTGCTGGGCCAGCGAGCGCACGAGAGCCGTATCGATATCCTTCCAATCGTCGCGGCCACTGATATGCAGGTCGGTCGAGCGTTTGATGTGCTCGGCCTGCTGGCCGCCCTGGCCGATACGCCCCGGGTACTGTTGGTCCTTTCGCTCCTCGAAGCGCCGCACGATCTCGCGGCACACGTCGGGTGCGAGTGCATGCGGAATTTCGTAAATGAAGCTTAAGGGTTTGACTTCGTGCATGGTGCTGCGCCGGTTGTTCGCGCGCGGCGATTATCGTCGTTGTGCCGAACACCGGTCAAACGCGTGCGCTTCCCAGGCGCAGGCGGAACGGGTATAAACCCGGCTCCTTCATTCGCGAGCGACACGATTTGCAAGCACTGAAGCGACTAAGGAGATTGCTGCCGACATCGGTCCCCGCCAGTGTCGATGAGCGGCTCATCGGTTCCGCTGCGGCATTGGGGGCGATGTTTCTGCTGGCGATGAGCGCCGTGTACTTCCATGGCGCGATGAACTTCGCATCGCTGATCGCGCCGATGGGTGCGTCGGCGGTGTTGTTGTTCGCCGCGCCGCACAGTCCGCTGGCGCAGCCGTGGGCGTTTGTCGGTGGGCACCTGGTAGCGGCGGTGGTCGGCATTACGTGCGCGCGCTTTATCCCCGATACGACCATCGCTGCGGCGGTCGCTGTCGGCGGCAGCATTCTCGCAATGCAATACCTGCGCTGCCTGCATCCGCCCGGGGGTGCGACCGCGTTGCTGACGGTGATTGGTGGACCGGCGATTCATGACTTGGGTTATGGCTTCCTGTTGAGCCCGCTTGGCTTCGATCTAATCGCGCTGCTCGGCTTGGCGCTGTTGCTGAACAACTTGATGCCGGGGCGCCGTTATCCCGCGCGCGCGGCGGCGGTGGCGGCCGGTGCGAAATCCACCACCGGCCAGGAGCTCGGTCTCGATCCCGCCGATCTGCAGCGTGCGCTGGAAGACATGGGGGCGTACATCGACGTGTCGCGCGACGACCTGAACGAGATTTACGTGCGCGCGCAATTGCATCGCCAGCGCCGGCGCATGGGCGAGATCCGCTGCCGCGACATCATGCAACGCGATGTCGCGGCGGTCGAATTCGGCACCGAACTGGAGGAGGTGTGGCAGCTGTTGCGCACGGACAAGCTCAAGGGGGTGCCGGTGATAGATCGGGCGCGGCGCGTGATCGGCATCATTACCATTGTCGATTTTCTCAAGCGCGCCGACGCGCGTGAGCCCGGCAACGCGTTCGCTCGACTGCTGCACTTTATTCGCCGCACGCCCGGGCTGACGTCGGACAAGGCCGAGGTCGCGGGCCAGATCATGACGCCACGCCCGATCACGGCGCGCGAGGACGAGCATGTGCTGACGCTCGTACCGCGCTTCGCCGAACACAACATCCACCACATCCCGATCGTGGACGGTCAGAACAAACTGGTGGGTATGGTGACGCAGTCGGATCTGATGGCCGCGCTCAATGTCGCCGCGCCGGCGGTCGTTACGCCGGTCGCATTAGCGCGTCAAACCGCTCCTTGACCGTGCGCAGGCGCTGTTGCTCGGCCTCGGTTTCGGTCTCGAACGGCGCCGATTCGATCCACTGGCCGCTGGCCGCATCGAGCACGGCGTAGCGGTAGGTATGTCCGGATCTATACACCTTCGATACTTCTTTCCCGGCGCGCTCCAGCGCCGCGATCTTGCTCGGTGGTTTGACGGCGCCGCCGGTAGGCGGGGCGGGTACCGTTGCCGGTGCGTCGTACAAAAACTCCGTTTGCTGCATCTCGCCGGTGGCGTCGATATCGACGCCACTCACGCCCGGTAGCCGCGCGAGGATGTAGCCGGCCATGAGTGTCGCCAGCGCCATGTTGCCGGAACTGAGCGCGCCCAAGAGTTTGTGCGCCGCGATTTGGCAGCGCTGGAGCTTGTTCGGTTGCTCGACGAACTCGCGGCTCATTTGCCAGCCGCGATCCATGTCGCGATCCATCTTGCGGAAAAATTCCTCCGCGTCGCGCAACAGACCGTCCGGAATCGGCATGACGCGGGTTTGTTCCGCGACCGTAATGCGAAGCTGCATGGGGCTAAACGGTGGTTTGGGTTATGACGTGTTCGATCGCGTCGCCAGCATGCGCCGGATCGGTGCGGTACGCGTGCAGCGCGGCGCGCGCGACGCCGAGCCAGCGGTCGGCGCCGGACGCGGCGATCTCGCGCAACGGCGTGAGCCGACCGTCGTCGACCCAGGCGCGGTAGGCGGCGACAGCGTCGGGATACAGGTGCTTGCGCATGCCGGCAAAGGTTCCGAAGTAAAAGTGCAGCGCCGCGTGATTCGCGTCGGCCAGCAGTTGCGGCAGCGTGCTCAGGCAATCGGCAGCAAGATCGCGCACCGCGCGCGCCATGATTTCGGCGCGCGAATGGCTCAGGCCGCTCAGCATCTCGTTCCATTCCGGCCCCAGGCGTTCGCCGACCTGACCCTCGCCGACTTCGTGCAGGATCATGGTCTCGGTTTCGCTGTCGGTCATGCGTTCCAGCGCCGCGTCGGTGTCGCCCTCGAAGCCGTAAGCGGCGAGCGCGCGTCCCATCGCCGTATTGTTGCGGCTCCAGCGCGATTCCTCGATCTTCTCCCACACATAGCGCCGCACCGACTCCTGGCGCACGTAGATGTCGCGGCCTTGGAGCATGGCCGGCGGTGCCTCCAGGTCGCGGGCGTATTCGCACGACGACACGTAGATGTCGAACCCGTTACGGCGTTCATGGCGCGCGAGGTCGCCGAGAAAGAAATGCGGTTTGCGAAAGCGGCCGTAGCCGCCGCTGTAGATGTAGCCGCGGGGTATCAGTTCGCGGTTGATATGCACGGCGTCGAACGGATCGAACACGCCGGTATCGAGGATAAGCGGCTCGAACGGGCTCGATTCCAGCCCGTCCCACATGCGCTCGCGCTCCTCGAGCCAAGCGCCGACGTCTTCCTTGGGTAGCGCGCCGGTGAACGGAATTTCGTTTTCCCAGCGGTAATATTCGCGCATCTTGAGCAGGAACACGCACAGCGTGAAGTCGCCGGCGTGGCGAGCGTCGGAGATGTTGCAGTTGCGTTGTACCGTGGTCGCGAGGTGCCCGAGGTTCAGCATGGTCCTGTCGGCGATTGCGGGTTATATATAGTATATGGTCAGTCAATCGGCACCAACGGGCGCGATGGATTTCCCGGCCAAGCTTCGAACAGCGATACTGCTTTTGTGCAGCGCGGTATGTGCGCTGAGCGCCACCGGCGTGCGCGCCGACCCGCCCGAGCGCTACACGTTTCTCGCCTACGACGAAGGGCTGCGCGAGGCGCAACGCAAGGGCAACAAGGTATTTGTGTACTTTGGCCGCTACGGTTGCGGCTGGTGCGATTTGACCAATCGCCAGGCGTTCAGCGACGAGGCCGTGCGGCGCGCGTATCAGGCGCATTACGTATTGGTATACGCCGACGCCGAGAGCGGCCGGCGCCTGACGCTGCCGAGCGGCGAGCGCATCACCGAGATGGAGCTTGGCGCCCGTTTCAATGCCTTCGCCACGCCGCTGTTCGCGTTTCTCGAACCCGACGGCAAACTGATTTTCAAAGTGGCCGGCATCCAAACCGCGAAAGACTTATTGGACTACGATCGATTTGTACACGGCGGTATCTACCAATCCAAGGACATCCGACAATTTCTCTCCGACGTGCGTTGACAACGCTGTGTGGCATGCTGGCGTGCGCCGATGCGGCGTGCGCCGATGCGGCGCCGTGGGTATATGCTGAGCCGATCACGATCGTGACGGCGCGCGACGGCGTGTTTCATCACCTCGAATCGGCCGGGCGGCGCAATCTTGCGGTCGGCGGCGAAGTCGCCGCCATCGTCTGGGAGGACAATCGCGACGCTGCGCCGCAAGTTTATGTCGCCACGGTGCGTATCGGCGCGCGCAATGTCGCCGAGGCGTTGCGCGTCAGTACCGGCGCCGGCGCGTATGAGCCGGCGATCGCAGCGGTCGGCGACGGTCAATTCATCATTGTCTGGGAACAAGACGACGCCGTATGGGTACGCGCGCTCGCCGATCAGCGCCTCGGCGAGCCGCAGCGGCTCGCAGGCGCGGTGTCGGCGCAGGGGAGCGTTGCGAGCGACGGCCGGCGTGCGATCGCGGTATGGAGCGAGCGCCGCGGAAATGCGAGCCACATCGCCATGCGCGAGATCGTCTGGCGCGGCATCGACAAACCGCTGGAGCTGCATGCGCCGCGATGGGTCGATACCGCGCCGCCCGATGCCGAGCAATTTTACCCAGCGGTGATGTTGAATAGCCGTGGCACCACGGTTGCATGGGAAGACCGGCGTCACGGACACACGCTGCTGTTGGTTGCGCATGCGCCGGCCGGCGGTAAGTTCGCCGCGGCACAGCCGTTGAACGAGCAGCCGCGCCAGCGCTCGGCGATCTACGGCAAGGGTAGCGGTGCCGCGCGGCCGGTGCTGACGGCGTGGGGCCGGCGCGGTGTCGCGGCCGCGTGGCTCGACAAGCGCGATTTTACCTCGGGCTACGACGTCTATGCCGGTGTGAGCGACGACAGTGAGCGCGCGCTCGGGCGCAACGAAAAGGTGCAGGACGAGTTCGGCGCCGCCATCAGCCAATGGCACGCCGGGATCGCGGGCGATGCCAACAACCAGCTCGCGGTCGTATGGGACGACAATCGGGACGACACCGGTGATATCTGGATTGCATGGCGCACGCCGCAAGGGTGGAGCGGTGATCACGCGGTGCCGGGCGCGAGTGGGGAGGGGGAACAAACGAATCCTGCGGTCGCACTCGACCGGCGCGGCGGATTGCATCTCGCATGGATCGAACAATCCGAGCCGCAGGGGCCGACCGCAATCAAGTATCTTTATGCGCCACGCACGCCGAGCGGTATTGAAAAGCAGTTTCCATCGAGTAAGATAAGCCCCTCCTTATAAACGGGGTAGGATCGGGTTACCGCAATGGCGAACGTTTACTACGAAGCAATCGACAAGATGGAAAAGCAGAAAGTAGACGCCGAGTACATCAACGGCTGGGCATCCGGATTCTTGCGCAATCCTAAGCGTGAAGAGCAGCGCATCACCGAGGCCTACGAGGCCGGTTACAACGACGGCATGGCCGGCAAGGCCGACAACTTTCAAGCCTGGGTGCGGAAGTGACAATCTTGTCGTCTTAAACGACAAGATTGTCATCCCGAGCGCCAGCAGGGGATTTCCCAAAGTTGGCGCGTTGTTTCCGAACTAGTTCGTAACTGCCCTCCGTTTACGAAGCCGGCGCCGGGAGGAGATTCCCGCTGCGCTCGAAATGACCTTGCGCGGCCGAAGACCGCGCAAGGTCAGATACCCGATTCGGCGCGGGCGTACCATTTTTTTGCCTCGGTCGCGTCCGGTGCGACGCCCAATCCTTGTTCGTACATCATACCCAGCGTCATCTGCGAACCGGCCAGGCCCTGTTCGGCTGCCTTGCGAAACCAATGTGCGGCGGCCGCCGGGTCGCGCGCGACGCACTCGCCGTGCAGATACATGAAGCCGAGGCCGTGTTGCGCCAAGGCGAAGCCCTGGTCCGCGGCACGCTGCATCCACTTCAGCGCCTCGGCCTCATTTTTCACTTGTCCCAAGCCGTTTTGCGCCATTATTGCGAGACGGTGTTGAGATTCGGCGTCGCCGCGTTCGGCTAACGGCTTCAGCATTTGCCATGCCTTGGCGAATTCCTTGGCTTCGAACGCCGCCATGCCGCTGGCGCGTTCCATATCGAGTTCGTTCATGGTTACCCCTTTCGGTTCGGCGTTATTCTGCCAGATATACGCCGCGGCGAGTGATGTAGCGTCCCCGCGATTCCGGTATAACGCCAACCCATGGCCGTTCGTATCAAAACCAAGTTCCGCCGCTCGGGGCCGAAATCGCCCGAGGATCGTGCCGGCGTGGTCGCCGTCGGCATCTGGAAGGTGGCGCAGGACGCCTTTCGGCGCATGGGCAAGGAAGACTTCAATTTCGCGTCCGAAGATCAGGTGACGGCTTTTATCACCGAGTTTGTCGCGTTCCTGGTGCAGGCCGCCGATCGCATGGTGTACGGCAAGATTCCGGAATCGGATCGCGCCGCCTTCATCAACGCGCTCGGCCGGCACGTGGCGCGCACGTTTCAAGAGAGTCAGGCTGACTTCAAGGGCGCCGGCGATCATGCGGCGGCATTCATTAGCACGCTCAATGCACGGCTCGGCGAATATGCCGAGTTCGATTATGGCGAGAAGGGTCCGAGCTACGGCATGTTGCGTTACCTCGGCGATCGCGTGGCGGCGGTGATGGCCATGGCCGACAACAAGTGGGTGTTGGAATACGTGATGGAGATCGTGGCCCCCGAGGCGCTGCGGGTCGTGCGCAAGGCCGTGGGCGAGGTCATGGGCATCAAGGTAGCGTGAGAAAAGCAGTACAATCGATTGACAACTAGGTGAAAAATTCGTGGAAGACCTCAATCCGCTGTTCAACCAGCTCAAGGACCTGCGCACCCGATCCGACACGCTACGGGGGTATCTTTGACGTTCCGCGCAAGCAGGAACGATTGATCGAGGTGCGCGCCGAGCTGGAGAACCCGGCCGTTTGGAGCCAGCCCGCGCGGGCGCAGGAACTGGGGCGCGAGCGCGCGCGCCTGGAGAAGGAGGTCGGCACCTTCGCTCGTCTCGAATCCGGTCTGACCGAGGCCCATGAATTGCTCGAGCTGGCGCGCGCGGAACAGGACACCGAGATCGCGGTCGCCGTCGGCAGCGATCTCAAACGGCTGGAAGACGAGCTGCATGCGCTCGAATTCGCGCGCATGTTCGCCGGCGAGATGGACGCGCAGAACGCGTTCCTCGATATCCAGGCCGGTTCCGGCGGCACCGAGGCGCAGGACTGGGCCAATATGCTGCTGCGCATGTACCTGATGTGGGGCGAGAAGCGCGGCTTCAAGACCGAGCTGATCGAGGTATCCGAGGGCGAGGTCGCCGGTATTAAAAGCGCCACGGCTAAATTCAGCGGACCTTACGCCTACGGACACTTGCGCACCGAGACCGGGGTACATCGGTTGGTGCGCAAATCGCCGTTTGATTCCGGCAACCGGCGGCACACGTCGTTCGCGTCGGTGTTCGCCTATCCGGAAGTGGATGAGAACATCGACATCGCGATCAACCCCGCCGATTTGCGCGTCGATACGTACCGCGCCAGTGGCGCCGGCGGCCAGCACGTCAATCGCACCGATTCGGCGGTGCGTATTACGCACGTGCCGACCGGCATTGTGGTGCAGTGTCAGTCCGACCGCTCGCAGCATCGCAACCGCGCGGCGGCCATGAACATGCTGCGCTCGCGCCTGTACGAGCTGGAAATGCAGAAGCGCAATACGGCAAAACAAAAGCTCGAAGAGGGCAAGGCCGACATCGAGTGGGGCCACCAGATACGCTCGTACGTACTCGATCAGTCGCGCATTAAAGATTTGCGCACCGGCGTCGAGACCGGTAACCCACAGGCGGTGCTCGACGGCGATCTCGACCGATTCATTGAAGCTAGCTTGAAGAGCGGTTTATAAAACGTTTATCGACAATGACAGATATCACCGATACCAACGATCAAATCGAACAGCGCCGCCTCAAGCTCGCGGAGCTGCGCCGCCACGGCAACGCGTTTCCTAATGACTTCCGGCGCGATGCGTTGGCGGGCGATCTGCACGCGCGTCACGGCGCGACCGACGCGGCGGCGCTCGACGCGGCGGCGCAACGCGTGCGCGTCGCCGGGCGCATCATGACGCGTCGGATCATGGGCAAGGCGAGTTTCACGCACATCCAGGATATGTCTGGACGCATACAGCTTTATGTCACGCGCGATGCGCTCGGCGAGCCGAGCTATGAGGAATTCAAGAAGTGGGATATCGGTGACATCATCGGCGCCGACGGTGTGTTGTTCAAAACCAAGACCGGCGAGTTGTCCATAAAGGTCGAGAGCGTACGACTGCTGACCAAGGCGCTACGGCCGTTGCCGGAGAAGTTTCACGGTCTGGTGGATCAGGAAGCACGCTACCGACAGCGTTATCTCGACCTCATCACCAACGACGCGACGCGTGCGACGTTCCGGCTGCGCTCGGCGATCATCAACTTTATGCGCCAGTTCCTGAACGAGCGTAACTTCCTTGAAGTCGAAACGCCGATGATGCAGGCGATACCCGGCGGTGCGGCGGCGCGCCCATTCGTGACGCATCACAACGCGCTCGACATGAAACTCTATCTGCGCGTGGCGCCGGAGTTGTATCTGAAACGCCTTGTCGTGGGCGGATTCGAGCGCGTGTACGAGATCAACCGCAATTTCCGCAACGAAGGATTGTCGACGCGCCATAATCCCGAGTTCACCATGCTCGAGTTTTACCAAGCGTACGCCGACTACCACGACCTGATGAATCTCACCGAGGAGATGCTGCGGCAGTTGGCGCGCCAGGTACTGGGCGATACGCGCGTGACGTACCAGGGCGAAACGTACGATTTCGCGCAACCCTTCGAGCGGCTCACGCTCAAGGATGCGATTCTCAAATACAACCCTGGCGTCGGTGCGGCGGATATTGGCTCGGTGGCCGGCGCGCGCGCACTTGCCACGCAGTTCAAGCTCGAGGTCAAACCGGGATCCGGCCTCGGGAAGATTCAATACGAGATTTTCGAGAAGACGGTCGAGGATAAGCTGCGCAATCCCACGTTCATCACGGCGTTTCCGACCGAGGTCTCGCCGCTCGCGCGCCGCAACGACAACGATCCCGAGGTGACCGATCGCTTCGAGCTATTCGTCGGCGGTCGTGAGATTGCCAATGGATTTTCCGAGCTCAACGACGCCGAGGATCAGGCCGAGCGCTTCCGGCGCCAGGTCGCGGAAAAGGAGGCAGGTGACGAAGAGGCGATGCATTTCGACGCCGACTACATCCGCGCGCTGGAACATGGGTTGCCGCCGACGGCGGGCGAGGGCATCGGTATCGATCGCCTGGTGATGTTACTGACCGATTCGCCGTCGATACGCGATGTGCTTCTCTTTCCGCACATGCGGCCCGAAACCTGATCGGCGCCGGACGTATCCCAGTTCGCGGCGACACACGTCTACGCTAGACGATCGGATGTCGGCGCGGGCACCACGCGCGAGTGGCAGTCCATGACGGCGTTACCCGTAATTTGCCTAATGGGTCCGACCAGCGCCGGCAAAACCGAGTTGGCGCTGGCGCTGCATGACGTGCTGCCGGTCGATATCGTCAGCGTCGATTCGTCCCAGGTATATCGCGACATGGACATCGGCACCGGCAAGCCGACGCCGGCGGAGCAGGCGCGCGCACCGCACCGATTGATCGACATCTGTGATCCGGCCGATCCATATTCCGCTGCGCGTTTTGTCGCGGACGCGATGCGGGAAATCGACGCGATTCACGCGCGCGGACGGGTGCCGTTGCTGGTGGGCGGAACGATGTTCTATTTTCGCGCGCTGGAGTTCGGGTTGTCGGATTTACCCGGCGCAAGTCCGGCTATCCGCGCGCGGTTATTAAAAATGGCCGGCGAACAAGGTTGGCCTGCACTGCACGCGCAACTGGCAGAACGCGATCCCGCGACCGCCGCACGCATCGATCCCAACGACGCGCAGCGCATTCAGCGGGCGCTTGAAATCATCGAGCAAACCGGCGGGATCGTGCCGCGCACGGCAGCGGCGGCGACAGCACAATACCGATGGTGCAAGATCGGACTATGGCCTGACGACCGTGCGGTTTTGCACGCGCGGATTAAGGCGCGATTCGAGCGGATGGTTGAACGCGGACTGGTTGATGAGGTCGAAGCACTGTATCGGCGGGGCGACTTGATGTTGGAACTGCCCTCAATACGTACGGTAGGTTACCGACAGGTATGGCATTACTTGACTGGTATCGTCGGCTATAATCAAATGATTGAACGATCGATCGCCGCGACCCGCCAACTGGCGAAGCGCCAACTCACTTGGTTGCGACACTACCCCGACGTGCATAAGTACGACTGCACCGGCGTTGTGCCGGTAGCGGCGATTCAGGAACGGGTTGCCCGCGCAACCGCGTAAAGATGGAACTCACGTTAGCGTTACTGAAATGGACTGAGGGATCGGTCCATACAACTAAAAGCCTAGTGGTTAGGCATAACGACATAAGAACAGGAGAACTGTCATGAGCCAACAGAAAGGGCAAGCACTTCAAGACCCTTTTCTCAATACCCTGCGCAAGGAGCATGTTCCGGTATCCATTTTCTTGGTGAACGGTATCAAGCTACAAGGGCAGATCGAGTCGTTCGATCAGTTCGTGGTACTGCTCAAGAACTCTGTGAGCCAGATGATCTACAAACACGCCATCTCGACGGTTGTCCCCAACCGTCCCGTGAAGTTCCATTTCGAAGGCATTGAAGCCGTCGACGTCAAAGGCCCCGGAAACGAATAACGGCGCGCATGCTCGCCACCAGCAGCGCCCCGAAAGGGCGCTGCTGGTGCACATGCGTCTGCCCGGCGGTCCGGACGAGAGCAATGTCGAGGAATTGAAGCTGCTGACCGAATCGGCCGGCGCCGAGGTGTGCGGCACGATCCTCGGCCGGCGCGAACGGCCGGACGCGGCGATATTCGTCGGCAAGGGCAAGGCTCAAGAGATTCACGACGCGGTCGCGCGCGAGCGCGCCGATCTGGTTGTGGTGAATCACGCGTTAAGTCCCGCCCAGGAACGCAATCTGGAAAAGGTGGTGTCGTGCCGCGTACTCGATCGCACCGGGCTGATCCTCGACATCTTCGCCCAGCGCGCGCGCTCACACGAAGGTAAACTGCAGGTCGAATTGGCGCAGCTGGAGCACCTGTCGACACGCCTGGTGCGCGGCTGGACCCACTTGGAGCGGCAGAAGGGCGGCATCGGTCTGCGCGGTCCCGGCGAGACCCAGCTTGAAGTCGACCGCCGCCTGATTCGCGACCGTATCAAGAAGCTCAATCAACGCCTGGAGCAGCTGGCGACACAGCGCCGCAGCCGGCGGCGCGCGCGCGACAAGGTGCCGATCCCGACGGTTTCCTTCGTCGGCTACACCAATGCCGGTAAATCGTCGCTGTTCAACCGCATCACCGGGGCGTCGGTCTACGCCGCCGATCAGCTGTTCGCGACGCTCGACCCCACGATGCGGCGTGTCGAACTGCCCGGGAAGGCGCCGGTGGTATTGGCCGATACCGTGGGCTTCATCAGCCATCTGCCGCACGACTTGGTCGAGGCGTTCAAGTCGACGCTGGAGGAGGTGGCCGAAGCGGATTTGCTGCTGCATGTGATCGACAGCAACAATCCCGAGAAGGCGGAGCAACAGGACGAAGTGAACGGCGTATTGAGCGAGATCGGCGCCGCCGACGTGCCGCAGATCCTGGTGTACAACAAGGTCGATCTCACCGGCCAGGCGCCGCGGCTGGAACGCGATGCGGCAGGACGGATCGCGAAGCTGTGGGTATCCGCGCAGACGGGCGCCGGCATCGACCTGCTGATTGAAGCGATGGCGGAGCACTACCGCAGGGATCGCATGCGCGTGTCGCTGGCATTGCCCGCAACCGCGGCCAAGCTGCGCGCCATCGTGCACGAACGGTTCCAGGTAGCGGATGAGCGTGCCCTCGAGTCGGGCGGGTGGGAGCTGATGGTCTCGCTCGCGCCGAGCCAATGGGCGTGGTTACAAACCCAACCCGATTTTCGCGACGAATACGCCCGCGTCGATTCCCCCGAAATTCTTGCTCCCATAGCCCGCGTCTCCTAGAATGCCGCCTCGGTTTTGCGGCTGTAAACTAGGAGCATCCAGTGGCCTGGAATGTACCCGGCGGTTCCGGCGACAAAGACCCATGGGGTCAACGCAAGCGCGCGGACGCACGCGGCTCCGATCTCGATAAGATCGTGCGCAACATACAGCAGGCGCTGGGCGGCATCTTTGGCGGCCGTCGTGGCGGTACGCCCGCGCCGGTCGGCGGCGGACGCGGTCTTGGCGTCGGGCTGATCGCGTTTGTCGCGCTAGTGTTGTGGCTCCTGAGCGGCGTCTACATCGTGCAGCAGGGGGAACGCGGCGTGGTGCTGCGCTTCGGCGCCCAGACCGATGTCACCGAGGCGGGATTGCGCTGGCACCTGCCGTACCCGTTCGAGCGCGTCGAGAAGGTCAACGTCGAGAAGGTTTCCACGATCGAAATCGGCTACCGCACGGCCCCGCGCACGGGCGGCAAGAGTCGAGTGCCGAAAGAAGCGCTGATGTTGACCGAAGATGAAAACATCATCGAGATCGAGTTCGCGGTCCAATACAAGGTCAAAGATGCCGCGGCCTTTCTGTTCAACGTGCGCGATCCCGAGGTCACGATATCGCAGGCGACCGAATCCGCGGTGCGCGAAGTGGTGGGCAAGAGCACGCTCGATTTCGCGCTTACCGAAGGGCGCGACCAAGTGGCGCGCGACGCACGCAATCTGCTGCAGCAGATCCTGGATCGCTACGAAACCGGCATCCACGTGGTGACCGTCGAGACTCAACGGGCGCAACCGCCGGAGGAAGTGAAAGCGGCGTTCGATGACGCGGTTAAGGCGCGCGAGGACGAGCAGCGCCTGAAGAATGAGGCGGAGGCCTATGCCAACGACGTTATCCCGCGCGCGCGCGGCGCGGCGGCGCGATTGCTGCAGGAGGCGGAAGGGTATCGCGCGAGCACGGTGGCGCGCGCGGAGGGCGACGCGCGCCGCTTCGTGCAGATCGCATCCGAATATGCCAAGGCACCGGCGGTGACGCGCGAGCGCTTGTACATAGAAGCGATGGAACAGGTTTTGTCCAACACGACCAAGGTGTTCATCGATCAGAAGGGCAGCAGTCTCATGTACCTACCGATCGACAAGCTCATCGCGCCCGCGGCGCGCGAGGGCGAGGCGCCGGTGGCGCCCGACGCCGAGACCGAGTCGGCGACGAGCGGCCGTGCGACCGTGCCGCCGCGCACGCGTAGCGATCTGCGGCGCCGCGGAGGCTAGGCCATGAATCAAACCAAGACGCTTTTTGTCGTCGGCCTGGTGTTGCTGGGATTGGTGGCCGTGCTCTCGACCTTTTACAGCGTGGACGAACGCGAAAAAGTGCTGATCGTGCGCTTCGGCCAGATTTTGCGGCACGATGACAAGCCGGGCATTCACGTTAAGGTGCCGTTCATGGACGACGCGCGGTATTTCGATGCGCGCATCCTGACCATGGACGCGGATCCGCAGCCATTCCTGACGAAGGAAAAGAAATACGTCATCGTCGATTCGTTTGTGAAGTGGCGCATCGTCGACGCGCGTCAATATTACCTAACCGTCGGCGGCCAGGAGTCGGAGGCGCGGCGCCGTCTGGAACAGGTCATCAATAGCGGTCTGCGCGACGAGTTCGGCAAGCGCAACATCCAGAGCGTCATCTCAACCGAACGCGGCAAGATCATGGAAATCCTGACCGAGTACGCCGACAGAGAGGCGGGTCGGTTCGGTATCCGCGTCGTCGACGTGCGGCTGCAGCGTGTCGACCTGTCGGACGATATCAGTCAGTCCGTGTATCAGCGCATGAAGGCCGAGCGTTCACGCATTGCCAACGAGCTGCGCGCGCAGGGTGAAGAGGCGGCGGAGAAGATTCGCGCCAACGCCGAGCGCCAGCGCCAGGTGTTGCTGGCGGACGCCTATCGACAGGCGGAACGCATCCGCGGCGAGGGCGACGCGCGCGCGACCGCGATATACGCCAGCGCCTACGGCCGTGCGCCGGAATTCTTCGCGCTGTACCGGAGCCTCAACGCGTACAAGGAAAGCTTCAAGAAGAAGGACGACATCATGATCGTCGATCCGTCCGCCGACTTCTTCAAGTACATGAAGAAGCCGACGCGTTGATGCCGTCATGTGGCGCGACCTGGGGGCGGCGCTCGCGCTGGTGTTGGTGCTGGAAGGGATCATGCCGTTTCTCAATCCCGGAGCGGTGCGCCGTGCGCTGGTGTTGATGGCGCAGACCAGCGATGCGGCCTTGCGCGTGACCGGAGCGGCGAGCATGCTGCTCGGCGTTGTCGTTCTCTACCTCATCAATCGCTGACGTAACCGTATCGCCATGTCGACCAAGGATCGCTGGCTGCTGCCGGACGGAGTGGAAGAGACGTTGCCGGCCGAGGCGCGGCGGCTGGAACGGCTGCGGCGCGAGCTGCTCGATCTGTTCGACGGCTGGGGATACGAGCTGGTGATGCCGCCGCTCATCGAGTACCTGGAATCGCTGCAAACCGGCGTCGGTAAGGACCTCGATCTGCAGACCTTCAAGCTGATCGACCAACTCACCGGCCGCTTGATGGGTGTGCGGCCGGACATGACGCCGCAGGCGGCGCGCATCGACGCGCATTATCTCAAGCGCGACCACGTCACCCGGTTGTGTTACGTCGGTCCGGTGCTGCGCACGCTCCCGGATGAATTCGCCGGTTCGCGCGAGCCGCTGCAGCTTGGGGCTGAGCTGTACGGGCACGCGGGTCCAGAAAGCGACGCCGAGATACTGGCGCTGATGGTGGCGAGCTTGGCGCGCGCCGGCATCACGGCGCCGCATATCGATCTGGCGCACGTCGGCGTATTTCGAGCGCTCGCCGAGCGCGCCGGCTTCGACCGCGCGCAAGAGGCGGATCTGCTGGACGCCGTGCAGCGCAAATCCAAGGCGGACACCGAGGCGCTGCTTGCGCAGTCAAAAACCGCCGAGGCGCAGCGTCGACAATTCCTGGCGCTGTTCGACATGAGCGGCGGTGTTGACGTGCTCGGGCGCGCACGCACGATGTACAGCGATGTGCCGCCTGTCATCGCGGCGATCGATTATTTGGAAACGGTGATCCGGCGCGTGCAGCGCGAATCGCCGGGGCTCGAACTGCACGTCGATCTCGCCGAACTCGGCGGGTACCACTATTACACCGGCGTAATGTTCGCTGCGTTCGTGCCCGCGCGCGGGCACGCGATCGCCAAGGGCGGGCGCTACGATGGGATCGGCAAGGCATTCGGGCGCGAACGCGCCGCCACCGGTTTCGGCGCCGATCTGCGCGAGCTACTCAAAGCCGGAACGACGTCCGCTGCCGCGGCCGGTGGCATCTATGCGCCGGCCGACGACGACGCAGTACTGACCGCCGAAATCCAACGCCTGCGCGCACAAGGCGAGCGCGTCGTGCGCGCGCTGCCCGGTGATCGCGCCAGTGCCGCGCAGCTTGGCTGCGACCGGCAACTAGTGCGTAAACAGAATCGCTGGGTGAGCAAGCCCGTTGGCCGCTGACGCGCAACGAAACTTACAGGCAAATACAACATGGCAAAAAACGTAGTCATCGTCGGCACCCAATGGGGCGACGAAGGGAAGGGTAAGATCGTCGATTTGTTGACGGAGCGCGCGCAAGCGGTAGCGCGCTTTCAAGGCGGACACAACGCCGGGCACACGCTCGTTATTAAAGGTAAGAAAACGGTATTGCACCTGATTCCATCCGGCATGCTGCGCCCCGGCGTGCTGTGTGTCATCGGCAACGGCGTGGTGCTCTCGCCCAGCGCGCTGTTCGCCGAGATCGATGAGCTGAAACAAAACGGCGTCGACGCCGCGGCGCAGCTACGCGTGAGCGAGGCGTGTCCGTTGATCATGCCGTATCACGTCGCGCTCGACGCGGCGCGCGAGCAGGCGCGGGGCAAGAAGGCCATCGGTACCACCGGGCGCGGCATCGGCCCGGCGTACGAAGACAAGGTCGCGCGCCGCGGCCTGCGCGTCGCGGATCTATTCGACGACGCCGGCCTGCAAGAAAAATTGAAACAGGTGCTCGAGTATCACAACTTTGCGTTGAAAGAGTACTTCAAGTACGCGACCGTCGATTACGCCAAGACGCTCGACGAGTGCCGTATGGCGGCGGAGCGACTGCGACCGATCGTGGCCGATGTCCCGGCATTGCTGAACGACTACATACGCAACAATCGCCCGATCATGTTCGAGGGCGCGCAAGGCACGTATCTCGATATCGATCACGGTACCTATCCGTACGTGACGTCATCGAACACCTGCGCTGCCAATGCCGCACTCGGAACCGGTGTTGGGCCCGGACAGCTGCACTACGTGCTCGGCATCACCAAGGCCTACACCACGCGCGTCGGCGCCGGCCCGTTTCCGACCGAGCTTAATGATCAGACCGGCAGCTTTCTCACGGAACGCGGGAACGAGTTTGGCGCCACCACCGGCCGCCGTCGCCGCTGCGGTTGGTTCGATGCGGCGCTGGTGCGGCGCGCGGTGCAATTAAACGGTGTCACCGGTTTGTGCATCACTAAGCTCGACGTGCTGGATGGTTTGGAGAAGGTACATATCTGCACCGGTTATCGCTATCAGGGCAGCGTGCGCCAATTGCCGCCGGCCGGCGCCGACGCGTTGGCACAATGCGAACCCGTGTACGAGTCGATGCCGGGCTGGAAGGATTCTACCGTTGGTGTGCGCCAACTGAGCGCGCTGCCGGCGAATGCACGGCGCTATCTCGATCGGCTGGCAGAATTGACTGGAGCGCGCATCGATATCATTTCGACCGGCGCCGAGCGCGATGAGACCATCGTGCAGCGGCACCCCTTCGATTGAAGACGGCTCGTACAGCGACTGCGCCAACACAGCGCTTCAAGTCGGATGCTGATGTCATCTATAATGATGCTATTACCGACTGAGGTGATCTATGGCCGATACCGCGCTGATTTCCGTACGAGTCTCAAAGGATGTGGCCAAACGGCTCGCCGATCTCGCCAATGCCACCGATCGTTCAAAGTCATATGTCGCGGGACAGGCGATCGAGGAATTCCTGACGTTGCAGGAATGGCAGGTGAAGGCGATACGCCAAGGTGTAGCGGAGGCCAATGCGGGTAAGTTGGTGCCCCATGCCGAAGCGGTGAAGCGCCTCAAACGATGGAGACGGCGTGGAGCTTAGGTGGACCCCGAGTGCGCTCCGAGACCTCGATGATGCAGGGTCCTATATCGCGCAGGAGAATCGTGGCGCCGCCATGGAAATGGCTCAGCGGGTGCTTGAGGCAGTTGAATATCTACAGCAGCACCCGGCACTAGGTCGTTCGGGGCGTTTGCGCGGTACGCGCGAGCTGGTCGTTTCCGGGACACCGTTCGTGGTCGTTTACCGCGTGCAGTTGGACCTGATTCAGTTGTTGCGCGTATTGCATCACGCCCGCAAGTGGCCGTGATGCCTGCTGCCGACGCTGTACACGGTGCGTTACTGAAAGTGTGGTACCGAGGAGCGATGTTTTCGACGGCTCCGGTGAGAATTAGGTTGTTTTAGTTAGCTCTGTTTGCATTCCGAGTTGTTTGCGTCTCCGCAGGTCGTGAGCTAGCCTCCGCGGAAATGCCAATAACTTTCCACCCCGATCCGGGGACGCTGCTCGTTTGCGATTTCAGTACCGGATTTCAACCACCCGAGATGGTCAAGAAAAGACCAATCGTGGTGATTTCACCTCGGAGACGGGTTGGGAGCGGGATATGTACCGTTGTGCCAATAAGCACAACCTCACCACATAACCCGCAGCCGTACCATCACCAGCTGAATCCAGCTTCTGTGCCGCAGCAGTGGCGGGGAGTGGCGCAATGGGCGAAATGCGATATGGTGACCACTGTCGGACACAATCGGCTAGAGCTGATTCGCATAAAGAACTTTGGGCAAAATCGCCAGTATGTCTCGTATCGCATTACAGACGATGATTTGAAGGCCATTCTTGCCGCTGTGGGTGTAGCGCTGGGAATCTGATCTTGATCCGAATGTCGCTTTAGGCTAGCCTTAACGGCGTCCCCGTAAATCGGGCATTCAAGACTGCCTTCGGGCAGCAAACCCCAGGAACAGGCGAACCCAAGCCACCTGGGGTTTCTGTTTTCTGGGCCCCAAGAGGGATGTTTACGTAAACATAGCCTGTTTACGGATTATTATCATGTTTACATTTTTATAAAAATCCCATAGTATCCGTTCGAACATACCCCGACCCTTAGGAGGGTTTCGAACGTGACCGACAGAGCGCCCTGGGATTGCCACCCCGATCTCACCGAAGACAGGCTTCAGCGCCTAGCCCGCTTCTTCGCCGATACCGCCATCGAAGTTGCATCGGAGCATAAGCCGCAAAACGGGGATGACGCCTGGTCGTTGGGTTGCCGCCGAAATGCGTGGTGGCGCAACCGCATGTTGGAGATCCAGAAATCGGGCGATTGGCAGTGGTTTCAGATTATCAGCCCGACCAAGGGGTTCGTGTTCGCGATCGGCAGCGTTCCGGTGAGGTTCTATCGCGGTCACCATGGTCGGCCACCGAACAACACTTTGGCGACTCGCTCGGACGAGCTCCGTCAGATCTCACTCGCTTTTGGACAATCTGAGCTCGGCGAGCTCAAGTGGCGATTCTCAATCGAAACTGATCGGTACGGTAAACCCGTGAGCGTCGTATTCGCCGGCCTCAAGGATGATGGCACGATATCGTGTTATTGGCCGATTCCGTTCGAGGCCGAGGTAGTCAGCTTCCCGGCTTCAACCTATACGCCGCCTGTGGCGGTCGATATCGCCGCGCCTCAGGTGGATTCGCCGGCTGCAGACGAAACGCAAGCCGGTTAACCGCAGCAGGAACGATTATGTCTGGATCTCGCTTTCATGGCGCGCGGCTGCGCTTCGCACGTCTTTTCAACGAACTGAGCCCAGCAGATTTAGCTGAGCGCACGGGCGTCACGCGCCAGTATATTCACGGTCTCGAGATTGATGAACGCAATCCCGGGAAGGAATTAGTCACCGTCCTTGCATTCGTATTGCATGTATCACCGGAATTTTTTTTC
>JBKHXU010000051.1:0-21878 GCA_046565865.1 Gammaproteobacteria bacterium | reverse complement strand
GCAACAGGCCGTAACCGAGGCCTATGCCGAACTGGCCGGCGCCGATCGCGCCGCCACCTTCGCCGTGCGCTCGTCGTCCACGGCAGAGGACCTGCCCGAGGCCTCGTTCGCCGGCCAACAAGAAACCTTATTACATGTGCGCGGCCTCGACAACGTGTTGGCGGCGCTGCGCCACGTGTACGCCTCGCTCTACAACGACCGCGCCATCGCCTATCGCGTGCATCACAACTTCGCGCACGACGCGGTCGCGCTCTCGGCCGCAGTACAGCGCATGGTGCGCACCGACGACGGCGTCAGCGGCGTCATGTTCACGCTCGACACCGAGTCGGGATTTCGCGACGTGGTGTTCATCACCGCCGCCTATGGGCTGGGTGAATCGGTAGTCCAGGGCGCGGTCAACCCCGACGAGTTCTACGTACACAAGCCGGGGCTGGCGCAGGGGCGCGACGCGATTTTATTGCGCCGGCGCGGAGACAAGGCGAGCAAGATGATCGCAACCGGCAGTGACGCGCACAGCGCCTCCACGCGCACGGTCGAGGTACCGCTTGATCAGCGCCGACGCTTTAGCTTAAGCGACGCCGACGTGCTCGCGCTCGCGCGCCACGCGGTCGCGATCGAGCAGCACTACGGGCGGCCGATGGACATCGAGTGGGGCAAGGACGGCGTCAGCGGCGAACTCTATATCTTGCAGGCACGGCCGGAGACGGTACAAAGCCGAGGCGCCGCCGACCTGCTACAGCGATTTCATCTAACCCAACGCGGGCGCGTGCTCGCGCAAGGCCGCGCCATCGGCGCACGCATCGGCGCCGGGCGCGCGCGCATCGTCGACAGCGCGCGCGAGCTGCACAAGGTGGAGAAAGGCGACGTGCTCATCACCGACATGACCGACCCCGACTGGGAACCGGTGATGAAACGCGCCAGCGCCATCGTCACCAATCGCGGCGGGCGCACCTGCCACGCCGCCATCGTCGCGCGCGAGCTCGGCATCCCGGCGGTGGTCGGCTGCGGCGACGCCACCGCCAGCGTGCCCGACGGCAAGCCGGTGACGGTGTCGTGTGCCGAGGGCGACACCGGTCACGTCTACGACGGCCGGCTCGAGTACACGATTCAGGAACTGTCGCTCGAAAAAATGCCGCCGGTGCCGGTGAAGATCATGATGAACGTCGGCAACCCCGAACGCGCGTTCGATTTTCAATGGCTGCCGAACGCGGGCATCGGGCTGGCGCGGCTCGAGTTCATCATCAATCGCATGATCGGCGTGCACCCGAAGGCAGTATTGAACTTCGACAAGCTGCCGGCCGAGGTGAAGCAAGCGGTGGCGGACCGCGCCGCGGGCTACGCCGACCCGGTGACGTTCTACGTGGAAAAACTCGCGGAGGGCATCGCGATGCTGGCAGCGGCGTTTTTCCCGAAACCGGTGATCGTGCGCCTGTCGGATTTCAAATCGAACGAGTATGCCAACTTGATCGGCGGCGCACAGTACGAGCCGAAAGAAGAAAACCCGATGCTCGGCTTTCGTGGCGCATCGCGCTACATCGCCGAGGCGTTTCGCGACTGCTTCGCGCTCGAATGCCGCGCGCTCAAGAAAGTGCGCGAACGCATGGGGCTGACCAACGTCGAGATCATGGTGCCGTTCGTGCGCACGGTGGAAGAGGCACGCACGGTGGTGGAGCTATTGGCGCAATACGGGTTGAAACGCGGCGAGCACGGTTTACGCATCATCATGATGTGCGAGATTCCATCGAACGCGCTGCTGGCCGACGAATTCCTGGCGCACTTCGATGGCTTCTCCATCGGCTCCAACGACTTGACGCAACTGACGCTCGGCCTCGACCGCGACTCGGGCGTGATCGCGCACCTGTTCGACGAGCGCGACCCGGCGGTGAAGGCGCTGCTGGCCGCGGCGATCCAGGCGTGCCGGCGGCAAAACAAATACATCGGCATTTGCGGCCAGGGGCCATCGGACCACCCGGACTTGGCCGAATGGCTGATGACTCAGGGGATCGACAGCGTTTCGCTCAATCCGGACACCGTGGTCGATACCTGGCTGTACCTCGCCAAACACGCGCGCCAGCGGGCCAATGGTTAGTGAAAAATGTACCCGTCTGCCACTACTCGGTCCCTTCTCCCTCCGGAAGAAGGACAGAATGAGGGTGGCCAAGCGGCACACGCCATTTGGCGGTCGAACGTGAACATGGTGCGTCCGCTCACGATAATCGTAAGCCGCCGCCCATGACCGCACCCTACGCCGCCGACATCGAACGGGTAGTGCAGCAGGTACGGCCACGCTCGCTGCTCGCCGTTGGCGCCGCGGCGGCAGATGTACTCGGGCCGTTTTCGCGTCAGGCCGATTGTCGCTACCTCACCTTGCCCACACCGGACGCCGATCCGCTCGCAAACCAAGGCCGCTTCGACCTCGCCCTGGTTTGCACCGGCGCCGACGCCGGCGTCAAGGCGTCGCTGCTGCACCTGCTCGCCGCACTGCGCGATCGCTATGCGCAGTACCTGTACGTCGCGCTCGAAACGCCGGCACGCGCCAGCCTCACGCACACCGATTTCCTGGCGCTCGGCATGCGCCATGTGGCCGACTACGGCGGCGACGCGATCACGCACGCGTTGTATGCGTTCAACATTGCCGATTACAAGAACACGCCCGATTGGTTGAACAGCCAACATTGGGCGCACCCCGAGTTGTTCGATAAATTTCGCTGGTAGTTAAATAGTTTCCCGCACTGACGTTTTACGGCACGCGCACTTGGCGTGGATTTCGCTCTGCTATAGTTAATTCATACCCTGAGTCATGAACAAGCGATGAGCACCGAGCGCTTACAGGCACTGCTGACCCAACCCGACGAGGAACTGGACCTCGCCGAGGCGGCGTTGTGCGTGGCGCAGGACGAATACCCGGGGCTCAACGTCGGCGAATACCTAAACCGCCTGGACGAGCTGGCAGAGCGGCTTAAACACAAGCTCCCCGAGGGCGCCGGCTTTGAGGCGCGCGTGGTGGCGTTGAACGAATTTCTGTTCGACGAGCTCGGTTTCAGCGGCAACACCGACGACTACTACGACCCGCGCAACAGCTTTTTAAACGAGGTGATCGATCGCCGCGTCGGCATCCCGATCACGCTCTCGATCCTGTATATGGAGATCGGCCGCCGTGTCGGCCTCGAACTCGAAGGCGTCTCGTTCCCCGGCCATTTCCTGGTCAAATCCGCGACCGACGAGGGCGACGTGGTGCTCGACCCGTTCGCCGGCGGCGTGCCGGTGGCGGAAGAAGATTTGGTGCAGCGCCTGGAGATGCGCTTCGGCGAGGACCAAGCGCGCCTGGCGCCGTTGCCGCAGCTACTGGTAGCGGCCAACAAAAAAGACATTCTGGTGCGCATGCTGCGCAACCTCAAAGCAATCTATCTGCACCGCGAGGCGTGGGACAAGGCCCTGACCACGATGAACCGCATCCTCATGATCGCGCCGAACCTGCCGGAAGAGGTGCGCGACCGCGCCGAACTGTACGAGCGGCTTGAGTGCTTCCGTCCCGCGCTCGACGGCTATCGTCACTACATGGAGCTCAGCCCTGCCAGCCCCGAGGTCCTCGATGTACGTCGCAAGATCATCGACCTTGAACGACTGGCGTCACGTTTGAACTAGCACACAAGGACGTCATGGCTAACGCTTTCCCCGCGGACATACCCGCCGCTACCGACACGCCGTGGTTCGTGTACATCCTCGAATGCAGCGACGGGTCGCTGTATACCGGCGTCACCAACAACATCGAGCGGCGCGTACAGCAGCACAATGACGGCACCGGCGCGCGCTATACGCGCAGCCGGCGGCCGGTGCGGTTGCGCTACCACGAGACCTGCGAGAGCCGCTCGGCGGCGCTGCTGCGCGAATGCTCGCTGCGTTTGCTGTCACGCAAGGAAAAGGACGCCTTGCTCGCGGCCCACGACGCGGCGAAGTAGTCGTCGCACGCGCTCGCTCCGCTCCCCTTCGACATACCGCCCCAAAAAAAAGCCCCGCTGACGCGGGGCTCGAATGAGACGTTACTTACCTTAACTATAGACTACGGTTGCGCGCCGAACGGCGGTTGTGCGTCAGGGAAACCGTAACGGTAAGGCGGCAACGGCTGCGCAGCACGGTGGCGCACACCTCAGCGTTTTCGATACTGCAAGTCGCTGATAGACCGACCCGCGGCGATCGCGCGGCGCTCGAATTTGCTGAACGGCCGCGCCGCCGGACGCGGCACGCACCGCCCCGGTCCGGCAAGGTTCTCGAGATCGGGACAGGCGTCGCACACACTTAATGCGTGCCGCACATAGTCGTCCCAATCGGTCGCTACGTGCAACACACCGTGCGGTTGCAGCTTGCGCGCGATCAGTGCGACGAACGGCGCTTGCAGCAGGCGCCGCTTGTGATGTCGCTTCTTCGGCCACGGGTCGGGAAAGTACAACTGGACGCCGGCGAGCGCGCCGTCCGGCAGCGCTTGCAGCACCTCGTTGGCATCGGCAACGAGCACGCGCACGTTGTCGATGTCGGCCGCCGCCAGCCTGCGCAGCAGGCTGCCGACGCCGGGCCGGTGTACTTCAACCCCGAGAAAATTCCGCTCCGGCTGCTGCTGCGCGTGCAGCGCAAGTGCTTCACCGTCGCCGAAGCCGATGTCCAGGGTCAGTGGCGCGCGCCGCGGAAACATGGCGCCGAGATCGAGCGCGGTGGGGTCGACGCCGTAGCGCGGCCAAAGCTCGCGCAGCGCGCGCGTTTGTGCCGGTGTGATGCGGCCCTCGCGCCGCACGTAGCTGCGAACGGGGCGCTGCGGCAACGGCGCGCGTGTCACGCGTGCTCCGGAACCGGCGGGCGAGCGAAGACTACGCGAAGAACGTGCCGCCGAGCGGGGAGGACGGCGAACCGTACTGTTTGCGCGGCATGCGCCCGGCGAGGTATGCATCGCGACCGGCCTCGATCGCAAGGCGCATGGCGCGCGCCATGCGCACCGGATCTTGTGCTGCGGCGATGGCGGTGTTCATGAGCACGCCGTCGCAGCCCAATTCCATCGCCACCGCGGCGTCGGACGCGGTGCCGACCCCGGCGTCGACCAGGATCGGTACCTTCGCGCCCTCGACGATGAAGCGGATGTTGTACGGGTTGCGAATGCCGAGCCCGGCACCGAGGGGCGCCGCGAGCGGCATGACCGCGACGCAGCCCATCTCCTCGAAGCGCTTGGCAACGATCGGATCGTCGTTGGTGTAGACCATCACCTTGAACCCGTCCTTAATAAGGACACGCGCCGCCTCCAAGGTTTGCGGGATATCTGGGAACAAGGTCTTCTCGTCGCCCAGGACCTCGAGCTTCACCAAGTCGTGGCCGTCGAGCAGCTCGCGCGCCAAGCGGCAGGTGCGAATGGCGTCCTCGGCGCTGTAGCAGCCGGCGGTGTTGGGCAGATACGTGTACTGGCTCGGCGGCAGCACCTCGGTAAGGCTCGGCGCGTTGCGGTCCTGGCCGATGTTCGTGCGCCGGATGGCGACGGTGATGATCTCGGCGCCGCTCGCCTCGACCGCGCGCCGGGTCTCGTCCATATCCTTGTACTTACCGGTGCCGACCAGCAGCCGCGAGCGATACGCCTTGCCCGCGATCAGCAGCGGATCGGCAATTGCCGCCGCATTGCTCGAGACATCCGCCGGTTTACCCATCATCCACCTCCGATAGCGATCACGACTTCCACCCGATCCGCGTCGCGCAACGCATGCCGCGCGTGCTCGCTGCGCGGCACGATCTCGCGGTTCACCTCGACCGCGACGCGGCGCTCGGCGAGCCCGAGCTCGGCCAACAATTGTGCAACCGTAACGCTACGATCGAAACGGCGCGGTTCACCATTCACTTGGATTTGCATGGCAACGGCGGGCGGAAGGTTTAAAAGACTGCGCCCACTATATTCGATCGTCCGGGCGCGGCCAAGGCGCTTACCGGGGCCGGTGGCGCCACGTAGAATGCAAAACACTACCGCAAAAATCGCCCTCGGCTTATGACTCGTTCGCCCACCCCACTTCGCCAGCTACAACAGCGCTTGCGCCCATGGATGCCGAGCAAACATCGCATCCTGTTCACCAAGGCCGACGCCACGCCGGGGCGCACGCTGGCGCAGCGGATTGGGATCGTTCTGTTTCTAATCGTGTTGGTGCTGGGCGTGCTGTGGTGGGACCGCACCGGGCTTAAGGACAACCTCGACGGTCATATATCGTTCTCCGACATCGTCTACTTCACCATGATCACCATCACCACCGTCGGCTACGGCGACATCGTGCCGGTATCCGATCGCGCGCGCCTGGTGGACGCGCTCTTCATCACGCCGGTGCGGTTGTTCATCTGGTTCATCTTTCTCGGCACCGCGTACCAATTCGTCGTCTCTAAAATGCTCGAGGGTTATCGCATGGCAAAGCTGCAACGCCGCCTTACCGACCATGTCATCGTCTGCGGCTACGGCCACACCGGCCGCAGCGCCGCGCTGGAGCTGGCGGCCAAGGGTTGTCCCAAGGACAACATCATCGCCGTCGACAGTAGCGAGTCGGCCGTGCAAGCGGCCGTGGAAGACGGCTTCGTGGTGTTGCGCGGCGATGCCACGCGCGAGGGCATGCTGCAGCAGGCCGGTATCGAACGCGCCCAGGCCGTCATCGTCACGCCCGGCCGCGACGATACCAGCATTCTCACCGTCCTCACCGTGCGCCAGCTCAACCCGACGGTGAAGGTGATCGCCACCGTTAAAGAGGTCGAGAACGTCAAACTCGTCAAGCAGGGCGGCGCCAACGTGATCATCTCGCCGTCGCAGGTCAGCGGTTATCTGATCTCGGACGCCATCGACCGCCAGTACACGGTGGACTACCTGTACGACCTGATGACCGCGGGCGGCGAGGTGACGATGATCGAGCGCCCGGTCAAGCCGGAAGAAATCGGCAAGGCGTCGCGCGCCGTCGAAGACGGCTTCATCGCCGGCATCTACCGCGGCAATCAACGCATCGACTGCTGGAGCGTCGAGCAAACGCCGCGCCAGGCAAACGACGTGCTCCTTATCATCGGGCGCACACCGGCGCGGAAAACCGCGCGCGGCTGAGCGCACGCTAATCCGGCGCTCGGCCGGATAAAAACGCGAGCCCCCACAAAGCCGCTGGGCGCACAATCTGCATCCCGACCTTGGTTGCCCAAAGGTAAAGCCGCCGGTAAATTGCACCCCCTGTCTGGTATATCCGCGAGGGGTCTATGGATTCACCGCTTCTTGCTGCCACCCGGCGCATTGTCGCCATCATCGGGATAGGGTGTGCTGCCATCGCCGGACTTGCTACGGCAGCAGACAAAAAACCGGTTCTGCTCGGAATCGATGGCGAGTTTGGGTTGCAGAACAGTACGTCCGCCCAAGCCATCGAGCTCGGTGTACGAATCGCGGTCACGCAGATCAACGAAGCCGGTGGCGTTCTCAACGGCCGACCGCTCGAAATAGTCACCAAAGACAACCGCTCGATTCCGGCGCGCGGCATTCGCAATATCAAAGAATTTGCAGCAATACCTGATCTCGTGGCCGTATTCGGCGGGCGTTTCAGCCCCGTTGTGATCGAGGAGCTGCCAACCCTGAAGGAAGCGAAGCTTCCGTTTCTGGCGGTCTGGTCCGCGGCCGATGTCATCATCGATAACGGTACCAATCCCAACTTTGCATTCCGCTTGTCATTGCGCGACAGCCTGGCGATGCCATTCATGCTGCGGAGCGCTAAAGAGCGTGGGCTTGAGCGCGTCGGGCTACTGCTGACAAACACGTCGTGGGGACGGAGCAACCAAGCGGCAGCCGAAAAATTTAACACGACAAACAAACGGCCCACGGTCGTTGCCACCGCGTGGTACAACTGGCAGGAACAAAGTCTCATCGACCAATATCAAAAACTGAGGCAAGCCGGCGCGCAGGCGATTGTCCTCGTCGCCAACGATGACGAGGCCGCGATATTGGTGCGCGAAGTGGCGGCGCTGCCGCGCGATCAGCGGGTGCCGATCATCAGTCACTGGGGCGTGACCGGCGGCAAGTTTGCGCAAGCGGCGGGACCCGCGCTCCAGCAAGTCGATTTCTCGGTCGTTCAGACATTCAGTTTCTTCGCCGCGCGCAAGGAACCGCTGGCGCGTTTCATGGCCACGGCGCGCAGGTTCGGCGTCGAACGGATCGAAGACATCGAGAGCCCAGTCGGCGTCGCCCACGCCTACGACATGACGCATGTGCTGGCGCGCGCCATCAATCTCGCCGGCTCTACCGATCGCATTGCCGTGCGCAACGCGCTCGAAAAGGTCGCCGAATACGATGGCTTGGTGCGACGTTACGCCCCGCCCTTCACTTCGACCCGACATGAAGCGCTTAGTGAAGCGCAGTTGCTGATGGCCCGCTACCGGCCCGACGGCGTACTCGTGCCCATCAAACGGTGAAACGGCTCTCCACATTCTTTCCGGCAGGCCTCGCCCGCCGCTTCGCGCTGGCCGCGGCCGGTCTTGCGGCCGGGGCACTGCTGCTCACGTCGCTCGCCTCGTGGTGGCTCATCAACCGGCAGCACCAAGACGCGCTTACCGAATTGGCCAACCGCGAGCGCGAGTTCCACGCCGCCGCCGTCGGCAGTCAATTGCAGGCGCTGGCGGCGCGCATGACCGAGGTCGCAAGCAGCACCATCCTCGCCACGGGTCTGGTCGATAGCGCCGGACGCGAAACCTATCTTGTACCGTTCCTGACCGGCATGCGCCAGATCAACGGCGTGCCGGTACAAGTTTCGCTCACCGATTTCGAAGGCAAGGAGATCGCCAATAACGGCAACGCGAAATTTACGCCGGCCGAGCTAGAGTGGCTGCGCCGCGAGCTCGAGAGCGGACGGCCGAACTCCATCATCGTGGGCGATGGTGCAGCGGCACATCTGGTCGCGCTCGCGCCCATGACCTACGCGCGCACGGCGTCGCCCGAGGGGGCGCTGCTTTACAAGATATCGTTGAACGATGTCCACCTGGACGAAGGGATGCGCTTGGAATGGGGCGCGCTCGCAGCGACAGCGAGCACCGCCGACGTGGCCGCGGTGCCGGTGCCGCCGGTGTTCGCACACCTTAATCTTCGGGTACGCGGTTCGCCTGCGGGATTTTCCAGCGGGACGCTGACGCCGCAGTATCTCGCGGTCGTACTCATTGCCGCCATTTTGTTCGCGACTGTAGTCATCGCCGGTGTCGCGCTGGCGCGATTGCTCACGCGCGACCTGCATCGACTCCAGGGGTTTGCCACCAAGGTGGTCAGCAGCGGACTGAGCGGCGAACGCGCCACAGTGGCCGGCAGCACCGAGGTGGCGAGCTTGGCGCTATCCGTCAATGAGATGCTCGACCGGTTACAGGAGCAACATGCGGCGCTCGTGCGCGAACGCGAAAAACTGCACGACCTGGCCGAAGCGCTAACGGTTGCCGATCGTCGTAAAGACGAGTTCCTGGCGATGCTGGCGCACGAGCTGCGCAATCCGCTGGCGCCCATCGCGTACTCGCTTGACCTGATGAAAAAGGCCGACCAGGACCACGCGCTCCAAGCGAAATCGCGCGCCATCGTCGAGCGCCAGATGCGCCACCTCGTGCGTCTGGTCGACGACCTGCTCGATGTGAGTCGAATCACGCGCGGTAAGCTCGAGCTGCGCAAAGAACCGATCGCGTTGAAGACGGTGATCGAACAGGCGATCGAGGCATGCCGCGCGCAGATAGAGGCCGCGGGTCACACACTGCACGTCACCGCGCCGCCGGCGCCGCTCATCGTCAACGCCGATACCGTGCGCTTGGTGCAGGTGGTATCCAACCTGCTCAATAACGCTACGAAATACACGCCGGCGGGCGGAAACATATTCCTGGAGCTGGCGCATGACGAACACACCGTCACGATTAAGGTGCGCGACACCGGGACCGGCATTGCGCCGGATATGATCGAGCGCGTGTTCGACCTCTTTACCCGCGGTGAGTCGAGCCCGGAACGGGCCGGCGGCGGGCTCGGTATCGGGCTCACGCTCGCCAAGCGGCTCACCGAACTGCACGGCGGCACCCTGTCGGTCAGCAGCGACGGCATCGGCCGCGGCAGCGAGTTCGCCGTGCGCCTGCCGCTCGCCGACACCCTGGCGTCCGACGCGGCCACGGCGACCGCGTCCCCGCCCCTGCCTGGCGGCCGGCGCGTGCTCGTGGTTGACGACAACCCGGATACCGCCCAAAGCCTGGCGACGTTACTCGAGCTGAGCGGCAACGAAACGCGCATCGGTTACGACGGCGCCGAGGCGCTGGCGTTGGCCGGCAGTTATCAACCGGACACGATCCTGCTCGACATCGGACTGCCGAAGATGGACGGCTACGAGGTATGCCGCGAAATTCGCAAGCGCGCCGGCGGCGACAAAGTCTTCATCGTCGCCATCACGGGTTGGGGCCAGGCGCAGGACCGGCGACAGTCGCAACAGGCCGGCTTCGATGCGCATCTGGTCAAGCCCGTGGATTACGAGACACTGAGCAGATTGTTTGCGCAAGCGCCGGCGGCGAGCCAAAGCGCCGCGGGATGAGCGGCGAAGCGTTTTAGCCCGACCGGGATTCGCCGACCTTTTGCAAAATCTCCTGCACTGCGTCGAAGTCGACCGGTTTGACGAGATGCTGATCGAACCCTGCCTCGCGTGTACGGCGCCGATCGGCCTCCTGCCCGTAGCCCGTGATCGCCACCAGCGTCGCGTTCGCGCCCGCCGGCATGGCCCGCAGGCGCTTCGCCACCTCACAGCCGTCGAGCGTCGGCAGACCAAGATCGAGGAACACGACTTGCGGACGATGCTTGTCGGCCGCCGCCAGCGCCGCTTGGCCGTCGTACGCCGTGGCGACGGCATGTCCCGCTGTTTCGAGCAAGATCGCCAAACTTTGTGCGGCGTCGACGTTGTCGTCGACCACCAGCACCCGCAGCGGGGCGAACGTGGACTGCCCGACTTCGCCATCGACACCGGCCGAGCTGCGGGCCGGCGCCGGGATCGCGGGTAGCCGTACGCAGAATTCGCTGCCCCGACCGACCTCGCTTTTCACGTCGATCGTACCACCGTGCATCGCCACCAGCCGATGTACCAACGACAGGCCGATGCCGAGCCCGCCGTGCGAACGATCGACAGTACGCTCCGCCTGGGTGAACAACTCGAAGATGTGCGGTAACAGCTTCGGCTCAATGCCGATGCCGGTGTCGCGCACGTAAAGCGCGACTTGATATCCATCAAACTGCATACTCAAGTCGATACGCCCGCCGCAATCGGTGTATTTGGCGGCATTGTTGAGCAAGTTCACCAACACTTGTTCGATGCGAGCGGAATCGCAATTGAGCCAGACGGATTCCGGCACCCCCGTGACGTTGAAGGTATGGCCGAACTGCTCCATTAGCGGCCGTATTGTTTCCACTGCGCGCTGGATTACGTCGGCGACGGCAACCGGTTCCATCTGCAACCGTATGCGCCCGGACGTGATGCGCGATACATCGAGCAGGTCGTCCACGAGACGCGCGAGACGTCGCGTCTGCCGTTCGATGATGTCGCGCACGTGATCGCGCGCAGTGTTTGACGCACTTTCCGTACGTAGCAGGTGCACGGCCGTTAGGATCGGCGCTAGCGGATTGCGCAGCTCATGTGCCAGCATGGCGAGAAATTCGTCCTTGCGATGGTCCGCCTCTTTTAGCTTCTCCTCGCTGGCGCGCAGCGCTCGCTCGATATTCCGCCGCTCGGTAATATCAACTATGGCGCTGACCCAACCGACCACGGCCCCGTCTGCATCTGTTTCCGGGGCATAGGAGCAGTGCATGAAGCGGGCGCCGGTGGCGTACGGTATCTCAACGTCGAATTCGACCGGCTCGCCGTGTAACACGACATGCACGTAGTTGCGGATCGCCGCATAGGCCGGCTCCCCGATGACTTCGGCGATGGTTTTTCCCACGATATCTTGCGGACTCAGACCAAAACGCGCCGCGTATGACTTATTGACGAACTTAAAGCGCCGTTGGGTATCGCAATAAGCGATATGCACGGGCGCATTGTCGGTTATCAGTTGCAACTGGCGCGCATGGCGATGCGCTAGTTCATCGGCGCGTTTGCGTTCCGTGATATCGCGCATGATGCTAGACGCGCCGGTGATGGCGCCGGCGGGGCTTTTGATGGCAGATAGCGTTAGCGCGACATCGAGCCGGCGGCCGTCTTTTGCGATCCGCGTCGTCTCGTAGTGCTCGATGCGCTCCCCCGCACGCAGCCGGGCGAGCAGCCCCTCCTCCTCCGCACGCAGCTCCAGCGGGATCAAGCGATAGATCGGCTGTCCCAGGATCTCCTCGGCGGTGTAGCCGAACATACGTTCGGCGCTGGTATTCCAGCTCGTGACGATGCCGTCGGGGGTTTTGCTCAGGATTGCGTCGGTCGACGATGAAACGATGGTGGCGAGCCGGGCCTGCGCCTGTTCCGCGGCCTTGCGCTCGGTGATGTCCACCAACATATTGATGCCGCCGACAACGGCGCCATTGGCGTCGTGTAGCGGTGTCGGATACGGCGTGAACCAACGGCGCGCCCCGTCCGGGCGTTCGGCGATGGCCTCCACGCCGCGGATGGCGCGCCCGTGCTTGAGCGCCATCGCCATCGGACACTCGTCGTGCGGCAATGGAGCGCCGTCGGCGGTATACAGCTTCCAACTCACGCACCAGCGGTCGGTGCCTATCTTCGGCGCCTGACCGGCGAACTCGACCGCGGCCGGGTTGTAGTGGGTGATACGACCCGCGGCATCCGTGGTGTAGATCGCCGCCGGTAACGCGTCGATCATCTCGCGAAAGCGGCGCTCGCTCTCGCGTAGCGCGGCATCAGTACGCTGACGCTCGATGGCAAACGCCAGCTGCCGCGCGATGCTTAAGCTGAGCTCGATCTCGTCTGCCGGAAACTGATGCGGCGCGTCGAAGTACGCCATGAACTTGCCGATAAGTTTGTTATCCGCCACCAGCGGGATGAACGCCAGGGCGCCGATGCCTTCGCCGACCACGGTGGCCTTGAGCGCGGGGGGAATATCGGCGCGCTCGACATCTTCGATGCAGATCGGCTGGGGGTCGACGGCGTCGCGCTGCCACGGCGAGTGTCCCTCGACCGCCCGGCGGTAACCGTCGGACAACCGCCGCCAACCGACAAATCGCATCACGCCCAACTCGTCGAATAACAGAATCGAGGCGCGATCGCACGGCAGCGCAGCCACGATTGCTTGTAACGCCGCGTCGTAGATCTCGTCGAGCGATTTGGTGCGGTGCAGACGGTCGACCAACTGATACAGCGCCTCTTTCTGGCGCGCGCTTTTGGCCAACGCCGCCTCGGCACGCTTGCGCTCGGTGACCTCCTCGACCAGGACATTGATCGCGATCGTCTCGCCACGCGCGTCTTTCAACGGATGCCAGCTCTCGACCCAGGTGCGGCGCACGCCCGGCTGTGCCGGAGTCTCGCCCTCGAACTCGACGTTGAGCAACGGCTTGCCGGTCGCAAAAACTTCCCGGAAAACCGCCTCCGCTTGATCGGCGAGCGCCGGTACCACCTCGCGTATGCTGCGACCAAGATGCTGTTCGACCGATAGCCCGTTTATCTCCGCCAATCGCTCGTTGATGCGGGCAAAGCGAAACTCGGCGTCGACCAACGCCAACCCGATCGGCGCGGTTTGATAGATGGTATTGAGCTCTCCGAGCTGCCGGTGCCCGCTTTCCTCGAGCTGCTTGCGGGCCGTAACGTCGCGCGTGAAGCAGCGCGTGTGAATGAACTTGCCGTCCTTCCAAACGACGTTCGAATCGATCGCGCCGTGGCGAATCGAGCCGTCGCGGCAGCGCAGGCGCGCCTCGTAATTGCACAAGGTCTCGCCGTTTTGCAGCCGACGCAAAATATCGGCGATGACCTCAGCGTCGGCATGAAACTCGGCAATATGCCGCCCGATATATTCCTCGGGCCGGTAGCCGAGCATCTTTAACTCGGCCTGATTGGCCCAGGTGATAATGCCGTCACGGTCGACCCAGTGAATTCCGATGGGGGCGTGCTCCCAGACCTGCCAACGACTCGCCACCGCATGCTCAGGCGTTGCGGGTTCGGCGCTGTCGTGGTCGTTACGCTCGGCATACAACTCGACAGCGGAACTGGCGCTCGCGTCGGCGGACGTTTTCACAAGGCGGTCCTCAGGCGGAAACGGTCGTCATCCTAAGTGGCGTTACACCCGCAACGCAATTAATGCCCACGGTGTCTGGGCGGGATATCGGCGCACAGAACGCGCGCAGATTTGGCGGGAAAGAATCCTCGACCTGTGCGGCATCGGAACGCCGTCGCCCGGCGAACCGACAAACGCAATTAATCCGACCGGCGGCGATCGCCCCGTCGAATCCTTATCGACGCGCGTAGTCGGTTCTTCGCTACAGATGCGGCCATGGGAGCTGGACCGTGTCCCAGAAATCACACTGCGCCCCACCATCTCCCTGCTTAGGCGACGGATCGGCCGAGATCAAAAAGTAGGCATCGCCGTGGGCGGCGCGTGGCCAGCCGCGGCTGCCGGCGCTACCCAGCCGACCGGCGCGCGCCAGCTCCGCCCAGTCGCCAACGAGCAGCCGTTGGATCTCGAGATCGGTCGACGTCGGACGATAGCTGCCCTGCCACGGGAAGAAAAAAACGTGCTCGACGGTGTGCACCGCGCCCTGCGCGCGCAGTTCCGGGTCGTTCTCCAGCGTGTGATCGAACAGGTAACGATAGACCGGTTGTCGCTGCGCCCGCGCCAGCGACCGCGCCACGCGCTGGCTCTGACAAGTAAACAAGGCATCGGTCGTCAGCTGCACCAGCGCTTGGCGTGGCGAGGGATACGCCGTCGCGGGATAACGCTGGACAATGCGCGCGGCCGCGTCGGCGCCGAATACCCGCTCGATCGCCGCGGCGTAGCTCGCCTCGTCCGTAACCGGCCCGACGGAATTCACAAACAGCATCGTTTCTTGCGCGCTGTTGCCGACGATGACGGGCATATGCCTATATGTACCGCGCTCGATCAAGGCCCGCGGCTGTTCGGGAAACAACCAGCCATCAACATTCGGTCCATATATGCGCGGGAACAAGCCGAAGGTTCCGGGCACCGCGCGCACGATCTCGGCGGTCGACTTGCCGCGCAGGCACGCCGCGACATCCGCCGTGCAGCCGAGCGCTTGCGCCACGCGCTGTCCGGTTCCCTGCTCTGCGTCGGCGAGCGTCGGTAACTCGCACCCGGTCGGCACGCTCGCCTGCATCGCGGCGCCATGGAACAAACCACGTGCCGAGGGCGCCGTCATGAGCGCGCAGATGTTGCCGCCACCGGCGGACGTGCCGAATAGAAAGATGCGATGCGGGTCGCCGCCAAATGCTGCAATGTTGCGCTGCAGCCACTGCAGCATCGCGACTTGATCGAGGTTGCCGTAGTTGCCCGAAACGCGCTCCGCGCGCTCCGCGCTAAGCGCCGCATGCGCCAGAAACCCAAGCGCGCCCAAGCGGTAGTTGAAGCTCACGAAAATCACGCCTTCGGGCACGAGCGCGCCGCCGTTATAGCTGACGCCACCGAACACCGGGGCGCCTTGACCGGAAAACGCGTGATTGCCGCCGCCGGGCAAGAACACCATCACCGGCAACGGCGATGCCGACGGCGTCGCGGGCGCCCAAACATTGAGCGTCAGGCAGTCTTCGTCGCCGATGACGTTTTGGCCCGATAGCTGCGGACAGATCGCGCCGAAACGACTGGCATCGCGCACGCCGGTCCACGCCTCCGGCGGCGACGGCGGCTGCCAACGGAGCGACCCCACCGGCGGCTTCGCGTACGGAATGCCTTTGAACGCGAGCATGCCGTTCTCCGTTGTGCCGCGCAGGGCGCCTTGTTCGGTGCAGACGACGTCACCACCGGTGGTGACGCAACCGGGACTAGCGACGGCCGGTCGCCCGCTCAGAAATACATTCGCGGCCGCCAGCACGGCGCACGCGACGATAACGTGCCTCGGCGCCTTGCGCGTGGCGAGAGCGGAGATACTGGTGATGCAACGACGTGGCAAATTTGTCCTTAGCACAATCGTCCTCCTCGTTGTCGTTATGGCTATTCAATAGGCGACCACGAAGTTCTAACACGCGCCGACCCGGCAATACAACGCGCGAGAGTTTGCCCCCTGCAGCTGGCATCGACTCAGGTTGCGCACCAGCCCGATGCCTCCCTATCGACCGGAGTTCGGCAAGCATCATCCCCTATAGCCTCGCTTCTGCGCGGGTGGCGTAATGAGACCCGGATTACCAAGGATGGAGCCATGATCAAAATCGCAATCGTGACCGGAAGCACGCGCCCCGGGCGCAAGAGCGAAACAGTCGCGCGCTGGGTGCTCGATCTCGCCAAGCGGCGCGATGACGCCGAATACGAGTTGGTCGATATCGCCAGTTACGAGCTGCCGCTGCTCGATGAACCGATCCCGCCGAGCCAGGGCAAGTACAGCCACGCGCATACCAAGCGCTGGGCGGCGAAGATCGCCGGATTCGATGCGTTCGTGTTCGTCACGCCGGAGTACAACCACGGCCCCTCCGGCGCGCTCAAGAACGCTATCGACTATTTGTTCCAGGAGTGGAACAACAAAGCCGCGGGGTTCGTGAGCTATGGCAGCATGGGCGGCGTGCGCGCGGTCGAATCGCTGCGCCTAGTCATGGGAGAGATCATGGTCGCCGACGTGCGCCAGCAGGTAATGCTCTCGCTCTTCACCGACTTCGAAAACTTCGCCAGCTTCAGACCCGACCCGCGCCACAGCGAATCGGTCAACAAGATGCTGGATCAAGTGGTCGCGTGGGGCAGTGCATTGAAGGCGCTGCGGACTAGTAACGGCTAGCCCAGTGGTTACAGCGAAGACTGCCATCGCGGTGACCGAAGGCGGACAACGTCACTTCGCGCCGGACCCTTTGGGTGTACCCGCGTAAGGTGTTTGGAGCAGCGCGTCTCGATATTCATCCGCGTTCTTGATGCGCGGCCATGTCGCGTTAAGGAGCGCCAGCCACTCTTGCTCGTCCATGAATGGCGCAATATCGATCAAAAACGGCAACGCGCGCGCGTCCTCCGTTTGGTCGAGGAAGCTTTTAGCATCCGCATAAGGAAGCTTGTTAAGGTGGCTGATCATGGCTAACCGTCTCTCAAGGCGCTGGATCTACTCTACCTAAATTGCGACCCTGGAGAAAAGAATGAGTTTAGAAATATGGAGGCAGGCTCGTCTGCTCCACAATTTCCGTCAACGCCACGCTGGCGACGCATGTGCTTTGACCGTTGCCGACGAACGCGCACTCGATAACGGAATCGCGCTGAACAACGGGGCGACAAGCGCCGGTGTCGTCCAGTTGTGCCGCGAATCTTCCGCCGGTATATTGAACCGGCACTGCACGTTCGTTTCGCGGGTGTAGTTCAATGGTAGAACGAAAGCTTCCCAAGCTTTAGACGTGGGTTCGATTCCCATCACCCGCTCCATCTCGCCGAGGGAGATTCCCGCTTGCGCAAGCCCGTAAAGATCGTTGCGATCCTGGCCGGGGTCGTGGTTGGACTCATCGTGTTGGCGATCGTGCTCGTCGCTGTCTTTGTCGATCCAAATCGCTATCGCGACGACATCATCGGCGCGGTGAAGACCCACACCGGGCGCGATTTCCAGATCGAAGGCAAACTCAAGCTCTCGTTCTTTCCCTGGCTCGGCCTCGAAACCGGCGCGCTGCAGCTCGCGAATGCGCCGGGGTTCGGCAAGGAGCCGTTCGCGCGCGTGGAATCCGCGGGTATTAAGGTCGAGCTGTTGCCACTGCTGCGCAAGGAAGTGCGCGTCGACGCGATTCGCCTCAACGGCCTCGCGCTCAACTTGGCGAAGAACAAAGACGGCCGCACCAACTGGGACGATCTAACCAAAGCGCAAGCAAAGCCGGCCGAACCGGAAAAACCGAAGTCGCCGGACGCCGGCGCGGCGCTGGCGGCGTTCACGGTGAATGAGCTCAGCGTGCGCAACGCGAACGTCGTCTGGGACGACCAGCAAAGCGGCGCGCGCTACGCGGTGCGTGGGCTCGATCTCACGAGCGGCAATCTGCTCGGTACAACACCGGTGCCGCTCAAGCTCACGTTCGATCTCGAAACCGGCAAGCCACCGGTGCGCAATCGCGTGGAGCTGAATGCGCGCGCGAACCTCGACCCCGCCAAGCAGGCACTCAACGTGCCGGAACTGACGCTCAATGCCGGTCCGCTCACGCTAAAAGGCAGCGTCACCGGCACGCAGTTGCAGCAGGCGGCGAAGTTCAGCGGCCGCATGGAGATCGCGCGCTTCAATGCGCGCGATCTGCTGAAGCAACTGGGGATCGCCTACGCACCGACCGATGCCAAGGCGCTGACGAATGTCGGCATGAGCACCAAGTTCAACGCGACCACTACCTCCGCGTCGTTGAACGAGTTCGCGCTGACGCTCGACGACACGCACCTCACCGGCTCGCTGTCGCTCGCGAGCTTCACGCCGCTCACGCCGCGCTTCGATCTAGCGGTCGATCGCATCGACATCGATCGCTACCTGCCGGCCGCGACCGAAACCAAGGGCGACGCGAAGACCGACAACAACGCACCGGCCGCCGCGCCCGTGGTGATCCCGCTCGCGCTGCTGCGCGAGTTCGACACCCAGGGGAAATTCAAAGTGCAGGCACTCAAGGCGTTCGGCATTCAGAGCCAGGATATTTCACTGCAGGTGAACGCCCGCAACGGCAACATCGCGCTCGGGCCCAATACAGCAAAACTCTACGGCGGCACCTATAACGGTCGAACCACCATCGACGCCAGCGGCAAGGTGCCGCGGTTTCAGTTCACCGAAAAACTCGCGAACGTGCAGCTTGGGCCGTTTTTAAAAGACGCCGGGCTATTGTCGAAACTTAGCGTTAGCGGGGGCGGCAACGTTGCACTCGACCTAATAGGACAAGGGCTCAATGCCGACCAGATCAAAAACACCTTGAATGGTTCGTTATCAGCCTCTGTTCAAAGTGGCGCGATAGAGGGGGTCGATCTCCTAAAACTGGAACAACAGATTAAAGATGCCAGGAAGCAACCGGGTGCCTCCGCAGCCAATCTACTAAAGGCATTACCTCAGTTCACGCCGAAACAAGGGGATAAAACCACGTTTTCAAAACTTCAGACTGATGCGAAGGTTACAAACGGCATCGTCGACAATAATCTCTTCATTGAAGGGCCACACCTTCGCGTTAGTGGAAAAGGAAAGATTAATTTACCGCGTGGCATCTATGAGCAGTATCGTCTGGGCGTAAACGATATACCGCTGATCGTGGAAGGTGATCTAGCCAGTCCTAGAATTCGACCGGACGTGGATGCGATATTCAAAAAAGGCCTCGAAGAGAAAGTTCAAGAAAAACGGGAATCGCTAGAACAAAAATTTGGAGACAAACTGCGCAAAAAGTTCAACCAATGACGGCCTTGGGTGCCAAACCAGCGCATCGCAGCGTCAGCACCCTCGCCCGCGCGCTGCTCGCGTGGTACGACCGTCACGGCCGCAAGGCGCTGCCGTGGAAGCAAAGCGGCGATCCGTATCACGTGTGGCTGTCGGAGGTGATGCTGCAGCAAACGCAAGTCGCCACCGTCATCCCCTACTTCGAGCGCTTCCTCAAACGTTTTCCCAATATCGAATCGCTCGCGCGTGCGCAGCTTGATGCGGTGCTGCACCAATGGACCGGCCTCGGTTATTACGCCCGCGCGCGGAACTTGCACAAGGCGGCGCAGGCGATCGTGCGCGAACATGGCGGGCGTTTTCCGCGCAATTTCGAGATTGTGGAAACGCTGCCCGGCATCGGACGCTCGACCGCGGGGGCGATCTTGGCGCTCGCGTTCAACCAACGGCACGCGATTCTCGACGGCAACGTCAAGCGCGTGCTCGCGCGCTATCACGCGATCGACACCCCGCTCAAAGGCCGCGAGATCGAAACGCGACTGTGGCAGTTGGCGGAACGACATACGCCGGCGGCGCGCGTTGCCGACTACACGCAAGCGATCATGGACCTCGGCGCGACGCTGTGTCGCCGCGGCGAACCCGAGTGCGGCCGCTGCCCGCTCGCGCGCGGCTGCGCCGGACGCCGCCTCGGCATCGCGGCGCAACTGCCGCGGCCGGCGGCGCGCGCGGCGCTGCCGGTCAAACGCATATATATGGTGCTCGTGCGCGACCGGCGCGGGCATGTGCTGCTGCAACGCCGTCCGCCGGTCGGGATTTGGGGCGGTCTCTGGGGCCTGCCGGAATGTCGCGTGAAGCGCGTGGACGGATGGCTGCGGCGCGAATATGGCTTCGAGGTCGAGCTCGACGCGCCGTGGCCGCGGCTGCGCCATACGTTCAGCCATTTTCACCTCGACATCACACCGATTCCCGCGCGCTTGAAGGGCGCGCGGCGTGTCATGGAGAACGGCGAAACGGTCTGGTATAACGCAGCGCTACCCGACGAGCGCGGACTCGCGGCACCGGTGAAACGGCTGCTCGCGCAACTGGAGAAGGTGTGATGGCACGCATGGTGAAATGCATCAAACTCGGCAAAGAGGCCGAAGGTCTGGACTACCCGACCTACCCGGGCGAGCTCGGCAAACGCATCTTCGAAAACGTTTCGAAAGAGGCGTGGAAGGCATGGCTCGGCCAGCAAACGATGTTGATGAACGAGAACCGCATCAATCCGCTCGACCCCAAGGCGCGCAAGTTCATCGAGGGCGAGATGGAAAAATATTTCTTCGGCGGCGGCTCCGCCGCGCCCTCGGGCTACGTCCCGCCCGCGAGTAAATAAAAAGCGGGCCGGTGATCCGGCCCGCTTTCGTCTACGTCGTCATTCCCGCGCAAGCGGGAATCCAGTGATTAATTCAACACGACTGTCGCCGCCAATCCGCCTGTCATTGCGAGCGAAGCGAAGCAATCTCTAACCTTAAGCAGATTGCTTCGTCGCTCCGCTCCTCGCAATGACGGATCGATCAGCGCCCGCTCAACGCTTCTCGGCGTCGTGCTTCTCGTTGTAGATGTTCTTGCTCGCCTGATTCAAATCCTGATGCATGTCTTTGCGCTCGTCCTTGGTCAGCTTACCGTCCGACTTGTACGCGCGCTCTTGCTGGCGAATCGACTTTTGTTCCTGCGCCAGCGACTTGATTTCATCCTTCGTCAGCTCGCCCGAATGCGCGCCCTGATGAATGCGACTGCGTTGGTGCTGCTGCCGATGGTTCACGCCAGGATCGCGCCGTGCCGCATGCGGATGCCTTTGATGCCCCGCCGCGTGCCCACCCGCGCTGCCCGCTGCATACGCCGCCGGAACCGCCGTCACTGCCGCGATGAAGATAGCTGCCACTACGCGTTTCATGCTGCCTCCTGATTGGTTTCGTTCGGGACCGGCAAAGCGCCGAGCCATGAGCGCTACAACGCAGCACATCGGTTCCGGTTGACAGCGGAGCGACGATCACAGATTTACGAGAAAACCAGCGTTTTTACAAAGCGAGACCACTTCCCTATAATGCGCCGCTCTTTCGGTGGCCGTCGCTCGACGCCCGCCAGCGGTCATCCCATACGGCCAGGTAGCTCAGTTGGTAGAGCAGGGGACTGAAAATCCCCGTGTCGGCGGTTCAATTCCGTCCCTGGTCACCACTTCCTCTCCCCGCACGTTCACACGCCGTTCGCGCCGGCTTCAAACATTTTTCGCATTCGGCATCCATTCTGTTTGGGGTGTTCCCTAGGAGCCGATTGCAATGCACGAGAAAAAAATCAGAGACGAATGGCCGGTGCTCATCGCCGCGATGCGCAACGCCAAGGACCGCGGGTTTTCCCCGCGTGACCAGGTGGTACA
>JBKHXU010000050.1:0-1874 GCA_046565865.1 Gammaproteobacteria bacterium | reverse complement strand
AAAGCGAGCGGTACCGATCGGCCAGCAACCGGCTGGTGGCGCGCAGCACAAACCAGGCGACCGCCGATGACGGCACCGTCGTCGACAGCGCCACCAACGGGTACCACGCATAGCCACCGTACAGCTCATCGGCACCGTCACCGGTCAGCGCCACCTTGACCCGTCGACGCGCGAATTCCGACAGCACGAAGGTCGGCACGTGCGATGGGTCCATGAACGGCTCGTCGTAAACCTCGGCCATCCGTTCGAGCAGCGATGCCACCGGCGGATCGGCGAGATCGAGCTCGTGGTGCTCGGTGTCGTAGCGCTTGGCCACCTGGCGCGCGTACGGCAACTCGTTGACGTGCTCGCCGAACCCGACGGAGAACGTCTGCAACGGACCACTACGCGCCTCGCGCATCAGCGCGACCACCGCGCTCGAATCGTGGCCGCCGCTCAAGAACGCGCCGAGCGGCACGTCGGCGATCATTTGCCGCTGTACCGCTTGGCGCAACAGCCGCCGTAATTCCTCACCGGCCTCGTCCGCCGTCGCCGCGACCGGCTGCGCGCGCGGGGACCAATATCGCCGGATACGCAGCGCATGCGCCTTCCACACCAAGCAATGTCCGGGCGGCAGTGTCTGCACATCTTCGTATACCGTGCGGTCCGGTGGTACGTATCCGAGCGCCAAGTAACCATCGATGCCAGCAGGCGACAGTGCGTGCGATACCATACCCGACGCCATGATCGCCTTGATCTCGGAACCTACTATTAGCCGTCCACCGGCCGTCGAATAGTAAAGCGGCTTCTCGCCGAAGATATCGCGTGCGGCGAATAGCTCGCGCGTCTGCACATCCCAAATGGCGAACGCGTACATGCCGCGCAAGCGATCAAGGCAGTTTTCGCCCCAGCGATCATACGCGGCGAGAATTACCTCGGTATCGGAGTGCGTCGCAAAGCGGTAGCCGAATCGGTCGAGCTCCTGCCGCAGCTCGCGGTAGTTGTAAATTTCTCCGTTGAAAACGATCCAGCGCCGGCGCCGCATATCCACCATCGGCTGCGCGCCGTTGTCGAGATCGATGATGCTGAGCCGCGCATGTCCGAGATGGCAGCCGTCCAGCTGTCGATAGGTTTGCGCGTCGGGGCCGCGATGGCGGATCGCCTGCACCATGCGCACGATCGCCTCGTCGTCCGTCGCGGCGAGTCCACAAATCACGGCAATCCCGCACATGGCGTTATCTCCCTTCGCTCGGCGCGCACCCGCGTCCGCTGGCCGTGTACATCGTTCCCGGATGGGCACGTCGGTCAACGACGCGCGCGTAGATGTCGTTCAGCTCGGCGCTCAAGCGCGCCGCATCGAAGTCGGCCTCGACTTTATGGCGTCCGGCGCTGGCCATAGCCGGCCAGCTTGCATGCGTGTCGATCAGACGCGCGATGCCGTCCGCGAGCGCGTTGACATCGCGCTCCGGCACCAGGATGCCGGAGACGCCGTCTTGCACCAGCTCGGCGTTGCCGCCGTGGCGCGTGGCAACGACCGGCAGGCCGAGCGCCATCGCCTCTTTGAGCGCATTCGGAATGCCTTCCTGATCGCCGTTTGCCGCGGTCACACTGGGCGCGAGCAGGATATGCGCGCGGTCGAGCGCCGCCAGCGTTTCGGCGTGCGAGCACGCGCCGGCGAGACGGATACGCGCCCCCAGATCGAGCTGCTCGATGAGACGCAGCAGCGCGGCACGTTCGGGTCCGTCGCCGACGACGTTGTATTCGACGTTGTAGCCGCGCGCGACGAGTCCGGCCACCGCGCGTAACGCGATGCCGATGCCTTTTTTCTCCACCAAGCGCGCCACTGAAACCAGCCGCACGCGCTCCGCGGGCGCCAGCATCCGCGGCCGATAGGT